>CAYLVH010000006.1:0-40556 GCA_964387095.1 uncultured Oscillospiraceae bacterium
GGAAACAGGCCCTTCTCTATTGCCCCCAGGGGGAAAATTTGATAAACTAATAATCAATATAGATATCGTATCATCTAAATCCCCATGCAAAACGCGGGAGGCATATTATGCTGCTTCGGCAGGAACATATTTCGAAAACCTATGGAACCCGGACGCTGCTCCGGGATGTGACCCTCTATCTGAATGAGGGGGACCGCATTGGCGTCATTGGCGTCAACGGCGCGGGTAAATCCACCCTGCTCAAGCTGGCCGCCTCTGCCATGGAGCCGGACGAGGGCACCGTCACCCGGGATCCCAATGTGCGGGTGGAGTACCTTCCCCAGACGCCGGCCTATGACCCGGAGAAAACCGTGTTGGAACAGGTGTTTGCCGGGCTGTCCCCGGATGCCCGGGCCTTAAATGAATATGAGGCGAAGACCATCCTGACCCGGCTGGGCATCACGGAATTTGACCGGAGCATGGGAGAGCTCTCCGGAGGCCAGAGGAAGCGGGTGGCCATGGCCTCCGCCCTGGTGCATCCCTGCGATGTGCTCATCCTGGATGAGCCAACCAACCACCTGGATGCGGAGATGATCGCTTGGCTGGAATCCACCCTGAACACCTTTAAGGGCGCGCTCCTGATGGTGACCCACGACCGCTATTTCCTGGAGCGGGTCACCACCCGGACGCTGGAGGTGGATCACGGCTCCATTTACGGCTATGAGGGCGGCTATTCCTCCTATCTGGCTGGCCGGGTCACCCGATTGGAGATGGAGCAGGCCATGGAGCGCAAACGCCAGGCCACCCTCCGCCGGGAGCTGGCCTGGGTGCTGCAAGGCCCCTGTGCCCGGGGCACCAAGAGCCGGGAACGCCTGGAGCGTTATGAAGCCCTGAAGGCCCAGACCGGGCCGGAGGATCACCCTGAGATGGGCCAAATCACGGCGGTTTCCAGCCGTCTGGGCAAGAAAACCATTGAGTTTCGGAATGTCAGCAAGTCCCTGGGGGGACGGCAGATCATCTCTGGCTTTGACTGCATGCTGCTGCGGGATGACCGCATTGGCATTGTGGGCCGCAATGGCTCAGGAAAGACCACCCTGCTGAATCTGTTTGCCGGCCGGTTGGAGCCGGACTCCGGCACCATCGTCCGGGGTGAAACGGTGAAAATCGGTTATTTTGATCAGGAGGGCGTGAAGCTGGATCCCAATCAGAGGGCCATTGACTATATTAAGGAGAAGCGCAACTCCATTCCCACGCAGGAGGGCAACCTGACCGCCTCCAAGCTGATGGAGAAATTTCTGTTCTCCGGGGAGCTGCAATACGCCCCCATAGGGAAGCTCTCCGGGGGCGAGCGCCGCAGGCTGTTCCTGCTGGCAGTGCTTGCCTCCGCCCCCAATGTCCTGCTCTTGGACGAGCCTACCAATGACCTGGATATCCCCACTCTAACCGTTTTGGAGGACTATCTGCAAACCTTCCCCGGGGCGGTGGTGGCCGTGTCCCACGACCGCTATTTTCTGGATCGTGTCTGCCGCCGCACCTTTGCGGTGGAGGGCAACGGCCAGGTGACCCCCCGCCCCGGTGGATACACGGAATATCTGGAATCCGGCCGCCGGGAAGAGAAGGCCACCAAGGCGGAAAAGGGGGAAAAGAAGGAACGCCCAGCCTCCAAGCCCCAGAAGCTAAAATTTACCTTTAAGGAAAAATTCGAATATCAGCATATTGAGGAGGAAATTGCTGCCCTGGAGGCACAGCTTGCTGAGAATGAAGCCCGGCAGGCGGCAAAGGCCACGGATTATGTGGCTCTGGAGGAGCTTGCGGCCCAGCAGGCTCAAATGGAGAAGGCCCTGGAAGAGAAAATGGAGCGCTGGGAATATCTCATGGAATTGGCGGAAAAGATTGAAGCACAAGGCCAGATAACATAACAGGAGGCGCCTATGCCCACACCCCTATATGAAAAATTGATAAAACTGAAGAGTAGCTCTCCCCTGTGGCTGGACATGCCCGGCCATCACGGAAAGAATTTGCTGGGGTTGGAGGACTGGACGGACCTTGATCGAACAGAGCATTCTGTCACTGGCGATCTGTTCCAGGGCGGGGACGCCATTGAGGAAGCGGAGCGGCTCTGGGCCAGGCGTTGGGGCGCGGAGGGCTGTTTATTTCTCACGGGGGGCTCCACACAGGGCAATCACGCCGCTCTGCACCTGTGGGGGGCTGGTGGAACGGTGCTGGCTGATCGGGGCATCCACCGTTCCCTGTGGAATGGGATGGCCCTATTGGATATGAATCCGGTCTTTTTAGAGCGGCCCTGGAGGGGAAATGAGGAGCTTGCGGGTCCCATCTCCAGGGAGACGGTGGAAAGGGCCTGGAAGGCCAATCCCCAGGCCAAAGGGGTGATCCTGACCTCCCCCACTTATTATGGTGTAATTTCAGATATCACCGGTATCGCGGACTTCTGCCACAAAAAAGGGATCAAGCTCATGGTGGACTGCGCCCACGGGGCGCACCTGCCCTGGGTCGGCCTGCCCACCCCCTGCCAGCAGGGGGCTGATCTGACCATCATCTCCGCCCATAAGGAACTGCCCGCCCCGGGGCAGACGGCGCTGCTGCTGTACAACGGATTTTCCCCAGAGGCAGTGCGCCAGGCGGCCAGCATCTACGGATCCTCCTCGCCCAGCTATTGGATGATGGCGGCGTTGGACAAAACCCTGGAATTTATGGAGCAGGATACCGGCTACCGGGCCTTGGTGAAGGAGGAGCTGCCGGCTTTCCAGGCGGCGTTGGAGGCAGAGACCTGTTTTCGCCGGGTGGAGACCGACGACCCGGCGCGGCTGGTTATATCCACCGCCCAAACCGGCTATACTGGCTTTGAGGCCGCAAGGCTGCTGGAGACCAGCGATATCTATGTGGAAATGGCGGACCTTTCCCATTTGGTGTGCATCACAACCTGCGCGGATGATGGAGAGGTGTTTCGCCGCCTATTGACGGCATTGCGGGAACTTGACCGGATTGCCCCCGGTGGTGGGGAGCGGGAAGTTCTCCCCCCTCCCCCGGGGCTGCCGGAACGGGCCTGCTCCCTGCGGGAGGCCATGTTTGGGCCCCGGGAGCGCCGCAGCCTGGCAGAGTGCCAGGGAAGGATCTCCGCTGAACAGATCGCGCCCTATCCCCCTGGGGTTCCGGTTATTGCACCGGGGGAACGAATTGAGAAAAAACATCTGGCCTATTTGGAGAAAATAGGCTATAATATAGTAAAATGTGCAGATATCCTCTGCCGGGACAATTTTTAACTGGAGGAAAGGGAAAACGGATGAAACTGATTTTTGCGATTGTAAACCAGGATGATGCCGCAACCCTGACGCAGGAGCTGCTGAAAAAAGGGTTCTCCGCCACATCCATGATGTCCACTGGCAGCTTTCTGATGGAAAACAATGTCACCGTAATGGTGGGCGTTGACCAGGAGAAGGTGCAGGCAGTGATCGACGTAGTGCGCTCCACCTGTCACCAGAGGGAAGAAACCCGGCCCGCTTCCGCGGCCAATTCCTTTGGATATTACCCTTCTATGCCTGTGGAGGTGGTAATAGGCGGCGCCACCATCTTTGTGGTGGACATTGAGCGGTTTGAGCGCGTATGAGGCAGCCGATTCCATTGAAGGGCAACGCCGCCCTCCATCATCAGCTGGAGGGGCGGCCCCTGAGCCATGCCTACATTCTCAGCGGTCCGGTGGGCTCTGGCCGTCATACTGCGGCAAATTGGATTGCAAAGGCTATGGTCTGCGCTTCTCAGGGTGACCGCCCCTGCGGAAGTTGCCTGAACTGCCGGAAGGCGGAGGAGCGCATTCATCCAGATATCATCTATGTCCCTGATGGCGGGGAGCTGAAGGTGGAACAGGCCAGAGATCTGCGGGGGGATGCCTATATCTGCCCCAATGAGGCGGATCGGAAGGTCTATATCTTCGAGAACGCAGGCGACCTCAGTGAAAAGGTGCAGAATGTGCTGCTGAAACTGGTGGAGGAGGGGCCGGAATATGCGTCGTTCCTCTTTATCACCCAGCACGCGGGGCAGCTGCTGCAAACCATCTGCTCCCGGTGTGAGGAGTTAAAATTAACCCCGGTTTCCCCGGCAGAGCTGATGGAGGTGCTATCCGCCCGCTATCCGGACAGGCCGATGGAGGAGCTGCGCCGCGCCGCAGCCCGCTGTGGCGGGATTGTGGGACAGGCCATGGCCATGCTGGAGTCTGAAGAGGATGAGGACGCGGCTGCCATGGAGCCTCTGGCGGAGGAATTCTGCGCCGCCCTGGCGGCAAAGGATGAGCTGGGCTTGGCGACTTTTATGGCGGCCCAGGAAAAGCGGACCCGCCAGGAGCTGACGCTTTTTTGCCATCAGTGCAGGGAGCGCCTGCACAGCGCCGTGTTGATCTCGGCGGGACTGCCGGGCCGGTGTGACGGAGCGTCGGCGGTGGCCCTGAGCCGCCTGAACCGTGCCCAGCTGCTGATGCTGTCCGGCCTGATGGAGGAAGCTCTCCGGCGTCTGGAGGGCAACGCAGGTGGAGGCCACTTGCTGGGGTGGCTGACCGTGTCCTGCGTCAACGCAATTTTATAGTCAGGGAAGGTAGTAATTCCTGGCTTCTAGGAGAACAATTATGACTGAAATCATTAGTGTCCGCTTTAAAAAAGGCGGAAAAGAATACTATTTTAATCCAAATGGGATGCAGTTTCAGCCGGGTCAGAGCGTGATCATTGAAACGGCCCGGGGGGTGGAGTTCGGCGAATGCACCCAGGGCAACAACCTTGTGGATGAGATGACGCTGGTCTCTCCCCTGCGCCCGGTGCTGCGAGCTGCCACGCCCGAGGATGAGCAGACCCTGGAACAGAATAAGAAGAAGGAAGCCCGGGCCTTTGAGATTTGCGAGAAGAAGATCGCGGAGCACGGATTGGATATGAAGCTGGTGGAAGTGGAGTACAACTTCGAGGGCAGCAAGATCCTGTTTTTCTTCACCTCAGACGGCCGGGTGGACTTCCGGGAGCTGGTGAAGGACCTGGCAAGCGTGTTCCACACCCGCATTGAGCTGCGCCAGATCGGTGTCCGGGATGAGGCAAAGATGCTGGGAGGTCTGGGGGTTTGCGGACGCCCCTTCTGCTGCTCGGAGTTTTTGGAGGAATTCCAGCCCGTGTCCATTAAGATGGCCAAGACCCAGAACCTGTCCCTGAACCCTGTGAAAATCTCCGGCGCCTGTGGCAGGCTGATGTGTTGCCTGAAATACGAGCAGGACGCCTATGAGGACGCGCTGAAGCGTTGCCCCAAGAACGAGTCCTTGGTGGAGACGCCAGACGGCATTGGAACCGTCTGCGCCGTGAACCTGCTGCGGGAGCAGGCAAAGGTCCGCCTGGATCAAAGTCCGGACAACCCCCAGAACTATGCCTGTGAAGATATCAAGGTGATCCGTTCCGGCAAGGGCAAGCGCCCCGAGGGGTATGAGCTGCAAGAGCCGGCTGTCAAGGAGTCCCATCTCCGGGAGATCGCACCCCCCACCCCCGTCCGTCCCTGCAATACGGAGCGCAAGGGTGATCCCTTTGGAGAGGTTCCATCTACGATTGCCCAGGCCAAGGGAGTCTCGGAGGAGTTGGAAGTTTCCACGGAGGTTTCCAAGGTCCCGGGAAAGCTGGAAAGGGCGGAAAAGCCGGTCCAGGGCAGCGGCCACCATGCCCGTACCCGAAAAAAGTCCACCAAACCCGCCCCTAGCGGACAGAATAAGCAGGAGCAGTCCCAGCAGCAGAAAAAGGAGGGCCAGCCCAACCAGCAGCGCCGCCAGCGCTCCAAGCGGCAGCAATCTGCCCATGAGGAGAGCGGTAAGCAGGAGCAGTCCCAGAGGACCCAGCCTGAGCAGAGGGGTCAGGGAAATAAGGGCAATCAGGAGGGCAGCCAGCGCCGGAGTAATAGCCGCCGCAATTACTCCCACCATAGATCCAAATCAAAGGGTGGCGGTGAAGGCAGTCCCAAGGGGGAAGTACCTAAGTCAGAATCCATGAAATAAAATCACCGTCCGTCTTTGCGCAAGACGGACGGTTTTGTCGTTTATAGGGTACCCAGACGGGAGCCGGTCTCCTTTGCCCGGCGGTGGCAATAGACAACATAATTCAAAATATTGCCCAAAAAGATCACATTGGAGATGAGATAAAGCCACAGCAGTAGGATCATCAAGGAGGCCAGGGAGCCATATACGATGGAGTACCGGCTGGAGGTGCTGATAAAGAATGCGAATACGATACTGGCCAGAAGCAGAACCACAGAGGCACAGAAGGCGCCCAAAAGCACCGGGGGACGGGATTTCCCTGTGGGCATGGTGACCCGGTAAAGGGCAGCCAAAAAGAAAAAGAGCATGGCAAACATGACCAGGAAACGAACCCAGCCCCAGTGGTCCATATGCAGGTAAATATGCAGGGTCTGTTCCAGCAGGTGGATAAACCAGGTTCCGGTCAATAGAATTACCATGGAAAGATAGAGAACCAGGATGAGCAGAAGAGGCATAATGATGGAAATGACCATGCGAAGCACGGAGGAAAGAGTGCTGGATCGAAAAATCTCGTTGTTGGAGCGCATGATGGTGCGGAAAGCTGACGAAGCACTGGTTATGATCAGCGCTATGCTGGCCACCAGAAGCGCAATGGAGTTGTTCTGGGCGATATAGGAGAAGTAGCTGCTCAGCAGCTCGGTCACATCCGAGGGAAGATACCGTTGAATCAGAGCCAGAATGGCGTCCGGCGTCTCATTTAACAGGGAGAGGATGGCATTGACCATAATAATAAGGGGGAAAAAGGTGAAGATCAGGTAATAAGAAAGCGCCGCAGAGGAACGGGAAATACCTCGGTCCAGATAGACGGCCACAATGTCGTAGATTCCGCGCAGCGGAGATGGATTTGGCCCAATGACCTTGTTATAGGCCTTTATAAAGGCCTGCTTGGGTTTACCCTTGGGTTTGCTCACGGGTTTGCCCCCCTTCACAGGATTCGTATGATGTAGTATATCAGAAAATGGCTGAAATTAAAAGTGAGGTCTGGTGAAAATTTCCAGCCAAAAGTTTTTGTAAAAAACAGAGGAAAACCGCTCTAAAAGGGTTCAAAAAAAATAAATGTCAAAAAAAGTGTGAAAATTTTATTGTTTTTAAGAAAATAATAGTTGAATTTCCTAATCTTTTGCGCTAAAATGAATTCTGCATATTCAGGGAGAGCGAGGAATGTCAGCGTGGTGAATATCGTATTGGTGGAACCGGAGATTCCTGCAAATACGGGAAATATCGCGCGAACCTGCGCGGTAACGGGAAGCCACCTGCATCTGATCCGCCCCCTGGGCTTTGATATCAGTGATAAGGCGGTGAAACGGGCCAGCTTGACCTATTGGCCGCTGGTGGACCTCCACGTTTACGACAATTTGGAGGACTTCTTTGCCCAGAACCCCGCTCCCAATCTGTGGCTGACCACCTCCAAGGCTTCCAAGAGCTATACGGAAGGAGTATATGAGGACGGCTGCTGGCTGTTTTTCGGGAAGGAAACCGCCGGTTTGCCGGAGGCTTTCAGGAGGAAGTATGATGATCGCTGTGTGCGGATTCCCATGGTTCCTGTGCCGGAGGCCAGGTGTTTAAATTTGAGCAACTCCGTTGCTGTTTTGACCTATGAGGCCCTGCGCCAGCAGGGGTTCCCAGGCCTCTCTAGCAAAGGAGAAATGGCGACCCTTTGAACAGCGTGTGACGTGAATTTGGAAGGAGAGGAAAAATGAATTACAACAAGAAAAGTGTTACCGATGTGAATGTAGAAGGCCGGAAGGTTCTTCTGCGCTGCGATTTCAATGTTCCACAGGATAAGGCAACCGGAGCCATCACCGATGACAAGCGCATCCGTGCCGCACTGCCCACCATCCAGTATCTGCTGGACCACAATGCCGCCGTAATCGCCTGCTCCCACCTGGGCAAGCCCAAGGGGCAGTGGAAGGAATCTCTGACCCTGGCCCCCGTGGCTGCCCGCCTGTCTGAGCTACTGGGCAAAGAGGTTATCTTTGCCCAGGACATGGTTGGTGAGGACGCCCGGGCGAAGGCCGCTGCTCTGCAGCCCGGCCAGATCATGCTGCTGGAGAATCTGCGCTTTGACAAGGGCGAGGAGAAGAACGACCCCGACTATGCAAAGGCCCTGGCCAGCCTGGCCGGTCCTGACGGCCTGTATGTCTCCGACGCCTTCGGCACCGTCCATCGCGCCCATGCCTCTACCGCAGGCGTGGCGAATTATCTGCCTGCAGTCTCCGGCTTCCTGATCCAGAAGGAACTGGATATCATCGGCGGTGCTTTGGCCAATCCCAAGCGCCCCTTGGTGGCGATTCTGGGCGGCTCCAAGGTCAGCTCTAAGATCGGCGTGATTAACAACCTGCTGGAGATCGCTGACACCATCATCATTGGCGGCGGCATGGCGTACACCTTTGCGGCGGCCCGGGGCGGAACTGTGGGAGACTCCCTGCTGGAGCCTGATTGGGAGCAGTACGCCCTGGATATGATCCAAAAGGCTCAGGAGAAGGGCGTTAAGCTGCTGCTGCCCGTTGATACCGTGGCTGCGGATGCCTTTGCTGCCGATGCCAATAGCCAGGTTGTCCCCACAGACGCCATTCCCGATGGCTGGCAGGGTCTGGATATTGGCCCCAAGACCATCGAGGCCTATTGCGCAGCTGTGGCTGACGCAGGTACTGTCATTTGGAATGGCCCCATGGGCGTGTTTGAGTTCCCCGCCTTTGCAAAGGGCACCCAGGCTGTGGCCGAGGCGCTGAGCAACACCAACGCCATCACCATTGTGGGCGGCGGCGACTCCGCAGCTGCCGTTGAGCAGCTGGGATATGCGGACAAGATGACCCATATCTCCACCGGCGGCGGCGCTTCCCTGGAGTTTATGGAGGGTAAGGCTCTGCCCGGCGTTGTTTGCCTTCTGGATAAGTAATATACGAAATCCCCTTGCATAAATTTGGAGTGACCCACCGTTTGTGGAGGGTCTTCCATCTGTAAAAAACACTTCTTTTTTATAGATAGACTGAGAAACGAGGTATTAGGAGAACTATGAACAGAAGATATCGCAAAACCATTATTGCTGGTAACTGGAAGATGAATAAGACCGCCACTGAGACCAAAGCCTTTGCGGATGAGATGAAGCCGCTGATGAGCAAGGCCAAGTGGTGCGACATCGTGATTTGCGTGCCCTTTGTCAACATTCCTGCTGCGCTGAAGGCGTTCAAGGATACCCGCATTGCCATTGGCGCGCAGAATCTGCACTATGAGGATCACGGCGCATACACCGGCGAGGTTTCCGCCGCCATGCTGAAGGACCTGGGCGTCAAGTACGTTATCGTGGGCCATTCCGAGCGCCGTCAGTATTGGAATGACAATGACATTATCGTCAACAAGAAGGTTCATGCGGCCATCCAGGTGGGGCTGTATCCCATTGTCTGCGTGGGCGAGTCCCTGGAGCAGCGGGAGCTGGGGGTGACCATGGAGGTCATCGACCTGCAGGTCAAGACCGCCTTGGCCGGTGTTCCCGCCGATAAGATGCGCCATGTGGTCATCGCCTATGAGCCTCTGTGGGCCATCGGCACCGGCAAGACCGCTACCGCTGAACAGGCCAACGAGGTCAATGAAGAGATTCGCACGGTGATCCGCAAGCTGTATGGTGCCCGTGTAGCCCGTTCCGTGACCATCCAATATGGCGGCTCCATGAATCCGCAGAACGCCCAGGAACTGCTGGCTCAGCCCGATGTGGACGGCGGCCTGATCGGCGGCGCGTCCCTGAAGCCCGAGGACTTCACTGCTATCATCAACGCGGCGAACCAGGATTGATTCTGATACTCGTTTTTTCAATCAACCAGTATAAGTTGAATCTCAATTCTTGTGCTTATTATGCATGGAGGTTGCAATGAATAAAACCCCTACGACTTTGATTATTATGGATGGTTTTGGTATCCGTGACAGCGAGGTGGGCAACGCGGTAAAGGCTGCGTCAACGCCCAACCTGAATGAACTTTTTGCCGCAAATCCCGTTTGCTGCCTGTCCGCCTCAGGGCTGGATGTGGGCCTGCCGGCGGGCCAGATGGGCAACAGCGAGGTGGGTCATACCAATATTGGCGCGGGCCGCGTGGTGTTCCAGGATTTGCCCCGCATTACTAAGTCCATTGACGATGGTGATTTCTTCCAGAATCCCGCCTACCTTCGCGCCATGCGTTCCTGCCGGGAGAAGGGCACCGCCCTGCACCTGATGGGCCTGTTGTCCGATGGCGGCGTCCACTCCCATATCACCCATCTTTTCGCCTTCCTGAAGATGGCCAAGGAGCAGGGCCTGGACAAGGTCTATATCCACTGCTTCCTGGATGGCCGTGATGTGTCCCCCACCTCTGGTCTGGAATTCGTCAAGGAAACCATGAAGCAGTGCCAGGAGCTCGGCGTGGGTCAGATTGCAACCATTATGGGCCGCTTCTATGCCATGGACCGGGACAACCGCTGGGACCGTGTGGAGCAGGCCTATGCTGCCATGGTCTATGGCAATGCTCCGTTGGAGCTGGATCCCGTCCGCGCCGTGGAGATGTCCTATAAGGCGGGGGTCACCGATGAATTTGTGGCGCCGGTGATTTGCACCGAGGGTGCGGAGATCAGTGAGGGGGATTCCATCATTTTCTTTAATTTCCGCCCTGACCGTGCCCGTGAGATCACCCGGGCCTTTGTGGATGATAATTTCTCTGGCTTCAAGCGGAAGCGGGGATTTTTCCATGTTCAGTATGTCTGCACCACCGAGTATGACGCCACCATGCCCAACGTGGAGGTGGCCTTCCCCCGCCAGAAGCTGGTCAATATTTTCGGTGAGTATATCTCCAAGCTGGGCCTGACCCAGCTGCGCATTGCGGAGACAGAGAAGTATGCCCATGTGACCTTCTTCTTTAACGGCGGCGTGGAGCAGGTGTTCGAGGGCGAGGATCGGGTGCTGATCCCCTCCCCCAAGGTGGCCACCTATGACCTGCAGCCTGAGATGAGCGCGGAGGCTGTGGCTGATGCCTGCGTGGAGCGGATCAACAGCGGCAAATATGATGTCATTATCCTGAATTTCGCCAATTGCGACATGGTGGGGCACACCGGTGTCTTTGAGGCGGCGGTGAAGGCGGTGGAAACCGTGGATGCCCAGGTTGCCCGGGTGGTCAAGGCCACCTCTGACATGGGCGGCGTTTCCCTGATCACCGCGGACCATGGCAATGCGGAGCAGATGCTCCAGGAGGACGGCGTCTCCCCCTACACCGCGCACACCAAAAACCTGGTGCCCTTGTGCATTGTTGGAGCCAACGTGACCCTGCGCAACGGCCGCCTGGCCGATATCGCTCCCACTATGCTGGACCTGATGGGCCTGAAACGCCCGGAGGAAATGGACGGCGAGACCCTGATTATTGGGGGCTAAGTAAAAGGAAAAAATACAGCGCACTGCGGAAATCAACCGCGGTGCGCTGTTTCTTTATGCCATGTTAGCAGTGTAGAGTTCTTCTAGGGGTTCCCCTTGAAAATTCATGGGAGGAAGGAAATCAATGGCGGTTCCCTTCTGATATGCGTCATAGAGCCGCCCCAAGAGGATGGCCGCCGGTTCCACGGCGCTGTTCAGCTGGTCCTGTAACTGGAGGGAGGTAATCAGGCTGGCCTTGGCCGGCTCCCTGCGGAGAAGGATTCGGGCGGCGCTTTTGTGCCCCTTGGTGACAAGATCCATCGCCGGACAGAGCACCGTCCCCTGAAATCGAGTCAGCAGCCGGGCAACGAAATAAAAGCCCTTCATGGATTGCTGAAACTGCTTGGGTGAGACGTGCTCGTAAGCCCAGGCCGCCGCAGTAAATACTTCTGGATGGGAAGACTGCTCCAAGGGGGTGGCCTTGCGAGGATTGATCCCCGCCAGACGCATTAAATAGCGGTCGAATTCTCCCTCCATGGCCAGGTGGCTAATGGAGCCCCTTTCGGACACGGTGCGGATATAGGGGTGGCAGCTGCTGTCCAGCAGGAAGTGGCATAAAAAGCCCAGTGCATAGCCCAGGGCAAAGGGGGCCCCCTTTTCGATGGGGCGGCGGAGTCGCTCTAAAACCGTCGCGGGGCTGATATTATGGATGGCGTGGCCCTCCTGTTTCACCGGGTTGTGATGCCACACCTGGTAAAAGAATAGGGGATCTGGGCCATACTGGCCGCAGGCATAGCTCTCCCACTGCTGGTCAATCACCCTGCGCAGGGCGGGATCCGCTGCGGCGCAAACCTTTTGGCCAAAGATGGAATGTGCGTAATAATTTGGCATAGAACCCTCCTGCTATCGGATTTTGTTCAGGGTTTCCACGGAAAGAATCCGCCGGATAAAGATCAGAAATAGAACCGTAGCGGTAACGGCGGAGAGTATATCGGAAATAGGCTCTGAGTAATAGACGCCGTCCACGCCCAAAAAGTGGGGCAGGATCAAGGACAAGGGCACCAGGAGAATCACCTTGCGCAGCATGGCGATAAACAGGGAGAGCTTCGCCTGTCCCAGGGCCAGGAAGGTGGGCTGGATGGACATTTGCAGGCCGAAGATCAGCATCCCGCACAGGAACACGGGCATTTTTTGGCCCACCAGCGCGATCAGCTCAGCATCCTTGGTGAATAGCCCGGCAAAGAACTCCGGGAAAAACATGGTCAGTAGGGTGACCACCAGGGAAAAGCCCGTGCAGATACCGATCATGCGCCGGTAGGCGGCTTTCACCCGGTCGAAATTTCCCGAGCCAAAGTTGTAGCTGATAATGGGCTGCACACCGGAGGTAAAGCCGCTGATGGGGGAAGAAAAGAACTGCATGACGCTCTGCATAATGGTCAGGGAGCCCACATACAGGTCGCCGCCGTAAATCTGAAGCCCGCGATTCATCACCACAGAGATCAGGCTCTCCGTAGCCCGCATGACAAAGGGAGAACCCCCCAAGCTGCAAATGCTCTTGACGCTGGGCCAGTGGGGCTTTAAGTACCTTCTGCGCAGCTTTAAGGTCGCCCTTTTTCCCGTAAGGAAGGCAACCACCCAGATGGCGGAAACCGTCTGGGAGATAACGGTGGCGATAGCGGCCCCGGCCACGCCAAGCCCAAAGGTAAAGATAAAAATAGGATCTAAAATCAGGTTCAGAACAGCGCCAATGAGAATGGACAGCATAGCGATGGTGGAACGCCCCTGAAAAATGATATAGGGGTTCAAGCCCAGGGCCAGTTCCACGCTGATGGTACCCACCAAATACCAGGAGAAATAGCTTTTGGCGTAGCCAATGGTGGCGTCGCTGGCCCCGAAGGCGTACAGCAAGGGCTCCTGGAACAGATAAAACATCAGCATCAACAGGACTGTAAAGACGCCCAACAAAAAGACGCCGCTGCCCATGATCTGTTCGGCGCGGTCCCGGTCGCCTTTGCCCATAAAGATGGCGGACAGGGGTGCGCCGCCGTTGCCCACAAAGGCGGAGAACGCCGAGACAAAGACAATCAGGGGCAGGGTCACGCCCACACCAGTCAGGGCGGAGGCGCCCACGCCGGGGATGTGCCCGATGTAAATGCGATCCACCAGGTTGTATAAAATGTTGATAATTTGGGCCACCATGGTGGGGATTGCCATGGAGACCATCAGCTTGTTCAGACTGGCGCTGGCCAGCCGCTCTTCTTGAGCCATGGAAACACCTCGTTTTCTCTAATTATTATATAGGATCACTTTACTTTGTCAAGCGGGAGAAACTGGTGAAGGTTTCCATGGGGAGGTGTCTTATCTTTGGCATTTTCATATATAGAATCTTGTGTTACAATATACCTGCCTGATGGCCGCCAGAGAAGAGTGTGGTGCCGTCAATGACAAAAAAGGTTTATCTCGTTGACACAGAAAACGTAAACAGTACCTGGAAGGAGCTTCTGCCGGAGATCACCAAAAATGACAGACTGATTCTCTTTTACACCCTGAATTCTCCCCATATCTCCTATGCGGACATGGGGTTTATCATTCAGTATCCGGATCGCTTTGAACTGATGGAATGCTATACCGGCAACAACGGACTGGATTTCCAGTTGGTGTCCTACCTGGGATACCTGCTGAAAACCGCAGCCAAGACCAAGTATATCATTGTCTCCAACGATACGGGCTATGATTCAGTCATCCATTTTTGGGCAGATCGGGAGAGAAGCGTGAGCCGGCTGACCAGCGAGCAGCTGATCCGCAAAAAGCAGGCTGCCCTTGCCGAAAAGGAGGGACAGTCAAAGGCAAAATCACAGCCAGAATCCACTGCCAAAAGCTCCGCCCCACCGGCGGCTGAGCATCAAGAGCCACCCGCTCCGGAGGAGCTGATAAAAAAGGCATTGGGGAAGGAATGCGGAGAATCCGACCGTAGCTGGATCCTGGAGATGCTGGACGGATATAACGTCCAGAAGTTCTCCCTGATTCACAGCGAGCTGCAGAAAAAATTTGGCCAGGAGCAGGGAGTTGTCTACTATAAGCGGCTTCGGACTGTCCTGCGCAAATTCTATGGCTTAAAGGCGGCGGAAAAGAACAACAAATAAAATAGGCGGCCCCATCAGGTAAGGAAATGCGCACTGCGAAGGCAGCGCGCATTTCCTGTCGTTTCAGGGTTAGGCTTTCTTCGCCATATAGAAACACCAGTCGCTCTTGCAGGCGGACTCCACAATGGTCAGCCCGTTGGCCTCCAAGGCCCTGGCCACCTCCTGGGCCCGGCTGTCGATGATGCCGGAGCACAGGAACAGGCCGTCCTCCCCCATAAACCGGTCCACCATGGCGGACAGGGGGATGATGACATCCGCCACAATATTGGCCAGCACCAGCTGATACCTGTCGGTCATCTTCTCCTGCAGGGCCGGATCGTCCAGCACGTTGCCTGGGTAGACGGCCAGGCGCTCCCCATCGATGCCGTTTAAAGAGGCGTTTTCCGTGGCCACCTTCACCGCTTTGGGGTCAATGTCGCAGCCCACAGCCCGATCAGCACCCAGGCACAGCCCGGCGATGGCCAGGATTCCGCTGCCGCAGCCCAGGTCCAGGATCTTATCACCGGGCTTGATCACCCTTTGCAATCCCTCCAGGCACAGCTGGGTGGAGGCATGGGAGCCAGTGCCGAAAATCAGGCCGGGATTCAGATAGATGGGGGTGCGGCCCTGGGGAATGGGCGTCTCCCGCATCCACTCCGGGACAATATACAGCTTTTCCCCGGCTTTCATGGGCTTGTAATACTTCCGCCAGTTATTGGCCCAGTCCTCCTCCCGGAGGCCGGTTTCGTGGATTTCCAGGGTGCCCACGGGATGGGGACAGCGGCTGCGGAAGCCCTCCAGCCCGGCCTTAACCTCCTCCAGGCGGGCCCGGCCGTCTTCGTCGTTGGTGACATAGAACACCGCCCGGCAGACGCCCTTCTTCTGTTCCAGCAGCTCCTCGTCCACGTAGTCCCAGTATTCGTGGTTCTCCTCCAGGAATTGGGTGAAGTCCTGCTCATCCTCCAGCACGAGGCCGGTGATGCCCACCGCCATTAGATAGGCGGATAGGTCATCCAGGGCCTGAGTGGTGGTGTCAATGCCGATTTCCAGCCAGTCATTCATGATTTATAACCCTCCCAATCAGATGCGGGCCACGCCAGTGTCCCGGGCGGCCTGGGCGACAGCAGTGGCCACGGCAGGTGCCACCCGCTGGTCAAAGGCATAGGGCAGGATATAGTCCTTGCTCAGCTTATCGCCAACCAGCCCCGCCAAGGCGTTGGCAGCGGCGATTTTCATCTCGTCGTTGATATCGGAGGCCCGGACATCAAAGGCGCCCCGGAAAATACCGGGGAAGGCCAGCACGTTGTTAATCTGGTTGGGGAAATCCGAGCGGCCAGTGCCCACCACTGCCGCACCTGCCTCCAGAGCCAGGTCCGGCATAATTTCTGGGGTGGGATTGGCCATGGGGAAGAGGATGGCGCCAGCAGTCATGTGCTTCACGTCCTCCGAGGTGACGGTGCCGGGGGAAGAAACGCCGATAAATACATCAGCCCCCACCAGCATCTCGTGAAGGGAACCGGCCCTGTGCCCTTTGTTGGTGACAGCGGCAATCTCCTCTTTGATGGGGTTCAGCCCCTCCCGGCCCTGGTAGATGGCGCCCTTGCGGTCGCACATGATGACATCCTGAACGCCCCGGCTCATGAGCAGCTTGATAATGGCGATCCCTGCGGCACCCGCTCCGGAGGTGACAACCTTGATATCCTCCATCCGCTTCCCCACCAGCTTCAGGGCGGTGGTCAGCGCCGCTAAAACCACCACAGCGGTGCCGTGCTGGTCATCGTGGAAGATGGGAATGTCGCAGCGCTCCTTCAGCTTCTTTTCGATCTCGAAGCAGCGGGGGGCAGCGATATCCTCCAGATTGACCCCGCCGAAGGAGCCCGCCAGCAGGGCCACGGTTTCCACGATGGTGTCCACATCCTTGGACCGGATGCACAGGGGGATGGCATTGACGTTGCCAAAGGATTTAAACAGGACGCACTTACCCTCCATAACAGGCATGCTGGCCTCGGGGCCGATGTCCCCCAAGCCTAGGACGGCGGAGCCGTCGGTGACAACGGCAACGGTGTTTCCCCGGCCAGTCAGCTCATAGCTCAAGGCGGGGTTCTTTTGGATCTCCAGACAGGGCTGCGCTACGCCGGGGGTGTAGGCCAAAGACAGGTCGGTCTTGTTTGCCACGGGCATTTTGGGAACGGTGTCCAGCTTGCCCTTCCATTCATAATGCTTTTTCAGGGATTCGGCAGCGTAATCCATTGAAATCATCCTTTCTCCATTCCAAGTGGGGTAAAAATACAAATAGATATCCGTATTATACTATTAATCCGAAATTCTTGCAATCTGCTTGGTTGAGAAAATCCCCCCGCCGTGATATGATAGCCACAATACGACAAAGAACGACAAGGAGCTGATTTTATGCTGCCAATCTATCTTGACCCTTCCCATCCCAACTTTCCGGCGGAGCCGGCCCTGTCTCAGGAGGCCCTTTCCGCCCGCCGGAGGGAGCTGACCCGCTGGCTGTGGGCCAGATTGAACGAGCTGGCTGGAGACTGCGTTATCGGCTATACCCAGCCGGAGGCGGGGATTCTGGAGGCGGTGTTCCCCGCCATGGATGGGGAAAACCTGGTGCCCCTGCTGCGGGAGCAGGGGGTATTTTGCATCGCAGCGTCCCAGGGCAAGGGGGTGCGCTTCACTCTGTCCGCCGGGCAGGCCTTTGAACCAATAGATACCCTCCAGATGGTGCTAATGGAGGTGCTGAATTTGGACTGATTTGTTTGTCAAGAGCCAACGAATGTTCGATTTTTTGAGGAAAAAGAACCTTTTTTAGCTGAAACCGCCCTGGAAACGGGATATTTTTCAAAATCCCCCAAATTTGGCCATAAATTGTCAGGATGCTGAAATTTTGGCGGGAAATAACAGGTTATGTAAACTGGTTTTCCACTTTTTCCACCGGGTTTTCCACAGGGATGAATGTGGAAAAGTATGTGGAAAAAGTGGAAATCTTTTGGAGAACCGGGGAAAAACCAGAAAATCGCTAACAATTTCACGGAAAAAACAATTACAAAAAACGGAGATCTATGTTGAAAAATATTGACGAAAGTGTAAACATGTCTCTTTTGAAAAAAACTTGACAAAATTTTTGTGTGGGGAAAAACAGCGCCCTTCGCCTGAATTTGCACAGGCGAAGGGCGTATCTCATTGTTTTTGCTTCAGATTAAAATTCCTCCGCAGGACTCCAGGCCCCCTCCAGGCAAAGGCCCGGTTTCCGTACACCTGTTTAAAAGCGCGATTTGTCAGCCCCTCCAAATCCTCCGGGTTCAGGGTGGAGAGATAGGGCGGATCCCCCTTCTGGCCGGTCAAATCCTCTAGGGGAGAGAGGGCCGCGTCCCGATTGTAGGGACATACCTGCTGGCACAGGTCGCAGCCCCAGATCAGAGGATGCCTTCGCAAAAGCTCCTCCTGCTGCGGGGTTAGGGGCTTCTTGGTTTGGGTCAGCGCGGAAAGGCACCTGTCCTCATCGAAGGGCTGCTGCCCCAGGGCTCCGCCGGGGCAGGCATCCACACAGGCGTTGCAGCCAATGCAGCCGGGGGATGGGGTTTCTGGGGATTCCAGAGGGAGGTCGGTGAGAATGGTCCCTAGAAAAATCCAGGAGCCGTAGGGAGGGAGTATCACCAGCCCGTTTCGGCCCTGGATACCCAACCCAGCCAGCCGGGCGGCCTCCCGCTCCGGCAGGGGGGAGTTGTCCACGCCGGGGATAAACCGGTTTTTGGGATACAGCTGCTGCAGCCCCTGACAGGCGATGCCCAAGCGGCGGGTGATGGCCTGATGGTAATCCTCTCCCCTGGCATACAGGGAGAGATTTCCCGATATTGGCCCGGCGTAATAGGGAAAGGCGGCCACCAGCACCCCCTTGGCTCCTGGACAGAGGGCCTGCGCCCGTTCTCTGGCCTCCTGGGAAAGGGCTAAGTCCCCAAAGGCGCAGTTCCCCCAGGCAGCCGCGCCGCAGCCGGCAAACAGCTGGTCAAAGGCGGTTTCCGTCACAGAGCATCTCTCCCCTTTCAGACGAAAAAGGTTACGGCAATGCTGCTAACGGCAAACAGAACGATAAAGGCCAGCATTCCCCAGGAGGTAAAGGCGGCCTTCCGGCAGCCGGGCAGCGAGGGACGGTTGCGGAATAGTCCCTTGCAGTCAAAGAAAAAGATTACCAGACCCACAGCCATGAGAATATAAATCAAAATGCTGTAAATGATGGTGGCCAGCTCGAAGGGCTCCAAGGCGATGATCAAAACAGAGCCCAGCAGGTTCAGCATCATATGGAGGGCGATGGTATAGCGGATGCGGCCGGTTTTCACAACGACGCAGCCGAAAAGCACCCCCAGAGCAAAGGCGTAAAAGAGCTGAAACAGGTTGCTGTGGAACAGGGCAAAGAGCAGCGCGCTCATAATAATGGCGAAGTTCTCCCCCATGGGCAACAGACGGCGGAACACCATGCGGCGGAAGATCAGCTCTTCGCAGATGGGGGCAACGATCACCATGAAAATGAACATGGTGCCCAGAGGCATGTCCTCAATGGCCGTGTCCAGCAGATTGCCCATGTCATGTCCGATCAGCAGGGTAATGATAGAGACTAGCAGAGAGGTCAGGATGCTGGTGGAGTACATCAGGCCAATGGATTCCAGAATCAGCTTGCCCATCCGTTTTTGGGTCAGGCCCCGCTCCCTGGGAACGGCCGTGGGCAGCGGGCGCAGAATCAGCCACAGCAGCAGCGGCGCGATGCCATAGGTGATGATGTCGCTGAAAAGCATCAGCAGGCTGGCGTTGCCCAGCATCCTGGGGGCGGCAAATGTAAGAATCAACTGGTATACAACGCCCAGGATCAGCGTACAGACCATGTAGACCAGCATGCCGATGCCAATTCGGGAGCAGCCCCGGCGCATGGGAGTAATTGGATTCATAAAAGCACCTCGTTTAGAACTTGTTGCAACATCTATTTCCCTTATATTATACCATACAAAGATCAAAGTGGAAATCGCTCCGGTAAAATTCTCGCAAGGGATGGAAAACCCCCGCTGTAATTTTTCACAGCGGGGGTAATGATGTGCTATGGAGATTTGGGAGGATTACTTTGCGCGGTCAGCCAGCTTTTCGTACTTGGCCTTTGCATCCTTCTCGGCCTTTGCGAAGAGGGCATCTGCCCGCTCGGGGAAGGCGATCTTCAGGGAAGCGTAACGGGTTTCGCCCTGGATGAACTGCAGATAGTCGGCGGAAGGAGCCTTGGAGTCCATCTGGAAGGGGTTCTTGCCCTGGTCAGCCAGACGAGGATCATAGCGGAATAGGTGCCAGTAACCAGCAGCCACAGCATCCTTCATCTCCTGCATGGCGTTTGCCATGCCGCCCTTCTTCTTGATGCCGTGGTTGATGCAGGGGGCGTAACCGATGATGATGGAGGGGCCGTCGTAGGACTCTGCCTCCTGGATGGCCTTCAGAGTCTGGTTGTAGTTGGCGCCCATGGCGACCTGGGCCACATAGACGTAACCATACTGCATAAAGATGGAAGCCATATCCTTCTTCTTCACAGCCTTGCCAGCGGCGGCAAACTGTGCCACAGCGCCGGTGGGGGTGGACTTGGAGGACTGTCCGCCGGTGTTGGAATAGACCTCAGTGTCAAAGATAAAGACGTTGACGTTCTCGCCGGAAGCCAGGACGTGGTCCAGGCCGCCGTAGCCGATATCGTATGCGAAGCCGTCGCCGCCGAAGATCCAGATAGACTTCTTGGTCAGCAGATCCTTCATCTCCAGAATGGAGCGGGCAGCGGTGCAGGCGGGGCAGGTGCACTTCTTGCCGTTAGCCAGCCACTGCTCCTCGAAGGGGGTGCCGGTCTGGTCCTGATTTGCGAAGAAGTCCTCAATGACGGCAACCAGCTTTTCTCCCGTCTCCTGGGAAGCGGCAGCGTCGTCCTTGGCAGCCAGCCATGCCTTGCAGGCGGCGACCACATCCTCGTCAGCCCAATCCATGGAGGCCAGCTCGGTGACGGTGTCAATGAGCTTTGCCCGGCGCTGGGTCACGGCCAGATTCATGCCGAAGCCGAACTCAGCGGCGTCCTCAAACAGGGAGTTCTCCCAAGCGGGGCCTTGGCCCCTCTGGTTGACGGTGTAGGGGGTAGAGGGAGCGGAGCAACCCCAGATGGAGGAGCAGCCCGTCGCGTTGGCAATATACATACGGTCGCCGAACAGCTGCGTGACCAGCTTGGCATAGGGGGTCTCGCCGCAGCCGCCGCAGGCGCCGGAGAACTCCAGCAGGGGCTGCTTGAACTGGACGGACTTGACAGTGCCCTGGGGAATGGGCAGCTGCTTCTCGGTGACGGTGTAAGCGGTTTTGTCGAAGACCTCCTGCTGCTCCATCTGGGAGGCCAGAGGCTTCATCACCAGCGCCTTGTTTTTAGCGGGGCAGACGTTTGCGCAGGAGCCGCAGCCGGTGCAGTCCATGGGGGAGATGATCATGGCGAACTTCAGGTCGTCCATGCCCTTGCCGATCATCTTAGCAGTCTTCAGAGCGGCCGGAGCGTCAGCGATCTCCTGGGCGGTCATAGCCAGAGGACGGATAACCGCGTGGGGACAGGACATGGCGCACTGGTTGCACTGAATGCAGTTTTCGGGAATCCACTGGGGAACGGTGACGGCGATGCCGCGCTTCTCAAAGGCAGCGGTTCCGGAGGGGGTGGTGCCGTCCGCGCCGGGCAGCAGCTGGGAGGTGGTCAGCACGTCGCCTTCCTGAGCGGAGGCGGGGACCATGACGGTGTCCAAATAGCTCTGGACGTCGGGGCGGTCGGAGGTGCCGATGGAGACCACAGGGCCGTCAACTGCGTCGGCCCAATCAACGGGGATCTCCAGCTCCACCAGGTTGTTAATGCCGGCATCCACAGCGGCCTTGTTGCTGTCCACGATGTTCTGACCCTTTGCGCCGTAGGTGGTCTCGATGGCGCTCTTCATATAGCGCACTGCATCATCAATTGGGATGATGTTGGACAGCTTGAAGAAGGCAGCCTGCAGCACCATGTTGGTGCGGTTGGAGGGCAGGCCCACGGAGACAGCCAGAGAGGTTGCGTCGCAGGCGTAGACATGGATCTTGTTCTTGGCGATGTGGCGCTTGGCGCTGGCGGGCAGAACCTTGCCCAGCGCTTCCACGTCCATATCCGTGTTGATGAGGAAGGTGCCGCCTGGCTTGATGTCCTGGGCGATCTGATACTTCTCTAGGTAGGCGGGATTGTGGCAGGCCACGAAGTCAGCCTGCTTGACATAGTAGGTGGACTTGATCTCCTCGGGGCCGAAGCGCAGATGGGAGATGGTCAGGCCGCCGGACTTCTTGGAGTCATACTGGAAATAAGCCTGAACCTTCAGATCGGTGTGGTCGCCGATAATCTTAATGGAGTTCTTGTTCGCGCCCACCGTGCCGTCGGAGCCAAGGCCCCAGAACTTGCAGGAGGTGGTGCCGGCGGGAGTGACGTCCGGCTCCTCGTCCACAGGCAGGGACAGGTTGGTGATATCATCCACCATGTTGATGGTGAAGCCGTTGATGGGCTTTTCGGCCTGGCCGTTCTTGAAGGCGGAGATCACGCCGCCAGGGGTGGTGTCCTTGGAGCCCAGGCCGTAACGGCCGCCGCATACCTTGATGCCTGCAAAGGCGGAGTTGCGGATGGCGGAACAGACGTCCAGATACAGAGGCTCGCCGGGAGCGCCGGGCTCCTTGCAGCGGTCCATGACCACCAGGGACTTGCAGGTCGCGGGGATGGCTTCCACGAACTTGGCGGAAGCAAAGGGACGGTACAGGCGAACCTTAATCAGGCCCACCTTCTCACCCCGGGCGGTCAAATAGTCGATGGTCTCCTCTGCGGCGTCGCACAGGGAACCCATGGCGACCATAACGGTCTCGGCGTCGGGGGCGCCGTAGTAGTTAAACAGTTTATAATTGGTGCCGATTCTCTCGTTGACCTGATCCATGCAGCCCTGAACCACATCGGGGAAGGCGTCATAATACTTGTTGGCGGCCTCGCGGGTCTGGAAGAAGATGTCGGGGTTCTGGCTGGAGCCGCGCAATACGGGATGCTCGGGGTTCAGAGCACGGGCGCGGAAGCGCTCGATGGCGTCCCAGTCAGTCATTTCGGCCAAATCCTTATAATCCCAAACGGCGACCTTGCGGATCTCGTGAGAGGTGCGGAAGCCGTCGAAGAAGTGGATGATGGGGATGCAGCCCTTGATGGTGGACAGGTGCGCCACAGCGCCCAGGTCCATTGCCTCCTGGGGATTGGTGGAAGCGATCATTGCATAGCCAGTCTGGCGGCAAGCCATAACGTCGGAATGGTCACCGAAGATGGACAGCGCGTGGGTGGCCAGTGCCCGGGCGGACACGTTGATGACACCGGGCATCAGCTCGCCGGCAATCTTGTACATATTGGGGATCATCAGCAGCAAACCCTGAGATGCGGTGTAAGTGGTGGTCAGGGCACCCGCGGTGATGGATCCATGGACAGCGCCGGCAGCGCCGCCTTCGGATTGCATTTCAGCAATCTTGACCGTCTGACCAAAGATATTCTTCAGGCCATGGGCAGACCATTCATCAGTCAACTCAGCCATCACAGAGGACGGCGTAATGGGGTAAATTGCAGCGACTTCCGTAAATGCATAAGATACGGTAGCAGCGGCAGTATTGCCGTCCATGGTTTTCAGTTTGCGAGCCATGATTTGTTTTCCTCCTTAGTTTGGGCAGATTTTCCTGCCTCAGAATTCCAAAACAGCACGATTCAAAAGCGCATCGTTACTTTATACATCTTATCAGGTTTTCATAGAATTGTAAACAAAATCTTTAGCTTCTCTAGGTAATTTGGGGGATTTATAACAAACCCGTTGCAGATACGACCCTTGAAATAAAGCATCATTTCAAAATCAAAAGAGGAACAGGTTGTTATTCTTGCAATCCGGCACGAAATACTATATGATGATATTGTTAATTGTTGGGCATTTATGCCTATATTTTTATTTCAGAATGGAGGGGATTTCCAGAAATGAGGAAAGAAGCATCCCAGAGCCTGTCTGGTCCGGAGGTCCAGATGCTGGCCTTCTGGCGTAAAATTTCCGTCCAGGCCAAGGCCGCATTTTTCGCCTGTTTTGTGGCGGGCTATATGACACACTTATATGTGTTTACCAATCTGATTCCCAATTCAGACGGCATCCGCCGGCTTTACGATACGCAGCAGGCCACCATCTCCGGCCGCTGGTTTCTGCATTATGTGTCCTTTCTAAACCGCTTTCTGGAGGCACCGGCGTTGATCGGCTTCCTGTCTGTTTTGCTGATGGCGCTGTCTGCAGCGGTGGTGGTGCGGGTGCTGGGGATAAAAAGCCCAATGCTCTCCGGCGCGGTAGGCGTCCTAATGATCGTGTTCCCCTCCGTGGCCTATACATACCTCTACATCTTTACCGCTTCGGCCTATTTTGCTGCCCTACTGCTGGCGGTGGTGGGCGTCTGGCTCACCCAGCGGTATTCCTTTGGCTTTATCACAGGGGGCGTGCTGCTGGCCTTTTCCATGGGGATTTATCAGGCCTATCTGGCGGTGGCCATCGCGCTGTCCGTGATGGCGGTGCTGGTATACACGGCCAAGCCCGAGTCCGGGGTGAAGGAGATCTTTTTCCAGGGCTTCCGCCATGTGGCCTTCCTGCTCCTGGGGCTGGTGCTGTATATGGTCATCCTGAAAATTTTCCTGGCGGTGAAGGATTTGGAGCTGATCTCCTACCTGGGCATGGATTCCACCATGGACAGCTACCCTGTGGCGGAGCTGCCCAAGATCTTGTGGACTGCCTGGAAGGAGTTTTTGCAATATCTGTTCAGCCCCAGAACGGTCTGCACTTATACCACAAGGACCACTGTGGCCCTGAATGTTGTCCTCTCCCTGGGGGGCCTGGTGCTGCTGGTGCGTCAGATTGTCCTGCGCAGGCTCTATCAGAAGCCGGTGAAGGTTGTGCTCTTGGCGGTGCTCCTGACGCTCTTGCCCATCGCCTGCCACTTTACCCGCATCATCAATCCAAATACCAGCTCTACTCCCATCACCCGCTACGCCTTTGTCCTCTATTATGTCCTGTTGCTGGTGTTCCTGGACTGGAATATGGAGGCCGGAAAGCGGTGGCTCCGGGGAACCCGGACGGTGTTTGTATTGGCCCTGGGGCTGACGGTTTTGGCCTCCATGCAGATTGACAACACGGCTTACAGCTGTTCTGAAACGGCGAACCGGGCTTCGGAGAGCTTCTGCACCCGGCTGGTGGAGCGGGTGGAATCCCTGTCTGGCTATCAGGAGGGAATGGAGGTCTATATCATCGGCCCCATGCCCCAGAGCATTTATTATTCCCAGGTGGAGGGCTATACGCTGGTGGAGCATTACAGCTGCCTGTCCAGCACCGTCCTCCCCATGACAAAGCACGTCTATGATTATCTGAACGACTGGCTGAATGTCCAGTGGCAGCGCCCTGCTGAGGAGGACATGATCGCCGTGTCCGACAGCGAGGCCTTCCAGGAGATGTCCATCTACCCCAGCGACGGAAGTGTTCAGATCATCGACGGCGCGGTGGTGGTGAAATTGGCCTCCCACTATACACCCATGGCGGAGTATGAGATCCAGTATGAAAATCGCAGATAACGGGGTGAAGGGATATGGTTGTGACAGTGACATCAGCGGGGCTATACGGCGTTGAGGGTTACCTGGTACAGGTGGAATGTTGTGTCAGCCGGGGGATGCCCGGCTTTGAGGTGGTGGGTCTGCCCGACGCGGCGGTGAAGGAATCCCGGGAGCGGGTGCGCTCTGCCATCCGGGATTCCGGTTACACCTTCCCAGTGAGCCGGATCACCGCCAACCTGGCCCCGGCGGACCGGCGGAAGGAGGGGACGGTCTATGACCTGCCCATCCTCATTGGGCTGCTGGCAGCCAGCGGACAGCTGGAAGTGCCGCCTGGGGACAGCCTTTTTCTGGGCGAGCTGAGCCTGTCAGGCAAGCTGCGTCCCATCCGGGGGGTGCTGCCCATGGCGCTGGCGGCCAAGCGGGGCGGATTTTCCACAATCTATGTGCCGGCGGAAAACGCCGCCGAGGCCACCCTGGCCCAGGGAATCACGGTTTACGGCATAGCCAATGTGCGGGAACTGACCCAGCACCTGAGCGGTGAGCAGCGGTTAAAGCCCACCGAGCCATGGACGCCCAAGGCCACGCAAGGAGTTGAGCTGGATTTTGCGGACGTGAAGGGTCAGGAACAGGCAAAACGTGCCCTGGAAGTTGCCGCCGCAGGAGGGCATAATATTTTAATGGTCGGCCCGCCTGGGGCGGGCAAATCCATGCTGGCCAAGCGGCTTCCCTCCATCCTGCCGGAGATGACGCGGAAAGAGGCCCTGGAGGTCACGGAGCTTCACTCCGTTTCCGGGCAGCTTTCCCCTCAGAAGCCTCTGCTGACCCGGCGGCCCTTCCGGGCGCCCCATCATACGATTTCGGCCAGCGGCCTGGCGGGAGGGGGTTCGATTCCCCGTCCCGGTGAGATCTCCATGGCCCATAACGGGGTACTCTTTTTGGATGAGCTGCCGGAGTTTAGCAAGGACGCTTTGGAGGTGCTCCGCCAGCCATTGGAGGATGGCAGGGTGCAGATCTCCCGGGTCTCCGGTTCCGTGGTCTACCCCAGCCGGTTTATGCTGGTCTGCGCCATGAACCCCTGCAAGTGCGGCTGGTATCCCACGGGACGATGCACCTGTTCTCCCAAGAGTGTGGAAAAGTACCTGTCCCGCCTGTCTGGCCCCCTGCTGGACCGGATTGATATCAAGGTGGATGTGCAGGGGGTGGAATTTGACGAGCTGTCCCAGCGTAGCAGCGGGGAGCCTTCTCAGGTCATCCGCCAACGGGTCAATGCGGCCCGGACGCGCCAGGTTGCCCGGTTCGGCTCAGACGGAACCTACTGCAACGCCTATATGAATCAAGGGGAACTGGCAAAGTATTGCCAGTTGGACGAGGCGGGAACAGCTATGATGAAGGCTGCCTTCCGGCGGATGGGCCTGACCGCCCGGAGCTATGATAAGGTTCTCCGGGTGGCCCGCACCATTGCCGACCTGGACGGCGAGGAGAATATCGGGACTGTCCATTTGGCCGAGGCCATTCAGTACCGCACTGCGGAGAGCCTGAGGCGGCATTGAACAGGCGGCTGACGGCCGGAATATTTCAAAGCATAGAGAGGAAACAACATGGAAGAAATTATCCTTTGCAAATTGGGCGAGATGGTCTTAAAGGGCCTGAACCGCTGGAATTTTGAGGACCGCCTCCTAAAAATTATCAAACGCCGGGTGAAGTATTGCGGCAAATTCAAGGTCTATTCCAAGCAGTCCACCATCTATGTGGAACCGGAAAACGAGGCGTGCGACATTGATGCCGCCTTTGAGGCCCTAAAGGTGGTCTTTGGCATTGTGGGCTTGACCAGGGCCAAGGCCTGTCCCAAGGACAAGGACGCCTTTGTGGCCTGCGCCAAGGAGTATCTGGCCCATCAGCTGTCCGTGGCCCGGTCCTTTAAGGTGGAGTCCAAGCGGGCGGACAAGGCCTTCCCCATGACCTCCATTGAGCTGAGCCAGTATGTGGGCGGGGAGCTGGCGGAGGCCTTCCCCAACCTGACCGTGGACGTACACAACCCGGAGCTGGTGGTGCACCTGGAGGTCCGGGACCTGGCGGGCTATGTCCATGCGGCGCCGGAACCCGGCGCAGGGGGGTTGCCCGTGGGGATCAATGGCAAGGCCGCAGCCCTGCTCTCCGGGGGCATCGATTCCCCTGTCGCCTGCTATATGATCGCCAAACGGGGGATCAGCCTGGAGCTGATCCACTTCTTCAGCTATCCTTATACCTCCCTGGAGGCCAAGGAGAAGGTGGTGGAGCTGGCCAGGGAGCTGACCCGCTATTGCGGTAAGATGAAGGTCCACGTGATCCCCTTCACTGAGATCCAGGAGGAGATCCGCCGCAAGTGTTCGGATGCGTTGTTCACTCTGATTATGCGCCGCTTTATGATGCGCCTGAGCCAGGCCGTGGCCCAGGAGACGGACTGTAAGGCCCTGGTTACCGGAGAATGCCTGGGACAGGTGGCAAGCCAGACGCTGGAGGCCTTGAATGTCACCGAAGCGGTGGTGTCCATGCCTGTTCTGCGCCCTGTCATCGGCATGGATAAGGAGGAGATTGTCCGGGTTGCCCGGAAGATCGGCACCTTTGAGACCTCTATCCTGCCCTATGAGGACTGCTGCACGGTGTTCACCCCCCGCCACCCCAAGACGAAGCCCAACCTGGCCCAGCTGGAGGAGGCGGAGCAGGCCCTGGATGTGGAGGGCATGGTTGAGAAAGCCCTGGAGGGCGTTGAGGTTATCACTGTTACGGTGGAGGACGCCCCATAAAAGGCCGGCATCAGACTGCCGAGTAACCTGCTTTTCAGATCAAAGCTTACAAGTCCTCGGCAGAGTTCCGTCAGCATGCTGACGGAATAAAATGAAATCCTGAATTTTTTCAGGACATGTGCCTGGAAAAATTCACTTCTCGCCCTGCAAACGTACGCTATTTATAGCGTGCGCTGCGGCAGGGTGGGAAAATTCGGGAAAATGCTTGCATTTTCGAGAGAGCTTGTCGCTTTTACCGACAAGCTCAATGCCCGCTGTTTCCGGTAGGCATCTTGTATTTCAAAGGGAATTATTCTCCGGAATCCAGGAAAACGCGATAGAAAACAATGGCAGCCTGGGCGCGGGTGGTGGCACTCTTGGGGGGAGATGTACACGGAACCGTTCTTTGCCTCGCCACTCATGAGGGCACAGGCCACGCAGAACTGAATGGCGGGGCGGGCATAGGCGGAGATGGAGCCCTGGTCAGGGAAACCGCTTAAATCATAGGAAACAGGGGCGACATCATAGAAGGTGATCAGATACTTGTACAGGATGGCTGCCATCTGCTCACGGGTAATGGGGGAGTCGGGAGCAAAGGTTGCTGCGCTGGCGCCCATGGTCAGCAGGCTGATCAGCATGGCCAGGGCCAGCAAGGCGGATAGCAGTCTCTTTTTCATCGGTAAAACCCTCCTTAAAATCTCTTATATGAAGACGGTGCGTCATAATAAGTCCTCTCCTGCGCATCATCCAGGATGGAACATAATTTGGATTGCTTCAACGAGGCTGGGATTGGCCTTGTAAAAGGGTGGGAAGATCCGTATAATAACAGAAAGCGGATCTGCCATTAAGTAAAATTATTATATTAAATAATATATACGACACCCCTGGGGATGTAAATATATTTTTTAAAAAATCTCAGATTCATCATCGATCAAAGGAGGAGCCTATGTCCTATACAGCGGAGCTTATCGCGGTGGGCACCGAGCTTTTGCTGGGTTCCATTGCCAATACCGATGCCCAGATGATCTCCCGGATGCTGTCCGGCCTGGGCATTCACGTCTATTATCATACGGTGGTGGGGGACAACCTCCAGAGGGCCAAAGCCGCTGTGGAGATCGCCAAGGGCCGCGCGGATATCATAATCACCACCGGCGGCCTGGGCCCCACCTGTGACGACTTGACCAAGCAGGTGTTGGCAGAGGCCTTTGGACGTCCGCTGGTGTTTTATCCGGAGTGCGCGGAGCAGGTTCGCCGCTACTATGAGACCAAGCTCCACGGGGGAGAGATGCTGGAGAGCAATCTGTTCCAAGCCTGGCTGCCGGAGGGGAGCCAGGTACTGGTGAATGACTGGGGCACTGCCCCGGGATGCACCTTTGAAAGCGATGGTGTGCGGGTGTTTATGCTGCCAGGGGTGCCCCGGGAATGCGAGGCCATGATGCGGCACCGGGTGGTGCCCTGGCTGGCAGCCCGGGAACAGGGGGTGCTTGTCTCCCGCGCCGTGAAAATCTTCGGGCTGGGGGAGTCTGCGGTGGAGTCCCTATTACGGGACCGTATGCTGGAGCTATCTAACCCAACCCTAGCCCCCTACGCCAAAAACGGGGAGGTGGAGCTGCGCCTGACTGCCAAAGCGGAGAGTGAAGCCGCCGCCCAGGCCATGCTGGATACCCTGGAGGCTGAGGTTCGGGAGAAGCTGGGGGATGTGGTCTATGGCGTGGACGTGTCCTCCTTGGAGGAGCAGGTGGTGCGCCTGCTGACCCAGCGAGGAATGACCATGGGTACCGCCGAATCCTGTACCGGGGGCCTCATCGCCAAGCGGGTGACAGATATTCCCGGCGCCTCCCTGGTTCTCAAGGGCGGCGTTGTGGCCTATACCAACCAGGTGAAGCACAATGTCCTAGGGGTTTCAGAGGAAATTTTGGACACTGTGGGCGCTGTCTCCCCGGAGACCGCAGCCACCATGGCCCAGGGGGCCAGGAGGGTGCTGAACTGTGACCTGGCGGTTTCCGCCACCGGCCTGGCCGGGCCGGAGGGGGACGAGTTTGGACACGACGGCGGCACGGTGTTTTTGGCCCTGTGCGATGGGGCGCACACCTGGGTTAAGGAGACCCATCGAGGGGTTGACCGCGCCCGGGTTCGCACCATGACCGGGCACACCGCCTTGGACATGATCCGGAGATATCTCACGGGGCTGGACATTGTATGAATGAATTTAGACGCCGGAAGGTAATTCCACAAAAAATTGCAATTTTTCCGGCAAAAACTGTACAAAATAGAAAAAATGCATTTTTCAGGAAATTTTTGACGTTTTTATATGCATTTCTGGGGGGAACCTGATATAATTGAGCCTAGGTTATAAGGAATTCCCGCGCCTGTCTGAGTTTGCAGGTTGTACGTTTTATCAGGAACGATTCTGTTGCCCGGGGCGTTTGCAAGTTTCCGGGTCAGCGCCGGGCTTGGAAATTAGCGCGAGCTTAACACAAACGCATCCATCAAAACAGACTTAGGAAAGAGAGAGTGGAAAAACATGATTGCACATGGTAAAGATGTAAAGATTTTCTCTGGCACCGCGAATCCGGAGCTGGCCAAGAAAATCTGTGCTAAGATGGGGATTGCCCTGGGCTCTGCTGAGGTGTCCACCTTTGCAGATGGCGAGAAGAGCATCTCCATATATGAGACCGTCCGGGGCAGCGATGTGTTCGTGGTGCAGTCCACCTGCAACCCTGTCAACGATAATCTGATGGAGCTGCTGATTATGATCGACGCCCTGAAGCGCGCCTCCGCCGGCCGGATCACCGCTGTCATTCCCTACTTCGGCTATGCGCGCCAGGATCGGAAAAGCAAGCCCCGTGACCCCATCTCCGCGAAGCTGGTTGCCAACCTGATTACGGAGGCCGGCGCGGACCGCGTCCTGACCATGGACCTGCACGCCGACCAGATCCAGGGCTTCTTCGATATCCCTGTGGATAATCTGCTGGGCTCTCCCGTGTTTGTCAATTACTTTACAAAGAAGTATGCCGACGTTCATGAAAATACCATCGTGGTCTCCCCCGATGTGGGCTCCGTAAAGCGGGCCCGGGCCTTTGCCCAGAAGTTGGACCTGCCCCTGGCTATTGTGGACAAGCGCCGTCAGAAGGCCAATGTCTCCGAGGTTATGAACATCATCGGCGATGTCCGGGGCATGCACGCCATCCTGCTGGATGACATGGTGGATACCGGCGGATCTCTGTGCCATGCGGCCAACGCCCTGATGGAAATTGGCGGCGCCCTCTCCGTGTCCGCGTGTGCCTCCCACGGCGTCCTCTCTGGCACTGCTATGCAGCGGATTGAGGACTCTGTCCTGGATGAGGTCGTATTCCTGGACACCATTCCCCCCAAGGAGAGCAGGGAGAAGGTCACCAAGAAAATCAAATATCTGACTGTGGCCGACATGTTCGCGGAGGCAATCGACCGCATTTATGAGGAGATCTCAGTCTCTAAACTGTTTGTGTAATATTGCGTTGCGGGGTTTCCGGTCAAAGCCGGAAACCCCGACGTGTCTTGTTCATCTTTGCGCTGACACCCCCTGTACGTTTGTACCGGGGGATTTCGTGCTGTCTGGGTTTACTGTCAATCCTGTCATATAAGGAGGATGTTATGCGCTTTTTCAGAAAATCGGCTTCTGGCGTGGAATGGCTCATCGTATGTTTGGGCAATTCCGGCGAAAAATATGAGAATACCCGCCACAACACCGGCTTTATGGTGGCGGATGAGCTGGGGGAGCGGTGGGATATCCCCATCCAGCGCTTAAAATACCGGGCGCTGACCGGCACCTGTGAGGTCAACGGCCACAAGGTCATGATATTAAAGCCCGTCACTCTGATGAACCTGTCCGGGGAGTGTGTCCATGAGGCGGCCGCCTTTTTCAAGACGCCTGCGGATCATGTGCTGGTTGTGTGTGACGATATTTCCCTGCCCGTGGGCAAGGTGCGGGTGCGCCCCTCCGGCTCCGCCGGGGGGCACAATGGCCTGAAAAATATCATGGCCCACCTGGGGACGGACCTTTTTCCCCGGGTGAAAATCGGCGTGGGCGGCAAACCCCGCCCGGACTATGACCTGGCGGACTGGGTACTGGGCAAATTTACAAAGGCCGAACAGGCCCAGCTGGAGCCGGGGGTTAAAAAGGCTGCCCAGGCTGTGGAGTTTATTGTCTCTGGAAACGACATTTCCAAGGCGATGAATAAATACAATTAAGGTATCATTGAATTCCCAATAGGAGGCAGATATGGAGAACCTGCTGAAAATTTTAGATCTCGTCCCCGAGTTTCGAGAGCTGCTGGCGAATATCGAAAACGGGCGGTGCCCGGTGGCGGTCTCTGGCCTGTCAGCGGTACACCGCGCCCATGTGGCTGCGGCGATCCAGGCGGAGCAGGGGCGGCCGGTGCTGGTGGTTTGTGCGGACGACGCCGACGCCGGCCGCATGCGGAAGGATTTGGTCGCCTTTTCCGGGCAGGAGGTGGAGCTGCTGGCCGGGAGGGAATTCACCTTCCACAACGCCGCCACGGTCTCCCACCAGTGGGAGCACCAGCGTCTGTCCGTCCTGCGGAAAATGGCCGATGAGGAGGCCCCCATTGTGGTGGCCACAGTGGAGGGGCTGGTGCAGCGCACCATGCCCCCTGCTGTTCTTCGGAATTCTGCCCTGGTTTTAAAGGTGGGCTGTGACTACGTCCTGGATGATGTGGCCCACCGACTGGTGGAAGACGGCTACTCCCGGTGTGAGCAGGTGGAGGGCCCCGGACAGTTCGCCCTCCGGGGCGGCATCCTGGACGTCTATTCCCCTGCCATGGAGTACCCCGTCCGCGCGGAATTTTTCGGGGATGAGATTGACTCCATGGGCGCCTTTGACCTGGTCACCCAGCGAAGGATGTTCAATGTGGAGCAGATGGAGATCCTCCCTGCCGCCGAGACCCTTGCCCAGCTGGCCCCTGGGGGTGTGCTGGGCCTGATGGGAGATCTGGAGCGGGTTCGCCTTCGGGCAGCCAAAAAGAAAGACACGCAGGAGCTTCAGCGAACGCTGGAGGAGGATGGGAAGCGGCTGGAAACCCTGACCTCCTTCCCCGCTGTGGACCGATATATGGACCTGATCTACCCGGATTTTGCCACTGCCCTGGACTATGTGCCCCTGGATGGGGTGATCTGTGTCTGCGACAGCCCCCGGGTCCTGGAGAGCCTGAAGAATTATCTGTGGCGCATGGAGGAGGACGTCAAGGCCTTGATGGAGGGCGGACTCCTATGGGGGGAGCTGGCCCGCTTTGCCCTGGACCAGGAGGGCTTTGCCCAGGCCCTGATGGAGCACCCCGTCTGTTATCTGGATTCCTTCCTGGTTTCCGGTTATCCCACAAAGGTGCGGGACACCCTGGCCGTCACCGCCCGGCAGCTGCCGTCCTTTGGCGTCAGCCTGGAGACTGCGGTCAGCGACTTAAATCATTATACCGCCTCTGGTTCTTCCGCAGTGGTGCTGTGTCTCTCCGAAATGCGGGCAAAGGCCTTGGAGGAGCTGCTCCGCCAGGAGCAAGTCAAAATCGGCATGGATTTCCAATTGCAGCAGCTGCCTGAGCCTGGCGGCAGCGTCATTGCCCTGGGAGGGCTGTCCGCAGGCTTTGAGTATCCCGCGGCGAAGATCGCGGTGCTCACCGAGGGGTTTGGAATCCCCGCCAGGAAGCAGAAAAAGGCGGCCTCCAAGGGGGCCTCCAACCGCCAGAAGCTGGAGAGCTTTACAGATCTGAAGCCCGGGGACCTGGTGGTTCACGAGCAGCATGGCATCGGCCGTTTTGTGGAAATGGTGCAGATGAAGGTGGACGGTGCCACCAAGGACTATTTGAAGCTGGCCTATGCTGGCACGGATTGCCTCTATGTCCCGGCCACGCAGCTGGATATGGTCAGCAAATATATCGGCTCCGGCGAAGGGGATGCACCGGTCAAGCTGAGCAAGCTGGGGGGCACGGATTGGCAGCGGGCCAAGACCCGTACCCGCAAAGCGGTGCAGGACCTGGCCAAGGGGCTGGTGCAGCTCTACGCCCAGCGCCAGCGCCAGGCGGGCTATGCCTTTCATCCGGATGACCCCTGGCAGCAGGAGTTTGAGAACTCCTTTGAATACCAGGAGACAGAGGACCAGATCCGCTGCATCGCGGAGATCAAGGAGGACATGGAGCGCCCTGTCCCCATGGATCGCCTGCTCTGCGGGGATGTGGGCTATGGGAAAACCGAGGTAGCCCTGCGTGCCGTGATGAAGTGCGTGCTGGAGGGCAAGCAGGCTGCCATTTTGGTTCCCACCACCGTGCTGGCCCAGCAGCATTATCAAACGGTCACCCAGCGCTTTGCCAATTATCCTGTCCGTGTGGGCATGGTCAGCCGCTTCCGCACGGCCAAGCAGATCAAGGAGACTCTGGCCGAGCTGGCCGCCGGACAGGTGGATATCCTCATCGGTACCCACCGGCTGCTGCAAAAGGACGTGAAATTCAAGGACCTGGGCCTGCTGATTATTGATGAGGAACAGCGCTTTGGCGTCACCCACAAGGAGCGGCTGAAGGAGATTGCCCGCCAGGTGGACTGCCTGACCCTCTCCGCAACCCCCATCCCCCGGACCCTGAATATGGCCCTGTCCGGCCTGCGGGATATGTCCACCATTGAGCAGCCGCCCCAGGACCGCCAACCGGTGCTGACCTATGTTATGGAGCACGACTGGTCCATTCTGGCGGATGCCATGCGCCGGGAGATCGGCCGGGGGGGCCAGGTCTATTACCTGCACAACCGGGTGGACACCATCACCGCCACTGCCCGCCAGATTAGGGAACGGTTGGGTGAGGACGTCTCTGTGGGTGTCGCCCACGGAAAGATGACGGAGGAGGAGCTGTCCGACGTGATGCAGCGCATGGTGGACGGCGAAATCCAGGTGCTGGTCTGCACCACCATCATTGAAACCGGCATCGACATTTCCAACGTGAATACCCTGATTATCGAGGACGCGGATAAGATGGGTTTGGCCCAGCTGCACCAGATTCGGGGCCGGGTGGGCCGCTCCAGCCGCCGGGCCTTTGCCTACCTGACCTACCGCAAAGACAAGGTGCTCAGCGAAGTCGCCAATAAGCGCCTGTCCGCCATCCGGGAGTTTGCGGAGTTCGGCTCTGGCTTTAAGATCGCCATGCGGGATCTGGAGATCCGGGGCGCAGGCAACCTGCTCGGCCCTGAGCAGTCTGGTTTCCTGATGAGCGTGGGCTATGACATGTATTTGAAGATGTTGGAGACGGCGGTCCTGGAGGAGCGGGGGGAGACAAAGGCCCAGACCCGGGAGTGCTCCGCCGACCTGACGGTCACTGCCAATATCCCTGAGTTCTATGTCAACTCCGTGGAGCAGCGGATGGACCTGTACCGCCGGATTGCCCGGATTCGCAGCGAGGAGGATGCGGATGATCTCACTGATGAGCTGGTGGACCGTTACGGCGACCCGCCCAGAAGTGTCAACAACCTGATCGCTGTGGCGCTGTTGCGGGCCGTGGCCCTGGAATGCGGCGTAGTGGAGATCACCCAGAAGGGCAATATCATCTACCTTGGCTTGGACCAGGTGCATGTGGAAGCGGTGCTGGCCCTGGGCGCCCAGAGGGAATATAAAAACCGCGTCACCTTTGCGTCAGGGGAGAAACCCGCCCTGACAATCCGGCTGACGGGCAAGGAGGATGCCCTGCGCTATATCCAAAAGTTCTTGCGGGATTATCGTAAAAAAATCCAGGAAACAGAAGAAAAAACGGATGCTTGAGTAAAAAATGGTAAAAAAGTGGAAATCTTGGGGGAAGAATTTGTTGTAAATTGAAAAATGATGTGCTATAATCAAAGAACCGTCTGGACTGTCTGGTTTATATCGGCCTTTCGGGCTGCACGGTTAGCAATAATTTTCAATGCGCAAAACGTCTAAATGAAATTGGAGGTCCAACATGGATAACTTAAAGCGAATTTTTGCGGCTGGTGTATCCGCTGCCCTGCTGCTTTCCAGTCTGGCGGGCTGTTCCTCGAATGGAACAGATCCTGCTGATGATGACACAGTAGAAGATGCCTGCATGGAGATTTTTGGCCTGCCCGGAGATACTGTGGTGGCCACTGTGAATGGGGAAGACCTGCTGCTCAACGAGCTTTCCTATTGGTTGAGCTATGATGCCAATATGCTGGGCGCCTACTATTATGGCAGCCTGGACGCCATTTCTTGGGATGACGCCTATGACGACGAGCAGACGCTTGCCGAATTCACCAAGAGCGACGCGCTGAACATCGCTGTCAATTACATGGTTTTGGGGCAGAAGGCCCGGGAGGAGGGCATCGAGCTTACTGAGGATCAGATTGCCGCAGTGGATGAGACCATGAACAGCTATATTACCTCCTTTGGCGAGAGCCTGTGGGATGCCGCCGTGGAAGATGGCACCATTGTGGAGGATGACTACGACGACGACGCCAAGAGCGCCTGGATCCAGGAGAACGGCGAGGCTGATATGGAGAACGAGGTTGCCGTTTACGGCACCACCACCGATTATCTGCGCTATATGGCTGAAATCTATCAGTATTACGCAGGCCTTCAGGATTATTACTTCCCCGCTGATTCTGTGACCGACGAGGTTATGGCCCAGTATGTGGAGGATAACTTGTATTACGCCTCTAAGAGCGTCCTGTTTATGTATTCCACCGATGAGGATGGCAACTCCGTGGCCTTCACGGATATGGACGACGACCAGAAGGCAGCGCTGAAGGCTGAGGCCCAGGCTGCTCTGGACGAGATCCTGTCCTCTGATGATCCCGAGGCTACCCTGGAATCCTATCAGGAAAGCCGTAGCGACGATACCGGTGCCAATACGGCCGGTGCCTCCTACACCTTCATGGATGGCGATATGGTTGACGTGTACACCGAAGCTGTTGCCGCCCTCGGCGAGGGTGAGATCGGCAGCGAAGTGGTGGAGAGCGATGATTACGGTTACTTCATTGTCATGCGCCTGCCTGTGGACTATGACTCCGTGCCCGTTAACTACACCTACTATAACTACACGCTGAAGGATCTGTATGTCTCCGACGCCTTTGGCGCCATGATCGAAGAGTGGAACGCGGCGGCAGAGGTTGTCACCACCGAGGCTTTTGACAACATTGACATGGCCTCCTTTACCACCAATCTCATCGCCCTGGGTGAGAAGCTGTATCCCACTGAGACGGAGGAAGCGGAGGAAACCGAATCCAGCGAAACCGAGAGCGCAGAAACCACGGAGACTGTGGAGGAGACAGCGTCCGGCGAAACTGAGAGTGCAGATACTACGGAGACTCCTGCCGATGAATAACGGCAAATAAAAAGATCAGCGATACTTGGCCTTTGTGACCAGGTATCGCTGCTTTTTTTGTCGCAGGTTTTTGGCTTGCCAGAGACTCCGGAGCGGCCGAATGCGTTGCATTTTCGCCGGGGGTGTGATATTGTTTATACATATCGGAACATTTTCTACTGGAGAAGGAGAACTTCATGATCTACTTTGTCGTTGCAGCGCTGCTGGTGGGATTGGATCAGGGGGTCAAATACCTGGTTCGCACAGGAATTGAGCTGGGCGGAAGTGTGCCGCTGATCCCCCATGTGGTGGAGCTGACCTATATCAAAAATACCGGGGCCGCGTTTTCCAGCTTTTCTGACTCCACCCCCCTGCTGGGCCTTGTGTCTGCGGTGGTATCCGTGTGCCTGGTGGTGGTTTTGGCCAAAAAGCTGGTGCGCCACCCCTTTGGCCGCTGGCCGGTGACCCTGATTCTGGCGGGGGCCGTGGGCAATATGCTTGACCGGGTCCTGTTGGGCTATGTGACGGATATGTTCCGCACCCTGTTTATCAACTTTGCCGTGTTCAACGTGGCGGATATCTGCGTGGTGGTGGGTGTGATTGCCATGGTGGTCTATGTGCTTTTCGGCTGGGAGAAGTACGAGGGCAAGAGGCCTGGAAAGAAGGACGAACCGAAGGTGGAGGAATGACGGAATTGATTTTGACGGCGGAGGCGTCCGGCCTCCGCCTTGACAGCTTTATCAGCCGGCAGGTGGAGGGCCTGACCCGCTCTGCCGTGCAGAAGCTGATGGAGGGCGGACATGTCCGCCGGAATGGAACCCCCGTGAAGAAAAACGAAAAGACGGTGGCGGGGGCAGCGTATATTCTGACCCTCCCCGATCCGGAGCCGGTAAATGTGGTCCCCCAGGACATCCCTCTGGATGTGGTCTATGAGGACAGCGACGTGATCGTCGTCAGCAAGCCGGTGGGGATGGTAGTCCACCCGGCCCCTGGCCATTCCGACGGGACCCTGGTGAATGCCCTGCTCTATCACTGCGGGGCATCCCTGTCGGGTATCAATGGGGAGCTCCGTCCGGGGATTGTCCACCGCATTGACCGGGACACCAGCGGCCTGATTATCGCGGCCAAGAACGATGCTGCCCACCTGGCCCTGGCGGAGCAGCTGAAGGACCACTCCCTGGCCCGCACCTATGAGGCCATTGTGGTGGGCAGCTTAAAGGAGGACTCCGGCACTGTGGATGCCCCCATTGGACGCCACCCCATAGACCGGAAGAAAATGTGCGTCAACGAGAAAAATGGCCGTCCCGCTGTGACGCACTGGGAAGTCATCGCCCGGTATCCCGGCTGCACCCATGTCCGATGCAGGTTGGAGACGGGGCGCACTCACCAGATCCGGGTCCACATGGCCTTCATGGGCCATCCCCTGCTGGGGGATCCCGTCTATGGGTCCAAGAAGCCTTATTCCGGCCTAGGGGGGCAGTGCCTCCACGCCCGGGAGCTGACCTTTGTCCACCCCACCACCGGGGAGCGGGTGACAGTGGCCTGTCCCCTGCCGGATTGGTTCCAAGCGGTGCTGGACAAACTGGAACGCAAGGGGAGGCAAGGAGGGAAATATGGGGAAATTTGACGGTGTTTTGCTGCTTTCTGATTATGATGATACCCTGATTGGCCAGGATCTGACCATCCCGCCCAGGAACCTCCGGGCCTTGGAGCGCTTTATGGCAGAGGGCGGGACCTTTTCCGTGGCCACCGGCCGGGGGTATCAGACCTTTTTGCCCCTGTGGAGGGGAGTCCCTATGAACGGCCCAACGGTGGTCTCCAATGGGGCAGCCATCTATGACTATCCCCAGGGCCGCTGGATTTTTGCCAGCTGCCTTTCCGGAGAGACCGCCAGGCGGCTGGAGCAGCTGATAGAGCGGTTCCCGGCGCTGGCCATTGAGGTCTATACCAAGGAGATCATCTATGTCTGGAATTATAATGACTTTGTCCGGCAGCATCAACAGCGGGTCAAGGCGGAAATGGTCCCCCGCGCCATCCGGGAGATGAAGGGCGGCTGGCTGAAGGTCCTGTTCCAGGGGGAGCGCCCGCTGCTGGAAGAGGTGCAGGCGTATATCCAAACCCGTTGGCCGGGGGACTATGAGGTGATATTTTCCGGCTATTATCTCCTGGAGCTGACCGGAATAGGGGTCAATAAGGGGGCCGCAGCGCTGCGCCTTGCCGGGCAGCTGGGTATTGCCCGGGAAAGCCTGTACTGCATCGGGGATAACCAGAATGATCTTTCCATGCTGCTGGTGTCCGCCATCCCCTTCGCGCCCTCCAACTGTATCAAGGAGCTAAAGGTGCGGGGGGCTATGGTGCTCTGCTCCTGCGACGAAGGGTGTATTGCCGATGTCATCACTGTGCTGGAGGCCCGGTATTAACAGAACAAACTCAAAAAGCCCCGCAGCATGGAATCGCTGCGGGGCTTTATCGTTATGGGGATTGCAATTACTTAATGGGCTTGGTGTCCACTTCCTCCTTGAGCAGAGCCTCGAATTCCTCGTAGCTCATAGCGCCCAGGTCGGTGCCGGAACGGTGGCGGATGGAGACGGTCTGATTCTCCACGTCCTTGTCGCCTACGATAATCATATAGGGGATCTTGTTCTTCTGGGCCTCCCGGATCTTGTAGCCCAGCTTCTCGGAGCGGTGGTCCACCTCCACCCGATACCCGGCGGCGTTCAGCTTGGAATAAACCTGATCGGCGTACCGGGAGGCGCGGTCGGTGACGGGCAGGACCTTGACCTGCACAGGGGCCAGCCAGGCGGGGAAGGCGCCGGCAAAGTGCTCAGTGATGACGCCGATGAAGCGCTCAATGGAGCCCAGGACAACCCGGTGGATCATAACGGGACGGTGCTTCTCGCCGTCGGGGCCAGTGTATTCCAGCTCGAAGCGTTCAGGCAGCTGCATGTCCAGCTGAATGGTGCCGCACTGCCAGGTGCGCCCCAGGGAATCCGCCAAGTGGAAGTCCAGCTTGGGGCCATAGAACGCGCCGTCCCCCTCGTTGATGACATAGTCCTTGCCCATTTCAGAGACAGCTTCTTTCAGGGTCTCGGTGGCAAATTCCCAATCCTTGAGGTCGCCCATGTGATCCTCGGGCATGGTGGACAGCTCGATCTGATAGCTCAGCCCAAAGACGGAGTAGACCTCGTCAAACAGCTTGACTACGTTCTTGATCTCGTCCTTCATCTGATCCCAGGTCATGAAGATATGGGCGTCGTCCTGGGTGAAGCAGCGCACGCGGAACA
>CAYLVH010000007.1:0-37801 GCA_964387095.1 uncultured Oscillospiraceae bacterium
GCCTCTGTAGCTCAGTTGGTAGAGCAGGGGACTGAAAATCCCCGTGTCGTTGGTTCGATTCCGACCGGAGGCACCATTATGCGGGCATAGCTCATCTGGTAGAGCGCCACCTTGCCAAGGTGGAGGTAGCGGGTCCGAGTCCCGTTGCCCGCTCCATATGGCGACATAGCCAAGTGGTAAGGCGTGGGTCTGCAAAACCCTGATTCCCCAGTTCGAATCTGGGTGTCGCCTCCAACTGTGAAAGCTTCACAGTAACCCCCGGGCAAATGTAGGTTTGCCCATCCCGCCTCTGTAGCTCAGTTGGTAGAGCAGGGGACTGAAAATCCCCGTGTCGTTGGTTCGATTCCGACCGGAGGCACCATTATGCGGGCATAGCTCATCTGGTAGAGCGCCACCTTGCCAAGGTGGAGGTAGCGGGTCCGAGTCCCGTTGCCCGCTCCAGAACGAGAGGACTTCACAACGAAGTCCTTTTTTCACAAGTCAGGTTATTTTTATATGTGGCGACATAGCCAAGTGGTAAGGCGTGGGTCTGCAAAACCTTGATTCCCCAGTTCGAATCTGGGTGTCGCCTCCAGCATCCCGAACGTGTACGCGTTCGGGATTTTTATCTGTATGAGATCACAGGTTTCCGGGAAAAACAGGAAGGCGGATTTTGATTCTTTTCGTTGACGAAAAGAGTGGATTCCTTTATACTGAACCTGAGAACATTTCATCCTGAAACGCTGGAAAGGGGAGCCTTTTAATGTCTATTCACGAGGAATGTGGTGTGTTTGGCATCTATGATCCTGCGGGGGACTGCGCCAGAACCACCTATTACGGACTGTATGCCTTGCAGCATCGTGGTCAGGAGGCCTGCGGCATCGCGGCCACCAACGACCGTGAGCTGTCCTTTTATAGAGATATTGGCCTGGTTGGAGATGTGTTTAATGAGCGCATTTTGGACAAGCTGAACGGCACCATGGCTGTGGGCCATGTGCGCTACGCCACCACCGGCGCGGGCAGGCGGGAGAATGCCCAGCCTCTGACCCTGAAATACGTCAAGGGCACGTTGGCCGTGGTACACAATGGCAACCTGGTGAATACCGAGGAGCTGCGCCGGTATTTTGAGTACCGCGGCGCCATTTTCCAGACGTCCACGGATTCGGAGATCATCGCCTATGTCATTGCCCAGGCTCGTTTGAAGTGCGGCTCTGTGGAGCTGGCTGTCCGGGACGCCATGCCCATGTTGAAGGGCGCCTTTTCCCTGATCATCATGTCGCCCAGGAAGCTGATCGCCGCCCGTGACCCCTGGGGATTCCGCCCGCTGTGCATGGGCAGACGGGGGGGCGCCATCGTCTTTGCCTCGGAGTCCTGTGCGCTGGACGGCGTGGATGCCGAATATATCCGCGAGGTGGAGCCTGGGGAAATTGTCGTGGTGGAGGATGGAGATGTCCGTTCCATCCGGGACAACTGTCCCAAGGAAGATACAAAAGGGCATATGTGCATCTTTGAGTATATTTATTTTGCCCGCCCGGACAGTGAGATCTACGGCCAGTCTGTCCACATGGCCCGGCGCTACGCCGGCCGGCTGCTGGCCCAGGAGCACCCTGTGGAGGCGGACCTGGTCATCGGCGTGCCAGACTCCGGCCTGGATGCGGCCATCGGCTATGCGGAGGAATCTGGCATTCCCTATGGGGAGGGCTTTGTGAAGAACCGCTATATCGGCCGGACTTTCATTACGCCCAACCAGCAGAGCCGGGAAAATGCGGTCCGCATCAAGCTGGGGCCGCTGGCCAATAATGTCCGGGGCAAGCGCATTGTCATGATCGACGACTCCATTGTCCGGGGCACCACCTGTAAGGCCATTATCAAGCTGCTGCGGGATGCGGGCGCCACGGAGGTTCACATGAGAATCTCTTCTCCGGAGTTTATCTCCCCCTGCTACTTTGGCACGGACATTCCTGATAAGAAGAATCTCATCGCCTGCCACCACACCGTGGAGGAAATCCGGGAGATGGCGGGAGCAGATACCCTGGGCTTCCTTTCGGTGGAGAATCTCCACAAAATCGCCCCCGATGCCCGGTGCGGCTTCTGCGACGGCTGCTTCACCGAGCGGTATCCGGTGGAGGTGAGCGAGGGCTACGCCGGGGGCACGAGCTGCGGCTAAAGACCGCGGCGACAAAGAGGGAAGCGAAAAAATCATTTTGAACAGCGGGTGACTTATGCGAGAGTTTACAATCATGAAAAATGACGCGGGTCAGCGGCTGGACCGCTGGCTCGGGAAAACCCTGCCGTTGCTGCCGGCAACCCTGGCCCAGAAGTATATTCGGCTAAAGCGGATCAAGGTGAACGGCAAGCGGTCAGAGAAAAACTATCGCCTTCAGGACGGGGATGTGCTCCGGCTCTATATCAACGATGAATTTTTTGCCCAGCCCACCCAGGAGAACACCTTCCTCAAGATGTTCAAGCCTCGCCTGGATATTGTCTATGAGGACGAGAATATTCTGCTCGTGAATAAGCGCCCCGGCGTGGTGGTGCATGCGGATGAGACGGAGAAGGTCCACACCCTCATCAACAATATCCAAGCCTATCTGTATCAGAAAAAGGAGTGGAACCCCAGCGGGGAGAACTCCTTCGCGCCTGCCCTCTGCAACCGCATCGACCGGAACACCGGCGGTATCGTCATTGCGGCCAAGACGGCGGAGGCTCTGCGGGTGATGAACCAGAAGATCCGGGACCGGGAGCTGACCAAGCTCTACCTCTGCGTGGTGATCGGCCGCATGACCCCTGGAAAGGGCAAGCTGGAGAGCTATCTCTTCAAGGACGAGGCCAAGAAGCAGGTCTATGTCCGCAAGACCCCCTGCCCCGGCGCCAAGACGGCCGTGACCCGCTACCGCACCCTGGCCACGAAGAACAACCTGTCCCTGGTGGAGTGCGATTTGATCACCGGCCGGACCCATCAGATCCGCGCCCAGTTTGCTGCCGCCGGACACCCTCTGTTAGGGGACGGGAAGTATGGCAGCGGCCAGCAGAATAGGCGGTATGACCGGAAGTATCAGGCCCTGTATTCCTACAAGCTGAAATTTAACTTCACCACCGAAGCCGGAAACCTTGCCTACTTAGATGGGATGGAGTGGAAGGTGGAGGATATTGACTTCGTGAAGGAGTATTTCCCGGATTTTGGGCGCTAGAGAGAAATGGTACGCCATATCCTATAACAAGCGCGGCTTTTCGGCCGTGAACCAAGGCTCCCGCTGAGCGGGGGCCTTTTTGCGCAGTCACAATTCCGCTTTTCCCGCGTAAGCTGATAGCAGGCAGGTGTGTAAGCCCGCCAATAACGGGAGGAGTGGGCAAATGAACAAATATAGTTCTTTGAACGAGTTAAAGCCGGGACAGAGCGCAAAGATCGCGGCGGTCAATGTGCCAGAGCCGACGGGACAACGGCTGTTGGAACTGGGGATGACAGTTGGAGTCAGGATTGCCTGCTTGCAATGCGCTCCCGGGGGCGACCCGACGGCCTATCGCTTCCAGGGCGTGACAGTGGCCCTGAGGAGCCGTGAGGCGGAATACATCAGGGTGGAGGAATTAGCGGATGGGACAGAGTAAGGGAAAGATCTGGAAAACCTTCGCTCTGGCCGGCAACCCCAATGTAGGAAAGTCCACTCTGTTCAATGCTTTGACCGGGCTGCACCAGCACACCGGGAATTGGCCTGGAAAAACGGTGGAAACGGCAGAGGGAATCTGGCGGACGGCAAAGGGCCGGGTGCGCCTGCTGGATTTGCCGGGGACATATACCCTCCACGGCGGCTCCAAGGAAGAGCGGCGGGCGGCGTCGGTGCTGCAAAATACTCCGCTGGACGGGGTGATTATCATCTGCGATGCAACCTGCCTGGGACGCAGTCTGATTCTCGCCCTGCAAATCATAGAGCTGAGGCTTCCCACCATCCTCTGTGTCAACCTCCTGGATGAGGCAGAGCGCCGGGGAATCCAGGTGAATGTGGAGAAATTGGAAGAAGCGCTGGGGGTTCCGGTGGTGGGGATGTCCGCCGGACGGAGACGGGGCCTGCGTCAGTTGGAAGCCCGCCTGGAGGATGCGGCAGCGGCCGGCGGATTTCTATCCAATGCTGTCCCGGGAAGGGAGGCTTGCTGTCCAAGGGATTGCCAAGGCCGGGCCGCTGTGGAAGAGGCCGCGCTGCGGGCGGCTGAGCTGGTGGAACAGGTTTCCCAGCGGCGGGAGGTTCGGACCTGGGATTGGCTGGATAAGCTGTTCTTGCGACGGGTGGCGGCGTGGCCCCTGATGATTCTTCTTCTGGGGCTGGTGCTTTGGGTGACAGTCACCGGGGCAAACCTGCCGTCCCAACTGCTTTCCCAGGGGCTGACCGCCCTGGAAGGACCGATGAAAGAGGCTTTGAGATACATTTCTGCCCCAGATTGGCTCATCGGTATGCTGGTGGAGGGCGTTTATCGGGTGGTGGCCTGGGTGATCGCGGTGATGCTGCCCGCCATGGCGATCTTTTTTCCGCTATTTACCCTGCTGGAGGAATGGGGGCTGCTGCCCAGGGTGGCCTTTGTCATGGATCATGCGCTGAGCCATTGCGGGGGCTGCGGTCGGCAGGCGCTGTGCATGTGTATGGGCCTGGGCTGCAATGCGGTGGGGGTGTCCGGCTGCCGCATCATCGAGTCACCCCGGGAGCGGCTGATCGCCATCTTGACCAACTGCTTTATGCTCTGCAATGGTCGGTTTCCCCTTTTGATTACCCTGATCTCCGTATTCTTTGCGGCGGGCGGGGGATTGGGGCAAACTGCGCTACTGCTGGGAGTAATCCTGGCGGGGATCGCGGCCACACTGGGGGTCTCCCGGCTGCTCAGCGTTACGCTGCTGAAGGGCTCCCACTCAGGACTGGTTATGGAGCTGCCGCCCTTCCGGCGGCCCAGGATTTTGCAGGTGCTTTACCGGGCGTTGTTGGACCGGACTGTCTTCGTACTGAGCCGGGCGGTGTGTACGGCGGCGCCTATGGGGCTGGTGCTGTGGCTTCTGGCCAACGTGACCGTGAAGGGCGAGAGCCTGCTGGGGGTGTTGACCGGGGCTTTAAACCCTCTGGGGCTGCTCTTGGGAATGGACGGAGTGATTTTGGCCGCCTTCATTTTGGGATTTCCGGCCAATGAAATTGTGCTTCCCGTTGCGCTGATGGCCTACATGGCGGGAAGCAGCCTGGCGGAACCGGCGGGGGTCGCGGAGATAGGCGCCCTGTTGACGGCCCACGGCTGGACCATGGGTACCGCGCTATGCACCATGCTGTTTTCCCTGATGCACTGGCCCTGCGCCGCCACCTGCGCGTCCATCCGGCGGGAGACCGGGAGCTGGAAATGGACTCTGGCGGGGATCGGGATCCCAACCCTGTGCGGGATCATTTGCTGCGGATTGTTGGCGGAAATCCTGCGGTTGATTGCCAAAATCTGATGCAGATATAAATTTTTCGGCGTTTGCAGTTGCATCTTTGAGGGGCTTCTGTTATAATATCAAAAGTAAATTTGAGTTGTGATTCCTGGCCGAAGGACCAGAAGACGGATAGAAGAACAGGAGGAAGTTCCTTGGCTAAAGATTATGATGAAGACACTTTGAAGGGGTTGAACGACTTCAATCTGTTTGATGACGACGACGACCTGTTCCTATTGGATACGGAAAGCGAGGACGATTCCGGGGACGGCGATGATCTGGAAGATACCGCCAGCGCCCGCCGGGGAAAGGGAAAAAAGAATCGCAGGGTAGTCAATGACTACTCCGGGGGAAAGGTCATGAGGAGCGTGCTGGTGATCCTGATCGTTCTGGTGGTGGCCATTGCCGCTGTGCTGTTCGTCCTGCAAATGACCGGAGGAAACCTGTCCAATCTGATGTTCTGGCGGTGGGAGACCCAGCAGACGGAGGAGAGTCTGCCTGGGGAAAGCCTGCCTGTTGAGTCGGATGCTGTCGTGGAGACCGAGCCTGCCGCCGAGACCACAGAACCGGTGGAGGAGACCACTTCCGCTGTAACAGAGGAACCGGAAAGCTCTGCTGAAACTACCGCAACTGGACTGGGTGATGAATTAGCCCTGATGCAGACGGTTCCCGCTACCTTTGAGCTGGAATTGGTGGGGGTTGACAATTTGGGTAACGTCCAGGAGGACGGCAGCCACCAAGTGGATGCAACGGTTGCGGAAGCTCTGGAGGAGTTTATTGCCGCCGCCCGTGCCCAGGGTTATAATACGATGCTGTCCACCTGCTATTACGAGGACGTTAGCTCCAATGATGAGCTGGATGTTCAGGAGCATGCAACCGGCCTGGCTGTGGATCTTGTGGATGTGGATGCCCAGGTGAAGGCGGTGTTTGCAGAGGAGTGTACCGAGGAAATCCGGTGGCTGACAGAAAATGCGGCCGATTACGGCTTTATCCTGCGCTTCCCGGAGGGCAAGGAGGATATCACCGGCATGGAGTATATCCCTTACCATTTCGCCTATGTGGGTGAGACTGTGGCCAAGGAGATGGCGGAAAATGACTGGTGCCTGGAGGAATATCTGGCCCAATAATGAAAAGAATGGCTCGTCAGTGGAAGCTGACGAGCTTTTTTTAGCAGTTTAGGATTTTTTTGAGGTTGCCGCCCATGACGGCCTGAAGCTCCTCCGGGGTTAGGCCGGCTTCCTTGGTCATTTGTGTCACAAAGCGGGTCATGTCCATCTCCCGGCACTTGGAGGGGTAGAGGAGCAGCGGAAAGTCGCTGCCGAAGAGCAGGCGGTCCGCTCCCACCAGCTCCACCACCGCCCGAATCGCCCGCAGCTCATAGAGCAGGGGATTGGCGGCGGTGTCATAGACCACATTGGGAACCATCGATCTGTGAATGCGGCGGTTCAGCTCGTAGAAGGGGAGGCCTCCCCCCAGATGGGCCAGGATGAAGGTTACCTCTGGAAACCACTTCACAACCTCCGGAAGGGGCGCCAGTGAAGTGGTGTCCTTGCCGGGATAGGGATGGCCCACCGGCTCGCCGCAGTGAATGCAGACTGGCAGATGGTAATGGTTGGCGCATTCCAGCAGCTGGAGAAAATCCGGGTCATTGAAGTCGTAGCCATTGCCCCCGGGGCCTAACTCCCCAATGCCGGAGAAGCCCAGCTTCCTACAGCGCTCCACCTCGGCGATGGAGGCGGCGCCGAACTTGGGATTGATGGAAATGAAGCCCCTGAGACGATTGGGATGTTCCGCCAGCAGCCGGGCCATATAGTCGTTGTGGAGGGTTTGCAGGCCGATGTCATTCCAGTACCAGCCCTGCATGACCAGGCCGTGTACCCCGGCTGCGTCCCCGCAGGCCAGCGTCTCTCGGCCGTCGGCCCAGGCCTCCTCGGTGCCCTTGCCGTTTTCCGGCTTGCGGGTCAGGGTTTGGAACCAGGGGTCCTTGGGCGCGTATTTGTTCCAGTTCCGGTAAATTTCCGGAGGGAACAGGTGAACATGGCAGTCCCAGATTTCCACAGGACGTCGCCTCCTTGCGCGTTTATATGATAACACGGCCAGCCGCCTTCGCTAAATGGCCGGCCAAATTTTGCACCATTTGATTACTTGCACTTGGCCAGAAGGGCTTCCCAGCGCTGGTCAACCCAATTCTGAGCGGCCTCCAGGGTCCACTCGTTGCCGGGCTGGAAGCAGTGCTTGAAGCGGCCCTGCAGCTTCATAAAGTCGGCCACGGGCAGCTTTTGCTTGGGCATGTAGGTCAGGTGATATTCCCCGTTGACCACCTCGTACATGGGCCAGAAGCAGGTCTCCACAGCCAGCTTGCAGATCTGTGGCAGCAGTTCTGAGGAATACTGCCAGCCCCGGGGGCAGGGGGTCAGGATGTTGACAAAGGCGGGGCCCTGGGTGTAAATGGCCCGGTGGGCCTTCTCATAGAGGTCCTTCATGTTGCCCACCATGGTGGTCTGGGCCGCGTAGGGGATGCCGTGGGCCACGCAGATGTCGGTCAGCAGTTTCTGCCCCTGGTCCTTGCCGGTGGACTGGGTGCCGGGCGGGGTGGTGGTGCTGTTGGCGAACTTGGGGGTGGCGGAGGAACGCTGGATGCCGGTGTTCATATACGCTTCATTGTCGTAGCAGAAATAGGTGTAGTCCGTTCCCCGCTCCAGAGCACCGGACAGGGACTGAAAGCCGATATCGTAGGTTCCGCCATCGCCCCCCAGGGCGATGACCTTATAGGTGCTGCTGATTTTTCCCTTTTTCTTCATCATGCGGTAGGCCGCCTCCACGCCGGAGGCCACGGCAGAGGTGTTCTCAAAGGCGGAGTGGATGTAGGAGTCCGACCAGGCGGTATAGGGGAACTGGAAGGTGGAAACCTCCACGCAGGAGGTGGCGTTGCAGATAACGGCCTTGTCGTCGGGCTCCATGGCACGCAGAACCGCACGGCAGGCGATGCCGGAGCCGCAGCCTGCGCAGAGGGTCTGGCCGGGGTTGAACCGCTCCGGCTTGCTCATTTCCTGTCTCAAATTATATGCCATGATTACTGCACCTCTTCTCTCAGATCACGCTGGCCCATATGGGTGTAGACAGGACCAACTACGCCGGTGGCTGCAATCTTTTGCAGCCGGTTCAAGACTCGCAGGGCCTGGTCCACGGTGAAATCCCGGCCACCCAGGCCATAGACGATATCCACCATCTTGGGGCGGGTATCCAGGTTGATACAGGCGGAGGCGGTCTCCGCGAACAGAGGGCCACCGTTGGCGGAGAAGCCCTCGCTCTTGTCCAGAACGGCGACGGCCTTGCAGCCCTTCAAAGCCTGGGCCAACTCTTCGCCAGGGAAGGGGCGGAATACGCGCACCTTGATGAGGCCGCACTTCACCCCCTGCTCCCGCAGCTGGTCCACGGCAGCCCGGGCGGTGCCGGCGGAGGAACCCATAATGACCATGGCCACCTCCGCGTCCTCCATCCTGTATTCCTCAAAGAAGGAATAGTGGCGGCCGAAGGTGCGTTCAAAGTCGACGGCCACCTCCAGAATGACGCGCTTGGCATTCTTCATGGCCTCGGCCTGGGCTACGCGGGCCTCCATATAATAGGCGGAAATGCCGTAGGGGCCAACAGCCAGAGACGCCTCTTCGTTCAGCAGGTAATTTTCAGGGTGGTATTCGCCCACAAACTTCTTAACGGCGGCATCCTCCTCCAGCAGGATGTTTTCCAGGGCGTGGGAGGTGATGAAGCCGTCCTCACAGATCATAACGGGCAGGCGGACGTCGGGATGCTCCCCGATGCGGTGAGCCTGCAGGAAATTGTCATAGGCCTCCTGGTTGTTCTCGGAATAGATTTGGATGAACCCGGAGTCCCGCTCAGCCATGGAGTCTGAATAATCGTGGTTGATGTTGATGGGCCCGGTCAGTGCCCGGGTGGCCACAGCCATGACCACGGGCAGACGGGCGGAGGCCACGACATACAAAACCTCGTTCATGTAGGACAGGCCAGCGGAAGAGGTGGCAGTGACAGCCCGGCAGCCGGCGGCCTGGGCGCCCATGCAGGCGGAGAGGGAGGAGTGCTCGGACTCCACGGTGATGAACTCGGTGTCCGCCTGGCCGTCGGCCACATACTGGGCGAAGAACTGGGGGATCTCCGTGGAGGGGGTGATGGGGAACATGGCGAATACGTCGGGATTGATCTGGCGCATGGCCGTGGCAATGGCCTCATTGCCGGACATTCTATCTCTGATACTCATGGTTATACCTCCTCCCAGCGGATTGCCTTAAAGGGACAGACGGTATAGCAGATGCCGCAGCCCTTGCAGTGGTCATAGTCAAAGTCCAGACGCTTGCCATTCACAACGGGAATGGAGGAGTCGGGACAGTAGGGGGCGCACATCAGGCACTGCTTGCACAGCTCCTGCTCCCAGTAGGGGATCTTAGTGCGCCAGTCGCCTGTGCGGTTGAGGACAGAGGTGCCGCCCTCGTTGACTTCCAGCCCTGCGGGATATTCCTGCCAGGCCTGATGGGGGTTGATGGATGCGGTCTTCAGCTCCTTCATGCGCCCTTCACCTCCCTCATGGCTTCCGCCAGACAGTCCAGGTTGCCCTGGACCAGCTGGGGTTTGGTGGCGAACTTGTGGCGGTAAGAGGTCTCCATATCCTTCAGGAACTGTTGGGGATCCACGCAGTGGCTGACTGCCACCACGGCGGCCAGCATGGGACTGTTGGGGAAGTAGCGGCCCAGATGCTTCAGGGAAAGCTCCTTGGCATCGATGGTGTAGACCTGGCCCCTGTAGCCGTGGAGCAAGGGGCGCAGCTCCTGGGGATCCTTGGCGCTGTTGATAAGGATGGCGCCGCTTTCCTTCAGGCCGGCGGCCACGTCCACCGTGTTCAGCAGGGTCTCGTCCACCACCACCACATAGTCGGGGGTGTAGATATTGGAATGGATGTCGCAGCGGGTATCGGAAATCCGATTGTAGGCGGTGATGGGTGCGCCGCCCCGCTCCGGGCCGTACTCCGGGAAGGACTGGACATACTTGCCGGCAAAGAAGGCGGAGTCAGCCAGAAGCTGCGAGGCGGACTTCGCGCCCTGACCGCCGCGGCCGTGCCAGCGAATTTCGATCATATTCTTCATTCTCTTTCCTCCTTGATGTTCAAAAGCGTTCGGGATCCAGCGAATACGAACAAAAAGCACCCGCCCTGTGTAAAAGGGCGGGTGCTTGATGCACTCCGTTGTACCACCTGTTACTGCATACCATCATACGCGCTTCGGATAACGGGGAAGGGCCGTCAGGGCCTACTGGAAGAACGTTCGGCCTGAAGCTCAGGAGTGATATTCAAAACCGGGCTTGCTGCCGGGCTTACACTGTCCCCGGCTCGCTGGGAGAAGAAATTCCGGAATCTACTGTCTCCGTCGTTGCTTTTCATTGATGGACATTTTAACCGATTTTATGCAGGTTGTCAATGGAGAAATTGCAAAAAGAGGCGAATTTTTCCAAAATAAACGGCGCTGGGGGGGGAACATGGGGCCATTTACAGCAGGTTGCTCAAAAGCGTGGAGACCGGCAGATAGAGAATGGGCATGAAGATAGCGGGAAGCATATTTCCCACCCGGATGTGTTTTTCCGGGAAGATCATGTTGAAGCCGATGCCCAGAATCAGCAGGCCGCCCACGGCGCTCATCTCCGTGACCACAGCGGCGGAGAGGTACGGGCCGACCACGCTGGCCAGCAGGGTCAGCAGCCCCTGGTAAAGGAGCACCGCCCCGGCGGAGAACAGCGCGCCCACGCCCATGGTGGCGGCGAAGGAGATGTCGGTGACGCCGTCGATGACGCCCTTGGAGAGGATGATGGAATAGTTGTGATTGATTCCGGCTTCAATGGCGCCCATGACGGACATGGAGCCGATGCAGAAGATCAGGGAGGTGGTGACAAAGCCCTGGGTAAAGGTGCTGTTTTGCTTCCCCTTTTCCACGTGCCGCTGGATCCAGCCGCCCAGCGCGTCCAGGCGGCCCTCGATGCGGAGCAGCTCACCGATCACCGTGCCCAGGACCAAGCAGATAATCATGCACAGGGTGTCGGCGGTTTTGGTGGCGGAGGTGATGCCGATACACATCACGGCCAAAGCCAGACCGGAGGTCAGCACCTGGGAAAAACGCTCTGGAATGTGGTTCTTGAAAATCAAGCCGATCATGCCGCCGATCAGAATGAGCACAGCGTTGATAACGGTCGCAATCATAATTCGTATGTCCTTTCTTTTCTCAGTTCATTTGCTTGTGGTCAGGGCTTCCGAATGAAGCAGTTCGCGGCCAGCGCGATGCAGCCAATGATAATGACCATAATAAAGGTGGAGGTGTAGCCGGTGGAGGCGTCCTGCAAGGCGGCGGCAATCATGGGGCCAATCAGGGCCGCAGGGAAGGTACACAGGTTGGCCACCCCCATATTGGAGGCATAATGCGCGTTACCGTAGAGCTTGCGGATCAGGGAGGCGCAAATGGTAATGCCAGAGCCATAGCAGACGCCCAGCAGCATCATGCCGGCGAATACCGGGAAAGCGAAGCCGGAGCGGTCGCCCAGCAGCATAGACAGACCAGCTAACAGCTGGATGCCGTTAATCAGGAACAGGGAGGCCTTCCAGCCGATTTGATCCATCAGCCAGCCGACCACCAGCCGGCCACCGCCGTTAAATACGGAAACCAATAGGCCCATACCCGCCGCCGCTCCGTAATAAATGGAGATGGAGGAGGCGGAGTTGATGACCAGCAAGCCGGAGGCGGACATGCAAATATTCCAGCAGAAGTAGATCCAGAAGGTGGGACGGCGGATCATCTCGGCGGTGGTTAGCTCCAGGGCGCCTTTTTCCTTGGCAGTTTTGGGGGCAGCAGGAACCTGATCTGCCTCGGTGGGTGTTCGGATCAGGGGAGCCAGGGCCAGCATGACCACCAGGTCGGCAATGCCGAAGAGCCGGAAGGTGGGAAACAGACTCATCACAGCAATCAGCGCCCCGGCGGCGTTGCCCAGAATCAGGGAGCCAAAGCCCAGCCCCATGAGCAGCAGCCCGGAAATCAGGCCGGAGTGGTCCGGGTACCAGGGCTGGACCGCTGCCAAAACGGCGTTAAATGCGATGCCGGTGCCCAGGCCGTTAAAGCCCGCGTAAAAGAGGTACAGCAGCACCAAGGATATGCCAGGGGCATTGGCGGGGAGAAAGGAGACGCCCAAGAAGCCTATGCACATAAGGACCCCGGAGATCGCGATCTGCACCGGCTTGGAAAGCCACCGGCTGATCCGGCCGGCCAGGACGCCGCCCAGGCAGAAAATGCACATCATCAGAGTGAAGTTCATGGTGATCTGCTTCTCCGACCAACTGGGGAAGACGGAAGCGAGGGTTACTTTGAAGTAAGACCAGGCATACATGCTGCCAAGAAACAGCATCAGAATGACTCCCGCGGCGGCATGGGGCCATCGCGCTGTGGTTTTTTTCATAAAACATTCCTCCAAATCCGTCGAAAATGCGTACAATATACTTATTTTAGCGAGTGTACCTGGAAATTGCAACATCTTTTTCCCGGGGAATTCATATACTCAACCAATCTGTGAATTGGGGAGGGGCCGGCGATGAAGAGGGGAAGAGGGTTGTTCCAATCAGCAGCTCTGCTAACGGCGGTGAATCTGCTGTCCCAGGCGGCGGGCTTTTTCTGCCGGATCGGGATTTCCCGGCTGGCCGGGGCGGAGGTCATGGGGGTGTACCATCTGCTGATGCCTGCCTACTCCGTGCTCAGCGCCTTTGCCATTAACGGGCTTGCGGTGTCTGTGTCCGCTTTGACCGGGCAGTTGGAGGGGCTGCATGGCCGGGGAAGCGGGGAGGCCCTGGTCCGGCTCGCCCTGAAGGTGCTTGCGGTGCTGTGGTTGATTGCGGCGGTACCCACAGCTCTGTTTGGGGATTTTATCTCCGTGGAGCTGCTGGGGGATGCCCGGACCTGGATGGGGCTGATTTTGTTGCTGCCCTGCCTGCTGTTGACAGGGGTCGAAAACCTGCAAAAGCATTACTTTTTTGGACAAGGGCGGGTGGAAATCCCCGCTGGGGTAGAGCTGGGGGAGCAGACGGTGCGCACCCTGGCGATTCTCCTCCTGCTCTCCACAGTGCCCATGGGAAACGTGGAGGAGAAAGCCGCACTGATCGTAGGGGGGATGCTGGTCAGCGAGGTGTTTTCCTCTGGAGTTCTGACGGCGATCAGGCGGCGGCTTCGGATCCCACCTAAGCACATTTCAGGGCTGTCTGGCAAGCTGGCCCGGACAGCGGTGCCCATCGGCGCCTCATCCCTGGTGGGCAATGCCCTTTCCGCCCTGAATGCGGTGATCACGCCCCGGAGGCTCATCGCCTCCGGGATTGCGGCAGGGGAGGCCCCCCAGGTCTATGGGCTCCTCTTTGGCATGACCCTCCCCCTGCTGACTGCGCCCAACTGCTTTGTTGGCGCTTTGAGTATCGTATTGCTCCCGGACCTGTCCCGCCTATGGGCGGAGGGGAAAAAGGAGCAGGGCCGGAAAAAGCTGTCGCAGGTTCTGGGGGCTGTTTCCACCATTGTGTTCCCGCTGCTGACAATTTTGGTGCTCTTTGGCGGAGAGCTGGGGCAGATTCTCTTCCGGGAAGAGCGGGTAGGGGAGTGCATTGGGATTTTAGCTGTGGCCGTGGGCCTGGCGGGTTGGGATTCCGTTTTGGCCACCGGGCTGAATGGCCTGGGAAAACAGAAGGAATCTGCGGCGATCGGCATTGGCTGCGGCTTGCTGGAGCTGATTCCCACCTGGTATTTGACCGGGATTTTTGGGATCTGGGGCTGTGCCTGGGCCATCCTCAGCGTGACGGTGGTGGAGACCCTCCTGCGGTTGGGGATGCTCTGTAAGACTGCCGGATTGCGGCTGGAGCAGCTCCGGGGGATGCTGCTGCCGGTTCTGGCGGCGGTGCTGACTGGGCTGTGTACTCGGCTGCTTCATCTGGGCTTGCAGAGGTATCAAATATATGAATGGGGCAATATACTGGTGTGCGTATGCTTTGCCGCCGGATTATATCTGCTGAGCCTTTGGACACTCTCCGTTTCTCTGGCGGGGACGGGAATTATGGGAACAAAGCGGCAATCAAGTTGACAAAATGTGATGGATTTGCCAATTGAATAGGCGAAATCGTCAAAATAAATATCAAATTAGTTTAAATTGTTAGTTAGAATTTTAAACCGAAAAGGCTTGCACATTCCGCTGAAAATCACTATACTAATGTTTATGTAAGTGATAGGGTGAAAATAGCAAATTGTCTATCCTTACCGGAAAAGCGCAGCGGCGCAGATCCAAAGGAAATGCGCGTTGCGGTTTCTTCTTATGGAAAGTTAGTTAAAAAAATAACAAACTTTAACAACCTAAAGTAAACGAGGAGGCGCTACTAATGTCCTACATCCAGGTAGAAGTTCAGGATCAGGTTGCGGTCCTGACCATTGACCGTCCCAAGGCCCTGAACGCCCTGAACAGCCAGGTCCTGGAGGATCTGGAGGCCGCTGTGGACGCTCTGGATCTGAACGAGGTTCGCTGCGCGGTGATCACTGGCTCCGGGGCCAAGTCCTTTGTGGCCGGCGCAGATATCGGTGAGATGAGCACCCTGAATGCGGCGGAGGGCGAGGCATTTGGCAAGAAGGGCAACGATATCTTCCGCAAGATCGAAACCCTGCCCATCCCCGTCATTGCGGCGGTCAACGGCTTTGCTCTGGGCGGCGGCAATGAGCTGGCCATGGCCTGCGATATCCGCATCTGTTCTGAGAACGCCGTGTTCGGCCAGCCCGAGGTTGGCCTGGGCATCACCCCTGGCTTCGGCGGCACCCAGCGTCTGGCCCGTCTGGTGAGCCCCGGCATGGCAATGCAGCTGATCCTGACTGCGAAGAACATCAAGGCGCCTGAGGCTCTGCGCATTGGCCTGGTCAATGCGGTCTATCCCCCTGAGGAGCTGATGCCTGCCGCTCTGAAGCTGGCAAAGACCATCGCAGCCAACGCTCCAATTGCTGTCCGCGCCTGCAAGAAGGCCATCAACCAGGGTCTGGATCTGCCCATGGACGAGGCCATCCAGGTGGAGGAGAAGCTGTTCGGCTCCTGCTTTGATACCCAGGATCAGAAATATGGCATGGCTTACTTCCTGGATAAGAACAAGGAGAAGCCCGCAAAGGTTTTCCGGAATCAGTAATCAGTCAACCCATTGTGCTATCAATTTTATATAATGGAGGAATTTACTATGGCTATCAATCAAGTAGTCGTCATTGGCGGCGGCCAGATGGGCCGCGGCATCGCTCAGGTTTTCGCCACCGCTGGTAAGAACGTCATTGTTTGTGATATCAGTGAGCAGAACATCGCCGGCTCCAAGGCTACCCTGGAGAAGGGTTTTGCCAAGATGGTTGCCAAGGGAAAGATGACCCAGGAGTATGTTGACGAGCTGAAGAGCCGCATGAGCTTTGTGGCAGACCCGGAGTACACCTGCGCGGCGAACGCGGACCTGGTTGTGGAAGCAGCCATCGAGCGCGTTGACCTGAAGAAGTCCATCTTCGCGAAGCTGGATGCCGTCACTCCCGACGAATGCATCCTGGCCACCAATACATCTTCCATCTCCATCACCGAGATCGCATCCGCTGTCACCCATAAGGACAAGGTCATCGGTATGCATTTCTTCAATCCTCCTGTGGCGATGAAGCTGATTGAGGTCATCCGCGGCGGCAACACCTCTGACGAGACCTATAACACCATCTTTGAGACTGCCAAAGAGATCGGCAAGACCCCTGTCACCGTGGCTGAGGCCCCTGGCTTTGTCTGCAACCGCCTGCTGGTCCCCATGATCAATGAGGCTATCGAGCTGGTTTACACCGGCGTAGCTTCCCCCGAGGACATTGATACCGCTATGAAACTGGGCTGCAACCACCCCATGGGCCCCCTGACCCTGGGCGACTTCATTGGCCTGGATACCTGCCTGGCCATCATGGAGACCATCTATGCCGAGACTGGCGACTCCAAGTATCGTCCCTCCCTGCTGCTGCGCAAGATGGTTCGCGCCGGCAAGCTGGGCAACAAGACCGGTGAGGGCTTCTTTAAGCACTGATCCGGTGAGGGCTTTGGCCCCTGCGTAGTATATTGGCTGTCCGGACAGTCACGTCCGGGCAGCTATTCCTAATTATTTATCATACAATAGGAGGATTTTTACATGGACTTTAATCTTTCCAAGGAAGAGCGCCTGGTTCAGCAGATGTATCGTGACTTTGCTGAGAACGAGGTCAAGCCCCTGGCAGGTGAGGTTGACGAGGAAGAGCGCTTTCCTGTTGAGACTGTTAAGAAGATGGCCAAGCTGGGTATGATGGGCACCTATTTCCCCAAGGAGTATGGCGGCCAGGGCGCATCTTACCTGTCCTACGTCATGGCAGTTGAGGAGATGAGCAAGGTTTGCGGCACCACCGGTGTCATCGTCTCCGCTCACACCTCCCTATGCGTAAACCCCATCTATGACTTCGGCACCGCAGAGCAGAAGAAGAAGTACCTCCCCAAGCTGTGCTCCGGCGAATGGCTGGGCGCATTCGGCCTGACAGAGCCCGGCGCGGGCACCGACGCAGGCGGCGTCAAGACCATGGCGGTCCTAGATGAGTCCGGAGATAACTACATCCTGAACGGCTCCAAGATCTTCATCACCAACGCCGGCTATGCGGACGTGTTTATCATCATCGCCATGACCGACCGCACCAAAGGCCAGCGGGGCCTGACCGCTTTCATTGTGGAGCGTACCTTCCCCGGCTTCTCTGTGGGCAAGCATGAGATGAAGATGGGCATCCGCGGCTCCTCCACCTGCGAGCTGATTATGGAGAACTGCATCGTGCCCAAGGCAAACATGCTGGGCAAGGAGAATAAGGGCTTCAATCTGGCCATGGCTACCCTGAACGGCGGCCGTATCGGCATCGCTGCCCAGGCCTTGGGTCTGGCAGAGGGCGCCCTGGATGAGACCATCAAGTACGTCAAGGAGCGGAAGCAGTTCGGTAAGCCCATCTTCAAGCAGCAGAACACCCAGTTCCAGCTGGCTGATATGGTGGCCCGGGTTGAGTCTGCCAAGTGGATGGTCTATAAGGCAGCTATGACCAAGCAGGCCGGCGAGAACTATGCCGTTGACGCGGCAAAGGCCAAGCTGATCGCTTCTGAGACGGCTATGGCTGTCACCACTAAGTGCGTCCAGCTGTTCGGCGGCTACGGCTATACCCGTGACTATCCCGTGGAGCGCATGATGCGTGACGCTAAGATCACTGAGATTTACGAAGGCACCAGCGAAGTCCAGCGCATGGTCATCGCAGGTTCTCTGTAATATAGGAGGCTGACTGAATATGAAAATTGTAGTTTGCATGAAGCAGGTGCCGGACACCACCGAGGTCAAGATTGACCCCGTTACCCATACCCTGATCCGTGACGGCGTCCCTGCCATTATCAACCCCGATGACAAGTGCGGCATCGAGGCTGCCCTGCAGATCAAGGAGCAGATTCCCGATACCACCGTTACCGTGATCACCATGGGCATCCCCTCTGCGGAGATCGCGCTCCGGGAGGCCCTGGCAATGGGCTGCGACGAGGCTGTGCTGCTGACCGACCGCAAGCTGGGCGGCGCTGATACCTGGGCTACCTCCTCCGCCATTGCCGGCGCTGTCAAGAAGCTGGGTGCGGATCTGGTCATCTGCGGCCGTCAGGCCATCGACGGCGACACCGCACAGGTGGGCGTCCAGATCGCCATCCATCTGGGGATCCCTGTCACCACCTATGTTGAGAAGCTGGTGGATGTCAACGAGAAGACCATCACGGTTCAGCGCCAGTATGAGGACCGTTATCAGACCATCCGCATGAGCTATCCCTGCCTGATCACCGCCATCGGTGATCTGAACCAGCCCCGTTACATGTCCGTGGGCGGCTGCTTCGACGCGTATCAGAAGGAAATCAAGATCATGACCTATGCGGATATCGCGGATGTTGTGGATGAGAGCAACGTGGGCCTGAAGGGCTCTCCCACTTATGTGGCAGTTTCCACCACCAAGGAAGCCAAGGGCGCCGGCGAGATTCTGAAGGACCTGACCGCTGACGAGGCTGTTACCGCGATTGTCGAGAGACTGGCTGCTAAGCACATCATTTGATGGAGGATACCGAATTATGAGCAAGAATGTTTATGTTTTCGCTGAGCAGCGCGATGGTGAAATCCAGAAGGTTGCTATTGAGCTGGTGGGCAAGGCACGCGAGCTGGCTGATGCACTGGGCCAGGAGGTCGTGGCGGTACTGCCCGGCTCCGGCATTGAGGCAAAGGCACAGGTCCTGATCGCGCACGGCGCGGATAAGGTTATCATTGCGGATTACCCCATGCTGGCTGATTATTCCACCAAGCCCTATACGGAGGTTATGGCGAAGGTCATCAAGGAAAACGATCCTGAGATCGTCCTGTTCGGTGCTTCCTCCATTGGCCGGGATCTGGCTCCCTCCGTTTCCGCCACTGTCCACACCGGCCTGACTGCGGACTGCACCGGCCTGGAAATTGGCGACGTGGAAAAGGCCGCCAACAACGAGGCCGACAAGAATTCCATGGAGGCTAAGATCGCTGAGCTGGGCCAGGACGTCACCGTTGAGGATAACAGCAAGATGATGAACGTCAGGGGCAGGGAAGTTACCATTGTCAATGTGAAGTATACCTATCACAAGCAGCTGCGCATGACCCGTCCCGCCTTCGGCGGTAACATCATCGCCACCATTGCCTGCCTGCAGCATCGTCCCCAGATGGCCACGGTCCGTCCCGGCGTCATGCAGGCTCTGCCCGCAGACGAGACCCGCACCGGCGAGGTCGTGAAGCTGGAGCTGGAGCTGACCAATAACCTGGAGGTTCTGGAGACTGTCAAGTCTGGCAAGGCCTCCAAGGATATCACTGAGGAGAAGATCCTGGTCTCCGCTGGCCGTGGTATGGGCTCTGTCGAGAACCTGAAGATGGTGGAGGATCTGGCTGCTGTCCTGGGCGGCGGTGTTTCCGGCTCCCGTGCGGTCATCGACGCAGGCTGGATGGAGAAGGACCGTCAGGTCGGCCAGACCGGTAAAACTGTCCGTCCTGAGCTGTATGTGGCCTGCGGCATCTCCGGCGCCATTCAGCACGTTGCCGGTATGGAGGGTTCCGACTACATCATCGCCATCAACAAGGAGGAGTCCGCAGCCATTTTCGACGTGGCTGACCTGGGCATCCTGGGCGATGTGAAGGTCATCCTGCCCAAGCTGACAGAGGCTATTAAGAAGTACAAGGCGGAACAGGCTGCCCAGTAATTGATGGGGGCAGCAGGAAGCGCTCAGGTGTAGTCTTCCATCATCAACAGCTGAGCTTGTCAAGCCTGCGCAATCCCTTTGGCGGAAAAGGTGCTGTCATATTTCAACCGTCTACGGCCATCGCATATGCGGTGGCCGTTTTTCATGCCGAATTAAGAAAAAGCTAACAAAATCGACATGGCCAAGTGATATACTGAAACGGAAGGGGGGAAATTGGGATGATACACTGGCTGCCGCTGTATACAGAGGATTTTCTGCCTGTCTGCGTGATTTTGCTGATCATCTGCCTGCTGGAATGGGCCATCGCCCATGCTCGGGGCTATAAATTCAACGCTTCCCACCAGGTGCTGAAGCTGGCCTTTGCGGCCTATCTGTTGTTACTCTTTCAGATGACGGTGTCTCTGTCCAGCCTTTGGGTGACGCTGCAATCTGGCACGCTGACCATGAAGGGCAACCAGATGTGGGAGCCCTTCCGGGAGATCCGGAACTTCTGGAACTACGGCAGCCGGGAGGAGATTTTGGTGAACCTGATCGGCAATGTGCTGGCCTTTGTGCCCATGGGCGTGCTGCCGCCGCTGCTGTGGAAATGGTGCCGCCGGCCCTGGGGGATCCTCCCTTGGGTGGTGATTCCCTCCTGTTTCATCGAGGCTTGCCAGCTGTTCACCCCCCGAAGTACCTCTGTGGACGATGTGATTTTAAATGCCTGCGGTGTGTTGGTGGGCTACCTGTTTTTCTGGCTCCTGCGGCTCTGCGGCGTTGGAAAGAATACGATTTTGAAGAAAAAATGACCTGCTGTGAATGCTCACAGCAGGTTCTAGCTTTTTAGCACAAAGTTTCCGGAAATTCCACCAATTGGTGCTCATTGTCGTAGGAATAATCCACCACAGCAACCAGGGGAGGAGCGATGGGTCGGACCCCGCCGAAGCCAATGCCGATATCCGCCGGCTGGCACATGGGCGCATCGTTGGAGCCGTCCCCAATGGCCACAAAGGGGGAGGCGATCTGTTGGGCCACTAGGCCCTTGTCCACGATGGAAATCAGCTTTTATATCTGGTCGTTTTTCACCAGGGTTTTGGAGCAGAAGATATGGCCTTCCAGGTTCATCCGCTTGACCAGATCCCGGATCCAGACGTCCGGGTTGCCGGTGACCACATAACAACGGTCCTTGTGGCGGTGGATAAAGCCCATGATCTCTTGGTTCAGGGGCATTCACATGAGGCTCTGATTCACCAGCTCCACGTCCACATGGCTCAGCAGGACTACCCGGTCAATGAGCCTCTGGCGGAAGGGAATTTTTCCCAGCATGGTGTCCTCCGTGATCCGCTGCATTTCAGCCACAGCCTCCTTGCTGACTAGGGAGATGATCATAGGGACGACTTCCTGCTGCGTGATAGCGGAATCCAGGTCGAATAAAAACAGATAATCACTCATAGCAGCATTTCCTCCTCTGTCCTACGCAGATTTTAGCAGAAGGAGGCGCAGGACGCAAGTGGGAATTCAGAGGGGATAAAAGTTCGAAAAAAGTCAGATAATGCTCATAAATTCTTCATAATTTCCTTCCAATTTATACAAAAATTTCCCGTTGGCCCGTGATATGATACTACCACAGGTAAGAGAAAAACCTGGAATCATAAATCCTCCTCTACTTTTCAAAAACATGCACTGCAGCCCCTCCGGCAATCGCTGGAGCGGGCCGGCAGACCAAAAATTCCGGCTCCTGCGTTTCGCAGCCCGTTTAAGGCCGCTCTGCTTGTCAGAGCGGCCGTTTTTAAATTTGTAAAACCCCGTCCTGGTTGTCAGCCGGGACGGGGGAAATATGTTTTCGCTGTTCCACTGCGCGAAACACCTGCATCAGAGGCGTTTTGCCCGTTTTTCGGGGATCAGACTGTGCAGATAGGGAATCCGGGGCAGGAAGTACAACAGGAGCAGGCCCAGGACATAGCAGGCCACCAGTTCCCCAAAACCCACAGTGACAGCATTCCAGCCCCAGGAAATCCAGAAGGCCTGCGTGCCTAATTGGGCAGAGGAAATCGCGATCTCCCCGCCGACGATCACCGTGTTTGCAATGACGGGAGGCAGGGGAGCAAACCACTTGCGGCGGCACCTGCTGGTCCATAGGGCAGCGACCAGGGTTGCAAGCGTGCCGAAAATCATATCCAGCGCATAGGGAGAGCCCAGCAGGTTTGATAGGAAGCAGCCGATGGCCAGGCCGGGGATGGTTTCAGGGAACAGGAAGGGGAGGACGGTCAGGGCTTCGGAGAAGCGGATCTGAATCGGTCCGTAGGAAAGCATGGGGAGAGCCAGGGTGAGCACTGCGTACAGGGCAGCGACAACTGCGGTCAGGCACAGCTTGTGCAAATTAGTTGGGGATTTGTTCATAGCGGGATACCTCCATTTTTTGTTTAGAGTTCGGTGAACATGCCGCACAGCGCCGGGATTGACAGTCCGGGCGGTTGGACCGGGTGTGGAAACCGGTCGACGCTATTATACACAGATGGTGGGGGATATGCAAGGGGTTCCTTCTATCTCGTGCAAAACATAGGGAATACCACCGAAAAATTTGGACAAATCCGGGCAAAACGCAGGAGAAGTGCGGCAAAATTGCGGCCTGAGACTTTACTTTGCTCCGCTTCTGTGGCATAATAGAAAGCAAATTGGCGGTCGCTGGAAGGTAACCGCAGGGAGAAAGAAGGAATTGCAACATGAGTAAATCGTATGTTCCGGAGGGCTATCGTCCCGCCCTGGGACTCTTTGACACCCAGCAGGCCATCGGAACCATCAAGCAGCTGTTTACAGGCGCTCTCTGCGCCACGCTGAACCTGAGCCGGGTTTCCGCACCGCTGTTTTTGGAGTCCGCCACGGGCTTGAATGACGACCTGAATGGCGTGGAACGCTTTGTGGACTTTGATATTAAGGACACCGGCACCCATGCGCAGGTGGTGCACTCCCTGGCAAAGTGGAAGCGCCAGGCCCTGCATGAATACGGCTTTGCGCCGGGCCAGGGGCTTTACGCGGATATGAACGCGATCCGCCGGGATGAGGAGCTGGACAATCTGCACTCGATCTATGTGGATCAGTGGGACTGGGAGAAGGTCATCACCAAAGAGGATCGAACCGTGGAATATCTGAAGCAGGTGGTCAAGGGGATTGTCAACGCCATCTGCGCAACGGAGATTTATCTGCATGCGATTTATCCCGCGTTGGAGGTCCGTCCCCATCTGAGCAGCGATGTCACCTTTATCACCACCCGGGAGCTGGAGGATTTGTACCCGGAGCTAACCCCCAAGGAGCGGGAAAACGCCTTCCTCAAGGAGCATCATACGGTGTTCCTGATGCAGATTGGCGGCGCCCTGAAGAGCGGTCAGCCCCACGACGGCCGGGCCCCGGACTATGACGACTGGTCGCTAAATGGCGATATACTCTTCTGGTCTGAGACCTTGCAGCAGGCCTTTGAGGTCTCCTCCATGGGCATCCGGGTCAGCCCAGAGAGCATGGACCGCCAACTGACCATCTCCGGCCATAATGAGCGGAGGGGGCTGCCCTTCCACCGGGCTGTGCTCACCGGCCGGATGCCCGATTCCATCGGCGGCGGCATCGGACAGAGCCGCCTTTGCATGCTGCTGCTGGGCAGCGCACATATTGGTGAGGTCCAGGCCTCTGTCTGGGATCAGGACACCCGGGAACTGTTTCAGAATGCCGGGATCCCCCTGCTGTAAATAGCTTTGAAGAATCGAAAAGGTGCTGCGGAGGTTTTCCGCAGCACCTTTTTTGCCTGATCCCACAAGGATGGCCAAACTGTGCAAATTTAGCCACAACCCCCCGGAAAACCATCGGAAACTCCTACAAAAACAGCCGCCTTTTTTTGGTACACTCATTATAAAGGAGACGGGGGAGATCAAATGAGAAATACAGAAAAGATCAAAACGGTCAAGCAGAAGAAGCGGGGAAAACAGCCCCTGGAGAATCTGCTGGCGTTCTTCTATGCCCTGCGTTGGGGAGCCTGGCTTCTGATGCAGTTCCAACCGCTGGCAAACCTCTGGGCGAACTTCCTGGCGGAAAACAGCGCTGGAATGATGCTGGAGGAATTGTTCACCACCGGCGCGCTGGGAACGGCCTGGAATGGGGTGGTCAATGGCTTGATGGGAAAGACGGGCACCATCCTGTTCGTGATTCTGCTGGCCGTGGATTGGTGTTATGAGCACTTTCCCACCACGGAGGTGAACCAGATAATCAACCAGATTCGGTATGTCCGAAACACCCCCAAGATCATGAGCACCATCCAGCGCAGCTATGTTCGGGTCATCTATGATGCCTTGGGGAAGGAAGCGCTGCTGGACATCGGCAGCTTTCACAGCATGCCCCTCAATGAGGACGGCACCTTGCAGCTGGTCATGGAGAAGAACAAGGTGGGGGTTATCAAGGATGGCCAGCGGATTCTGTCCCTGCCCGTGGGCAGGTGGTGTGAAATTCCGGGGGCGGGGATCCGTCTGAAGTACATCAAGACTTCCTATAAGGTTCAGTAAAGATAAGGAGAAATTTGCTATGGCGCAGAAAATCGGTTACGCACTGGCCCCCTCCGAGCCTGGAAAGGACGCCGTCGTGCCCTTCCAGGACTGGGGGTGGGAGGTCAACATAGGCAATGATACCTTTTATCTCCGTTTTTATCAGCGGGGCAGCACCTGGAAGTATGAAGTCTGCCATACAACCGGAACGGAGGCGGCCCTCCAGGTGGACATCCAGGCAGTCACCACCATCAACGGACTGCCCTACCGTGTGGTGCTGATGGTCTGTGTAGATGACTCCGCCCCACAGGAGATCACCTTGGGTTCCGAGGACCGCGTTTCCCTGAAGGCGCTGCGGGGGAAGGAACCCTCGGTGGCCTACCTGCTGGAGGAGTCCGGATACTATCTCACCAAGTACGTGTATTTGCTCGGCCCCGTCAGCGCTGGCAAGAGCTGCTTCATGTGCTCGGCGCAGACCCCTACGCTGACGAAAAAGCTTCAGGTCCTGATGAAAGGCGGCGGGCCCACCCTTCACACCCTGGAGATTCAGGAGAGGCTCACGCCCACCAACATCGGCGCCATCGATCCCTTCGCCTTTGAGATCCCCGGGAAAAGGGATGGGATCAGCGGTGTGGTCTACTTTGTGGATCTCTCCGGTGAAATTGGCATTGAGCGCCGCCGGCGCCGTCGCAATCTGGGGGGGATGAGGACAGTGGAGCCGGATGCCAACGTCGATGAAGCCAGCCTGCGCAACCATGTCATCAACATAATTGCCAGGACGGCGGACGGCCTGCTGGTGATCTATGACAAGCGTATCCTGTTTCGCAGCGCGGACGTCGGCGGAGAGATGATGCACGGGGATCCCGAGAATGTCATCAAAGAGCTCCGCCGTATGCACAGGCTGCCCCGGCTGTTCAGCTATGTGGTCACAGGCGCGGATGAGATCCAGCGTCTGCTGAAAGAGGGAGTGAGCCCCCTTGAGGGCGTGATTCTGACGGCGCAAAGTCCGGTGTTTTGCTCGATGGTGGAGCAATGCGGGGATTGCGATGAAAACCTCTACCAGCACATGGCCATCGCAAGGGACGCCCTGGGCAGTGTGCTCAATGCCCCGGCGGGATGTGGATGCTTCCTGGTGTCTTCATTGGAGGTTATCCACGGGGGGGAGCAGGAACCCCTCTTTGATTTTAGCAAAGGACGCAATGTGGAGCTGCCGCTCTACTGGATGTTCCAGTGCATGGTACGTCTGGGCGACTGCGAGTGAGAGGAGGAATCAAAATGCCAAAGCACACGATGTCCGCGCCGTTGGAGAAGGGTGTAATCTATAGGCAGGCCTATTTTCATGATAAGGTCAACCGATGTGTGGGATGGGTACCTGAGAAGCTGGACCTGACCCAGCAGCTTGATGACATGAAGGGGGATGGCTTCCAGTTCTTCCGGGCATCGCCGGAGTGGTATGTAGCGATCCGCAGCACCCTCCACCAGCCCACGGAGACGGAGCGCCGGGGGTATGTGGCCAATCTGGCCCTGGTGTTCGACCAGACCCGGGCCAAGGAGCTGCTGGAGAACCCCTTCCGGCTGGCCGCTCTGAAAAAGGTCATGGGGGAGGTCCCCCATGAGAAGCTGGCGGCGCTGGATCAGTCCGCCCCGTGGACGGTCTGGCCCGATGAGATTATGAACGCGTCGGTGAGGAAACGGGTTTCCCCCACCCCCCTGGTAAAGGACCTGCTCCGGGTGGTAATTGCCAATCTCCTGGGGGAGGGCTGCTACGCCCTGGTGGAGGGCGGGGACGAGGATATGCTGACCATGCTGAGCCTGCTGCCTATGAAGTTCCGGCTGGCAGCTGCTTTTTCCGCGCCCTATGCAGGGGGAAGGATCCGCTATGTGAACAATGTATCCGACGTCCATCAGAAGCTGAATGGGGTTCCCGCATCCCGGAAATACTTGATTGACCAGGCAAATGCCGGCAACGTGCAGGTCAGCCCGCGGGCGGAGCGCCTTGTTGCCAGTGTTCTGGAGCTGCCTACTGGGGTTCTGGGCAAGCTGGACAGCCTGGCCAGGGATGAGCAGGAGCTTGTAAAGCTGATGGAGGTTTATGAATGTATGCGCGATGGGGTAAAGACCTATAACCGCAAGGTGGTCACCGGCCTGAGCCGGAGCTATCCGGAGGAGGTTGCGACCCTGCTGCCCCTGCTGGACAATGAGAGCGCGGAGAAGTGGAATGAGCTGTCCCATCCCCGTCAGCGCAGCGGCGTCGGGCGGCGAAGCCTGGAGACAAAGGGACGAAAGCCCATTCCCCTGGGTCAGGCCCGCCATATTGCGGTGGCGGGGATCATGGTGCTGGCCCTGCTGGCCTATCTGCTGCTGGGTACCAGCGTGGTGCCGGCGGAGGGCAGAGTCTATTTCAGCATCATCTTTGCAGGCGGCGACCTGGTAAAGCTCCTGCTGGGCGCGATCCTGGGCTTCTGCGGAGGGTATCTCTGCTTCCGGAGGAAATAGAGAAGGGGGAAAGCCATGTTCTATTTGCTATGCGTCCTGCTGGCAGCTGCCGCAATGATCCTGTCTATTATTGGGGGGAAATACAACGCGGACTCCTATGGCAGGCGGGGGATCCTGCTGGATCCCTGCGGAGGAATCCGTTTTCAGCTTCCCCCGGTGGCTGTCATCGGAGGGGCGAACTGTGATGTGGACCTGTCCGGTTGCGGATACCGTGTCCACCCCAACCAGGTCTTGGCACGGATCACCTTGGATGATGACGGCAGGTTTATCCTGACCGGGGAGGTAACCGTCCTTCGGGGCTCCTGCCCCATAGCTTGTACGGAGCAGGGCATTTCTCTGATGCACAAGGATGTGATTCTGATTCCGGGACAGAATCCGCCCATCCGGCTGACATTTCTACGGAGGTGAGGGGATGAGGAGGCTTTCGGAGCGCGTTTTTTCCCGGGAGTGGTTGGCCTGCTGGGGTTCCCTGCTGCTGCTGATTTTGTTTCAGCTGAGCTTCACCGGCTGGGCCCTGCTCCAGTCCACCCGCGCCCACTTTACGGTGGACACGGTCAAAATAGAGGAAGGCAAGCCCCATACCTACTATCACAGTGAGGATGCGGAGATCTTGACCCAGCTGGTGGGGATGATGGCGGTGCTGGTGCTGGTTGAGCTGGTGCTGTTCCTCCTCTTTACCCGCCGCGGCCTGGTTTCCCCGCCGGTGCTTGTGCCATTATTTATTCTGTTGACCATCTCCGTGGTCTACCAGAGCTATGTCAACTCCCCCGGCACCGCCCTAAAGCACTTTATCTTTGTCCTCATGGGCGTTCTGATGATGCTGGGCGCCATGGGCTACGCCAAGTTCAGCTCCCGGCTGAACCTGAGTGGCCGGGCCCTGGAGATCATTGCCGTTGCCGCCTTGGTGGTTTGCCTGATCTGCTCTGTCTATGGTCTGCTCCATCCCGTCAATGGCAGCGGCTCCTGGGTCAGAATCGGGGGATTCAGCATCCAGCCTGGGGAATTTTTCAAGGTGTACGTGCTGGCCTACATCGGCCCTGCCTTTGCGCGGCTGAAAAGCAGTCCCGGGATGTTTTGGGTGTTTTTGGTCACCAGCGGGGTGATTTGCGTGGCCTTGATCCTGGTCAATGACCTGGGAAACGCCATCATCATGGCCGCGCTGCTGCTGATCGTGATCTATGTCCTGGCCGGGTGGAGGTGGTTTGCTGCGGCTCTGGCCTCCGGCGGCGGCTTGGCCGCCGTGGGAATCCTGGTGCTGAACCGAGTGGCGCCCAACAGCCATGTAATGCTCCGCCTGAAGGAGACCACCTGGTCCGCGCTGACCGTACCCGGCAGCAACGGCAATCTGCGCCGCGCCCTCCTGGCCATGGTGCGGGGCGGGATTCTGGGCACCGGCCTGGGGGACAGCTACTATGCCACGGCCAACTATGCAGCCAATTGTGATTTCTGCTATTCCGCTATGATCTCCATATTTGGCGCCGGGCTGGGCCTGCTGGTGGCGGGCTGCTTTGTGGCGCTGATCCTCAGCGGCAGAATGCGCCTGGATCAGTCCGGACAGAATCTGGTTCTGTTCCATTATTCCAATATCGTTTTGGCCGTGCTGGCTGTGCAGGCCTTGGTCCATATTGGGGGCAATCTGAATGTGCTGCCCTTTACCGGGGTGGTGCTGCCCTTTATGAGCATTGGCGGCTCCAATATGCTGTCCAGCTTCCTGTGCGTGGGAATCGCCATGGGGGGAAAACTGCCCAACAAAAAGATAGAGAAGCGCTGGAGAGGTTTCAGGGGAAGGAGGAAGATGAATGAAGAAGTCCAAGACGCGGACAATCCAGGCGTATACGCATCTGGTGCCGCTGAGTTTAGCTGTGCTGCTGGCGCTGGTTGCGGCGATAGGCATGGTTCGCTTGTATACCCAGGCCAGAACCGCCTATGAATCCGCGACGCTGGATGAGAGGAGAACACTGAGCCTGAATATCGACTACGATACCACAGACTATGAGCACAATGTCATCCTGGATGACCGCGTGGCCTTTGGTTCCATTACGGCCAGGGACGGCGAGATCCTCTATGGCCCCCTCAATGCCCTGGAGAGCCCCGCCTTCAATGGCCTGATTGGCATGATCTATGAGGATGCGGCAGATCAGACCAACCGCTATGTGGCCAGCAACTACCAGGATGTGCTGCTGCCTGAAAACAACTATTCCGTATTGACCGGAATCAAAAGGGCAAATCCTCAGGTGGAAATGACCATCAGTTATCCCCTTCAGGAGGAAATGTACCAGTATTTGACGGAGCACGGCGTCAAAGGCTCCATCACCGCGTATGACTACCTGAGTGGAGACCTGCTGTGTATGGTGTCCACGCCCGGCGATTTATGGGCGAATGCGGATACCGCCCAGGAGTCCAGCTATATCAATAAGTGCCTCTACAACACCACGCCGGGCTCCACCATGAAGCTGGTGACCCTCTACCTGGCTGAGTGTCAGGGGATCGATGTCACCCAGCTCAACTTCACCTGTGAAGGGCAGTATACCCTAAAGGCTGACAGTGGCGTCATCACCTGCACCGGCAACCACGGGCAGATTGACGGCGTAACCGCCCTGGGCCAGTCCTGTAACTGCTGGTTTGCCCAGCTGGTGGAGATCTTGGATCTGGAGCAGGCCAAGGAAACCCTGGCGGAGATGGGCTTCCTGGTGAATGAGTCAGGAACCACTCTGCTGGGCCAGGTGCCCCGCAGCTGTACTAGCCTGACGTTGGACGATGTTGCCAATTTTTCCACCGTGTGGAACCTGATGGGTCAGGATTCCGCGTTGGTCAGCCCGCTGGATATGGTGACCTTGGCCGCCATGTACGCCACCGGGGGGACCGCCGTTCAGCCCCGGCTGCTGACCACGGATTCCGCCGTGAATTGCGGCTATGGTTTAGCCCACCCGGAGGTTTTTACGCAGCTGCATCAAATTTGGATGGCGGCTTTTGCGGAAAATTACGAATTAAGCAATTATTCACAGGTCATTTCCGCCACAAAGACGGGAACTTGTGATAAACTGGGGAGTGAGGAGAACCGGACCCAGAAGCTGCTCTGCGGCTACTCAGAGGAACTCCACGTTGCGTTCTATATTGTCCTGGAGAATTACCAGGACGGCGGCAGCATCCTGGATATCCGGACGCTGGAGGTCGCAAACCGGCTGATGAGTGAGATTCAGGCTCTGAATCTGACAGCCCCTTCCGGGGACGGATGATGCGGGGCAGTGACAGGAGGGAAAAGGCGGATGAAGAAGGTTCTACTTCTGGTGTTGGCGCTGGCCGTGCTGGTGGGCGGCGGGAAGCGCTATCTTTCCCGGTATAATATCACCCTGCCCACAAGGACAGAGACAGAGGAGTCTGTCCGGCCCACGGAGCCGGCGGAGGAGGCGTTCCTGAGCACAGAACAGGCGGAGACGCTGGAGGCTTCCCCGGAGGAGTCGTGGGAAGAACCGGCAGAGGAGCCAGCGGTTTCCCCAGAGCCTGTGGCAGAGGCCCCCAAGGCGCACACCTACCAAGTGGTGCTGGCGGACGTCTCCTGGGAGCAGGCAAGGAATGCGGCGGAGGCCGCAGGGGGCTATCTGGCGGTCATCACCTCCCAGGAGGAGTTTGAGACCATCGCCGCGCTGGCCTCTGGCACAAACGCGCTCTATCTTTGGCTGGGCGCCCAGTCCAACTCCGGCCAGTTCGCCTGGCTGACTGGGGAGGAATTCTCCTATACAAACTGGTTCCCCGGCGAACCCAGCGGCACAGACAGCGCGGATGGGACTCCAGAATATTACCTCTGCATGTGGAAGGTGAACGGCGTCTGGTCCTTCAACGATCAGCGCAACGATATCCTTTCCGCAGGGGTCAATGCTTCAGGCAAGATTGGGTATGTGATCGAATATGAAGAATAACAGAAAAAAGGGGGCTGCCAATCCGGTGGTTACGGCGGTGCTTTGGGCCATCTTTGTGGTCTTTGCCCTGTTGGACTGTGTGCTGGCGGGGCGGCTGATCTTCCGGGCCAAGCAGGCCATTGCCGAGCCGGATAACCTCCAGGTGGGGGAGAGCCTGCCCCCGGAGTATCTGGTGGAGACGGTTCCCCAGGAAACCCAGGCGCTTGAGACAGAACCCCCGGCTGATGAAACGGAGTCCGGGTCCTCCCAAGAGGACGGGGTTTCCCGGCAGGTGGCGGAGCTGATGGCGGATATGAACCTATATGAAAAGGTCTGCCAGCTGTTTATTGTGACGCCGGAACAGCTGACTGGCTTCTCCGGCACCGTGGTTCAGGCGGGAGAGCAGACCCGTCAAGCCCTGGAAACCTGGCCGGTGGGCGGTCTTATCTACTTTGCGGACAACATCGAAACGCCAGAGCAGGTGACGGAGATGATTGAAAATGCCCAATCCTATTCCCATATTGGCCTGTTCATCTCCGTGGACGAAGAGGGGGGAACCGTGGCCCGGGTGGGCAGCAATGCCGCTATGGGCACCACCACCTTTCCCAACATGAGCACCGTAGCCAAGGAAGGCGGTGCAGAGGCTGCCTATCAGGTGGGCATGACGATTGGGACTGAACTGAGCCAGTTGGGCTTCAACCTGGACTTTGCCCCGGTGGCGGATGTGAACTCCAATCCCGCCAATCCAGTCATTGGCAGCCGGGCCTTCAGCGATGACCCGGAAACCGCCGCGGAGCTGGTAGCGGCCTGCGTAAAGGGATTTCGGGACAGCGGAATCCTCTGTACTCTGAAGCACTTTCCAGGCCATGGAGATACCAGTGCGGACTCCCACACGGAGGCAGCCATTGCCACCAAAACCCTGGAGGAGATGGAGGCCTGCGAATTTCTCCCCTTTCTTTCCGGCATTGAGGCGGGAGCGCCCTTCGTCATGGTGGGGCATATCAGCTGTCCGGAGATCACGGGAACTTCCGTCCCGGCGTCCCTCTCCCGGGAGATGGTCACTGGAATTTTGAGGGAGCAGCTGGGCTTTGATGGGATCGTCATCACCGATTCCATGCAGATGGCAGCAGTCACCGATGTCTATTCTTCCGATGCCGCTGCCGTGGCAGCGGTAAAGGCTGGCGTGGATATCATCCTGATGCCCTCTGATATGGAAAGCGCCATCAACGGGATTCTTTCCGCCGTGGAATCCGGCGAGCTGACCCAGGAGCGCATCGATGAGAGTGTCGCCCGCATCCTGAGTGTTAAGCTGGAACAGGGCATAATTCATGCATAAAAGAAGGTACCCCGTACGGCATTTCTGTGGAGGTACGTTTTTGGGAAACTGTGAAAAATCGTTGACAAATAAACCGAATTCCGACTATCATAAAGGTATTCATTAGCTGCACGGAGGAATGGAATACGAATCGCTACGAACAGGAATACCATGATAAGTTGGTGACCATTGAGGAAGCGCTGTCCCACATTAAGACCGGGGATGTGATCGCCACGTCCCAGTGTGCCAACGAGCCGACGGCCATTTTCGACCAAATGCACACCCTTCAGGGGAAGATTGGCCGGGTGAAGATGTACGGCCCCATGTGCTTCCTGCCCCATCCCTTTTTGCAGGATCCGGCCTACAAGGATACCTTTGACGTGGATGTGGCTTTCCTGATGGGAGATACCCGGCGCAGTCGGGAGGCGGGGGCCTTGCAGTTCTACCCCACGGATCTGCACAACGGCCCCAGCCGTTGGATGAGAGTCAACGGCTGCATGTTCATCACTGCCGCAACGCCCATGAACCGCCACGGCTATTTCCAGATTCCCCTTTGCCTGATTCATGAAAAGGAGTTTTTAGAGGCCGCTGATATGGTCATCGTCCAGGTGAATCCCAAGCTCCCACACGTGTGGGGGGATACGGAAATGCATATCTCCGATGTGGATTACATCGTGGAGGCGGAGTCCGACCTGCCCTATCTGCCAGAAAGCCAGCCCGGGGAGAGGGACCTGATTATCGGCGGCTATGTGGCGGAGCAGATTCACGACGGCGATTGCATTCAGCTGGGCATTGGCGGAATTCCCGATGCCGCGGCCCTGTCTCTCATGGACAAACACGACCTGGGCATCCACTCTGAGATGCTGACCAATTCCATGGTGACTCTGTTGGAGGCAGGGGCTATCACCGGCAAGAAAAAAACCTCCACCGGGGCAAAATTGTGGGCACCTTCGCCTATGGCACACAGAAGCTCTATGACATGGTGGATAACAACCCTGGCGTACAGCTGCTGCGGGGCAGCTATGTCAATAATCCCTGGGTAGTGGCCCGGAACGACAACTTTGTCTCGGTGAATTCCTGCCTGTCTGTGGACCTCACCGGCCAGGTCTGCTCAGAGTCTATCGGTTCCCGCCAGTATTCCGGCACCGGCGGTCAGGCGGATATGGCGGTTGGCGCAAGCCATGCCAAAAACGGACGTAATATCATTGCGGTTCCCGCCACAAAGAAGGGGGGCACCATCTCCAGCATCACGGCCAGCCTGGCCCCTGGCTCGGTAGTGAGCCTGCGCCGCAACGAGGTGGACTGCATTGTGACCGAATACGGCACTGCCTGGATCAAGGGCCGCAATGTCCGCCAGCGTGTGGAGAATCTGATTGCCGTGGCGGCGCCGGAGTTCCGGGCCCAGTTGCGGGCAGAGGCAGATCGTCTGCGGCTGTGGTAATTGAGTAGGGATCAATAAAGGCGGTGGCATCAGTCACCGCCTTTGCATATGTATTCGATTTCAGCTCACGGGAGCGGTGATTGCGGCCACAGCGGCCTTGGCGGCGGAGGCGGCGTCCTGAGTATATAGGTCAGCGCCGATCTCATCGCAAAAGCTCTGAGAGATGGGAGCGCCGCCCACCATGACCTTAACCCGGTCCCGGATGCCGCTTTCAATGGCCAGCTCCACCACCCGGCGCATCTCCTGCATGGTGGTGGTCAGCAGGGAAGAGCAGGCGATGATGTCGCAGTGCTGCTCCAGGGCAGTCTGGACAAAGGTCTCGGCGGGGACATCCACGCCCAGGTCGATGACCTCAAGGCCGTTGCCCTCCATCATGATTTTGACCAGGTTTTTGCCGATGTCGTGCATATCCCCCCGGACGGTGCCCAGGCAAACCCGGCCTGCGGAGGAGGTGGCTTCGCCCACCAGCTCCGGCTTCAGCAATTCCGTGGCGGCGGTCATGCAGCGGGCTGCCAGCAGCATCTCCGGCACGAAAATCCGGTTGGCGGTGAAGTCCTCTCCCAGCTGGGTCATGCCGGCCACCAGGCCGTCGGAGAGGATGGCCTGGGCGCTGAGCCCCTGGTCCAGGGCCTCCTGGCACAGCTTCAAAACCCGTTTCTTCTGGCCCTTTTGCAGGGCTACGGAGATGCGGTCGAGAATGAAGGCGTCGTCCTCGCTGCCCTGGAGGGTAGCGGCGGCAGCCCCAGTGGGCGGGGCAGCGATCTTGCGGCGGACGGGGGTGGCTGGCCGGCAGTTGGGCATATGGAGGATGCTGTTATACGCCTCGATTTCACTGTTAATGATGGGATCCACATGGGGGAACACGGTGCCAGGGGCGCCGTAGGTGATGGAGGGGATGAAGTGGCCCCTGGGGCAGCAGGTCTCCAGAAGCTCACGGACATAGGCCCGGATCTCCGGCTCCTCCGCGTCAGCCCGGTCAATGGCGGCGCCCACACTGCCCATCAGAGCCATGCGGCCCTGGAGCTGTTCCTGGAGGGCGGGGATGTTATTCTCTGGCAGGACCCCCTGCCAGGCCTGGATCCCGATCTCCACCATGTCCTCCACAATGGGAACTAGATAGGAGTCCGCATGGTGGATGACGATGACCCCCTGGGAGCGGATATAGGAATAGAAGCGGCGGTATGGCTCCTTGAAAAATTCCCGCCACATATCTGCCTTCATAAATAGGGCGTCCTTGGTGCCCCAATCATCGTGGGAAAGGATGGCGTCAGGGTGGAGGTTTTCAATGACCAGCTTGGCATAGGCCAAGCGATATTCAAAGATGTACTGGATGAGCTCATGCATTTCCTTGGGATGCTCATAGAGGTTGGTCAGTGTGTCCTCAAAGCCCATCAGGAAGTGGCACTGCTCAAAAATGCCGGTGCCCATCAGGACCGTGGCCAGCTTCCCCTTCTTTCGAGCCTTCTCGGCCTCCGCCCGGGTGCTTTTCCAGCCCTGGGAGCAATTTGCCGCCAGGTCAGGGGCATGGACATAGTCCCGCCAATGGGTGATATCTGGACAGACCTTGGTTTCCTCCGTAATGTGGGGCATGGCGCCGGGGGCGTCCTCGGGAAAGAGGATGGTGGTGCCCCAGCGGTCAACCGAGGTGCTCCCTGGGACGCGGTTGCCCCTGAGATAGGCATCCATGGGGTTGTCAAAGAGGATGTGAAGGGCCTCATACTGCTTCAGCTGGCGGTCAGGCCTGCCGTCAGGCTTTAAGTTTTCCAGGAATAATTCGGCGGGTGTCATCATGTGAATCACGCTTTCCAAAAGAATTAGTCTATCAGAATACAGGCTGTGTAAGTCATGGTTTTGGGGCCGTAATAGTAGGGGAGGCCAGACTGGCGGCATACCTCGCTGACCAGCAGGCCACAGGCCTCCATGGAGGGGAATACCCGGTCGGGGAAGCGGCAGAGACGGTTGGGATAGGTGCATTTGCGGCAGCGGGTGCAGCTTCCGGCGGCCAAGGGAAGGCAGCCGGGGTAGAGTTGTTTTGCCTGACGAGCCAAGGTCTCGAAGCGGGCCTTGTGAAGGGCTTCCCCTGCCCGGATGCTTTCCAGGTCAAATTCATCCTCCATAGCGGTGGTGGACTGCACCAGGATCCCGCGATGGTAGCGGCGGAGCTTTTCTCCGATCTCCTCTAAGGTGCCGCAGGCCGGGGGACAGCTCCAGCTGCGGCCATAAGCCTTGCAGCGGTCAGAGGCGCACATGGCGCGGACCTCCGGGGAGGGGATCAGAGCAGCCATGTTCAGCGGCCCGAAGTGGGAGAAACCGATTTGCTCTGCCAGCCATGTCAATTCCGGAATCGGCAAATCAATCTCCCCTCCCAGACAAAGAATTTCCTTGACAGGTTGGGCCTGGCAAGTGTATTATGAATCTGTACTATGAAATAGCAAAATGCTTGGTAACATCTGTTTATCATTATAAAAAAGGTTGGATGGGATGTCAAGCACGAACATAGCGAGGAGAGTTTCACATGGATCTTCATTTCCCGTTAATTCTGGACGGCGCAACCGGAACGCAGTTGCAAAAGCGGGGCTATGCCAGCGGCCAGTGCGCTGAGGAGTGGGTGCTGGAGCACCCCGAAGTAATCCGGGAGATTCAGCGCGGCTACATTGCGGCGGGGAGCCAGATTGTTTATGCCAGCACCTTCGGTGCCAACCGGGTGAAGTTGGAGGAAAACGGCATCTTTAACCAGGTTGCGGACTATAACGCGAGGCTGGTGGGCCTGTCCAAGGAGGCGGCGGGCGGAAGCGCCTGGGTGGCCGGGGATATCGCCCCCTCGGGCAAATTCCTGGCTCCTGTGGGAGACACCAGCTTTGAGGAGCTGGTGGAGATCTACACCCAGCAGGCAAGGGCCTTGGAGGATGCGGGCGTGGATTTGTATGTGGTGGAGACCATGATGACGGTGCCGGAGGCCCGGGCCGCCGTGCTGGCCGTCAAGAGCGTCAGTAAAAAGCCCCTGTTTGTCACCTTTACCTGTGACGCCGATGGAAAGACCCTGATGGGCTCTGATGTGACCGCTGCCCTGCTGATTATGCAGGGCATGGGAGTGGATGCCTTCGGCCTGAACTGTTCGGTAGGCCCGGAGGATATGCTGAAACAGCTGCGCCGCCTGTCCAAATACGCGGAGGTGCCCCTGATAGCCAAGCCCAATGCGGGGATGCCGGAAATTGTGGATGGGAAGGCGGTCTATCACTGTGATCCGGAGGAATTCGCGGCCATGGTGCCGGAGTTTGCGGCGGCGGGCGTAGCCATCTACGGCGGCTGCTGCGGCACAGAGGTGAGACATATTCGGGCGCTGGTGGAAAGCACGAACGGTGTGGAGATCCGGCGGCCCCAGCCGGAGCATCCCGAACTGCTGCCGCTGGCGACGGAAAAGGTCCCCGCACTGCTGCCGGACGACGTGCAGGTGGGTGCCGTCCTGGCCTGCGACGAGCGGCTTGGCGAATCCATTGAGGATGCCCGGGATAGCACTGATGCCGTCTTGGCCATCCGAATTGAGCACGAGGAAGAGCTGGAGAACTTTGCGGACAATCAGTATGCCATTTCCAAGCCACTGTGCTTCCTGTGCGAGGACGCGGGGATCCTGGAGCAGGCGCTGCGCCTCTATCAAGGCCGGGCGATGTACCAGGGGAAGCTGTCTCAGGCGGTTTTGAAGTATCTGAGTGGCAAGTACGGCCTGGTGTATTAAAGTTCCCGCGCCCAGCAGGCGAAATGACGCGAAAACAGAAAATAAGAACAACAGGCCCTCCTTTCCATGTAAGGAGGGCCTTAGATTGTGGAAAAACCTACCTTCCAGATAAAGGCCTGCAAGCCCTCGGCAGAGTTCCGTCAGCTTGATCGACAAGCTCAGAGGCCGCAAAATTGCGGCCTCCTGTTATACCATGGTGAAAATCCAATCGATCAACCCATAAATGACGCTGGCTATGGTTCCGAATACAATCACCGGGCCGGCAATAACAAACATTTTTGCAGCCATACCGGTGACAATGCCCTCGCTCTTAAACTCCATCGCCGGCGACACCACAGAATTGGCAAAGCCGGTGATGGGCACCAGGGTGCCTGCTCCGGCGTGTTTCGCCAGATCGTCATAGACGTTCAGGCCGGTGGCCAATGCCGACAAAAATATCAGGCTTGCGGAGACAGCCAGGCTGGCGTTTTTCTCCCCCAGACCTATCCACTGATACAGGTCGCTCAGCCCCTGCCCCAGGGTGCAAATCAATCCGCCGATGACAAAGGCCCAAACGCAGTCCTTTAACAGGGGGGATTTGGGGGAAATCTTCCCCACATAATCGGCATATTCCTTATCTGTCATATTAGTCAGTTTTTTCATTTTGG
>CAYLVH010000008.1:0-35332 GCA_964387095.1 uncultured Oscillospiraceae bacterium
CCCACATAATCGGCATATTCCTTATCTGTCATATTAGTCAGTTTTTTCATTTTGGCCTCCTGTCTCCATGTTCTTATAGAGAGGATGTCCCATTTGCCGAATTTTATGCGAATCAATCCAAAAGCCGGACCAAAATCCCGTTGCTGACCAAAAATCCCTGATCCGTACAATGCCAGCGGCCATGGGTTTCCTCTAGCAGCCCATAGCTGGCAAAGCGCGCCAATTTTTGCTCCAGGGCACTCCACCCGCTGCCCCCTCTGGCTTCGTATTCCGCCTGACAGATCCCCCGGCTCAGCCGCAGGCCCAGCATGATGTACTCCCGCACCCGCTCCTCCGGGGTGATAACCGTCTCCTCGCTGCGGGGCGTCTCCCCCCGCAGCCATGCGGCTAAATCCCGGCTATATCCATACCGCAGGCCGCCGAAGTCCGAATGGGCCCCTGGGCCAAAGCCCAGGTACTCCCCCAAAGTCCAGTATTTCAGGTTATGCCGGGACTCCCGGCCAGGCTTTGCGAAGTTGGATATCTCGTAATGGCGGAAGCCTGCCCGCTGCAAACGCCCACAGACCCAAAGGTATTCATCCGCCTGGGTGTCCTCATCCGGGAAGTCCGATGGGTCCCGCTTCCAGAAGGGCGTCCCCTCCTCCACCTTTAAGCCATAGCAGGACAAATGCTCCGGCTCCAGGGCCAGAACCTGCTCCACCGTTTCCTGCCAGCTCCCGAAGGTCTGCCCTGGAAGCCCATAGATCAGATCCAGGCTCAAATTATCAAAGCCTGCCTGGCGGACCAGCTGGACCGCATGACAGGCCCGGGCAAAGGTATGAGGCCGTCTGGCGGTGGCCAGGACCTCCTCCTCCCCGCTTTGGACGCCCAGGGAAATGCGGTCCACCCCCGCTTCGCGCAGCTGCGCCAGTCCCTCTCCCGTGACGGAGTCCGGATTTGCCTCCATGGTGATCTCACAATCCTCGGAGAGGGAAAAGCGCCCCTTGAGCTGGGCCAAAACTTTGACGATCCGCTCCGGACCAAACCAGCTGGGGGTGCCGCCCCCAAAATAGACCGTATCCACCAGATATTCCCCAGCCTGCGCCCCCGCCTTGTTAAGCTGCGTGCAGAGGGCAGCGGTATAGCGATCCATCTCCCCGTCCCTCCCGGGAACGGAGTAAAAATCACAGTATGCGCACTTCGATTTGCAGAAAGGGATATGGATGTAAAGTCCCAGGGGTTTCATGGCAACGCCTCCCAAATGGTGTTCCCTCCATCAAGCCCTGTCCAAAGCGGGGTTGGGCTTCTCTTTAGAATAAAAAATGACTACCGCAGCGAATATTTTTAATATTCACAAAATTGGTTGACAATTTTCCGGATATCATATATATTATAACCAGAGCAAGAAAGGTACAGAAAAAAAGGAAGAAGATCTTCCAAAGGCCGCCAGGAACTGACGGGAGGAATTTTAAATGGATGGTAAACTTCTGATCATTTAAATTCTTTTATGGAGGCTCGAATCCCATGTTCACCTAAAAGCTTATCCATTGCGAAGTAGAATCGATTGATCCTGCAATTGAGATTTCCACCTGCAAAGCCATTATGATGGAAGCATAGGAGATGCAAGTTGTAAGAGTGTAGTAAGTCGTAACGCAGTCAAGGGTGTGATTCTGTTTCAGCAAAATCTAAGAAAGAGAGGTAAGCCAAGAATGATGTTAGATACTAAGGAGCACCGCTAACCGCCGTTTTCAGTAAAGGAAACGGCGGTTAGCATTTTTTTTGCACTTTCTTGGTCGCTTATTCCTTCCGGCTCGGCTTTTTCTTAGGAATATTCCGGGTCGCGCGCCAAACCGCTTGCCCCCCAATGGTGCCGATCAACCCGCCCACCAGGACATCGCTGGGATAGTGGACCCCTACATAGAGCCTGGACAGAGCCATTAGTATGGCCATCCCCAGCAGGACAATCTTCATCCACTTCCTCTCCAGCGTCCTCCAAAAGACGTTTGCCGCCGCCATGGATGAACAGGCATGTCCGGAGGGGAAGGACCAGGAACCTGGCTCCGCAATCACCGCCGTCAGCCCCTCAACTGTCACAAATGGCCTGGGCCGGCAGACCAGATTCTTCAGCAGAATATCATTGAACAGATAACAAACCCCCATGGCCAGCAGGGCTGTAACCCCGGCCCGGCGGGTCTTTTTAAAGCAAAGCATCAGCAGGCAGAGCACAATCCACAGGATCCCCGCCTCGCCCAGGTTCGTCCAGATGGATACTGCACCGTCCAGCGGCCCCCGGATGGTATCTTGAATCCACAGCAGAATGGCTGCATCAATATTTTGGATCAGGCTCAGCACGGCCTCCCGCCTTTCTCAGGTCTGAGACTCTCCCAACAGCTGGCAGATAATCTCCTCATTCAGGCTCAACGCCTGCTTCATTTCCTCCACATTCTTGGCAATGCGGAACTGCAAGTCAGAATAGTCCTTCATCAACGCATCAAACCTCGTCTGGAACCTTTCCAGGGTGAAGTTCTGTACATTCAAAGAGGTATCCATCCCCACGTCATTTAAAAAGGAATCAATCTTGGGATCGTAGGAAATCCCAATCATCGGGACGTCCATCACTGCGGAATAGATCAGCGAGTGGAGACGGACACCTACCATCACATCAAGGTTGCCCACAACGGACATGATATCCTCAGACAAATATTGGCTCTCCAACAGTCCCACGGAGTCGTTCAGCTCCCGTTGAACCCTCCGGGCCACATCAATGTCCTGCCTATAATGGAAGGGCAACAGCACCACATCCGCATTGCGCTCCTTCTGAAGCCAGCGGATCGCCTTCTTCGTCTCCTCTGTAAAAGCCTCTTCCCCGGAGCCTTCCCGGATGGCCCAGCCCACCAGCAGCTTTCCAGGGTGCCGGGGGCAGTTTTCATTTTTCAGAATGGAAGCGCCGGGGGACAAATCCGGCCGCCTAGCCCGGATAACCGGGTCAGAGGTCACATGGACGTTTTGAGGATTCACACCGATCTCCGTCAGCAGCTCCTTCGAATTGCTGTCCCGAACCACAATGCTGTCAACCTTGTTCAGACATTTTGCCGTGCACACCCGGTTGTTCTCCCGGTTAATGGGGCCGATCCCCTGGCTGTAGATAAACACCTTTTTGTGGAAAAACTGGGCGATCCGAATAATCGTCAGATAATAAACCAGACTGCGCTGGCTGGTGGCATCCTGGAGCAGGCTCCCTCCCCCAGATAGCAGCAGGTCGCACCGGCTGATCTCCCGCAGAATTCCCAGGGGGTTCATACGGTTCACCGCCCGCACCTGATAGCGCTGGATCGTATCCTTCGGAGCATGGGAAAGGACGGTGATTTCAACGTCCCTCAGGCGTGCCCGCAGGTTGTCAATAATCACACGGAGAATCGCTTCATCGCCGCTATTATTAAAACCATAATAGCCGGAAATCAAAATCCGTTTCATGGGCGCGCCCTCCTTTCTGCTTGTCCGCAAATTCACAGTTTATTGTACACTTTTTCCAACCTTTTTGCAACCTCTACTTTTTACGGCAGCAGGCCGAGCTTGTGGCTCAAGTCCTCTCTCCAAAATGCAAGCATTTTCTCGAATTTAGAGGGACTCATGCCGCCAAAAGGCGGCCACTCGCTGCATTTGCGCGGATAGAGGAAGATGCCATTCGGCCGCGCGGCACATCCTGCTAAATCACACTCACTTCGTTCGCACGTTTCAGGGTGAGAAGTGAATTTTTACAGGCACATGTCCTGAAATAATTCAAGATTTCACTTGATTCCGTCAGCAAGCTGACGGAACTCTGCCGAGGGCTTTCAGGCTTTTATCTGGAAAGCAGGGTTCTCGACAGTTTGGGAGACCGCGATTTTGCGGCCGCTTTTTATGGAAACCGTATCCTCATGGCTTCAAACCTCACGGGAACGTTTTGCGCTTTGCCTTGACGCGGTGGAAAGGGGTTTGATATAATGTATATGAGAAGTACATAAAGGGGGGCCGCTTCATGGATGTGAAAAAAGAAGAATTTTATCAGGAGATGGACGAAGCCCTGAAGAAGCTTACCCAAATCGTATTTGGAGCCGAAACAGATGACATGGAGGGCCAGGCTATGACAGTTGAAAATACTACGGCATGCCTTCGGCTGATTGTGGATCGATTTGGCACCATGAGCTATGCATTCAACTACATAGAGGACAAGTTCGTGGAGTATTTTTATACAGAGGGTTTGAAGAACCGGGTTCCGGAGGTTCTGAAGGCGCAGCTCCCCCCCAATCCAGCCAGAGCCAGGCATATCCAGGAGGTACGGACCCGTCTGGATATCGCCTTTGCCGCCTATTATGCCCTGTCTCTCATCTACAAGAAGGACGAGAATCTGGACCAGCTGAAGGTGTTGGCCGACGAGGTCGTCTATTCCCGGGCATTTCAGGCATATCCTCTGTTTTATGAGGTGTGCTCCCGCTACTATAAGCGGGATGGGCGATACAGTGCTGCTTTGATAGCGGATTTAAACGCCCTCAACCAGTTGAAGGCCCGGGGAATTGTCAATTACGGCGTCATGATTTCCTACGCTTCCACGGTTTGCACCATGCTGGAGAAGGAGAAGCCGGTGGAAGCCGAGATTGTCCAGCGGGCAGCGGGATATATCGATCAAGCCATTGCGTACAGCCCCCGCTATTCCAAATACCATTATCTGAAGGGCAAGCTTTTGTTTTACTCGAACCTGAACCTGAGGGATCCGAACCTCTTTGCTGAGGTCTGCAAAGAGGCGCGGGCACGCGTGTTTACCGCCATAGATTGGCTGGACGGGGAGGGGAGTCATACCATCGAGGATAGCACCCTGTACAGTGGGCTAATTTCCCGGATCGACACCACCCTGCAGGAGCGGATCTCACCGGACCCCTTCGATGATCTTTCAGAGGAAAAAGTAGCGGGGATGAAGAAAAAAATCCTGGAGACAGATCCGGAGCTGTGCGCGCCGCCGGTACCCCGGCTGCAAAAGGGGAACAGCTACATCTTTATCTGCTATTGTTCAAAGGACTACCAATCGGTCTACTGTGATCTGGTGGAATTATACCGGCGGAAGGTGCCCTTTCAGTATGACAAGGCGTTGCGAGTGGGCATAGATTGGTCAGAACAGGTATCGGAGAAGATGGAGGACAAGGACTGCGTCGGCGCCCTGTTTTTCATCAGCAAGAACACGGTGCTCAGCGAGGCGATGGAGCAGGAGATTCGGTTTGTCCTGCAAAAGCAGGAGCAGTCTGCGGAAAGACAGCCCCTGTATTTTGCTGTCAACCTGGAGGGAAAGACAAGGCCGGTGGATATCCTGCTCAAGGCAATCCAGGAAACTAGCCTGGAAGTCCTGCATCAGTATCATGTGGATGCCTCCCGGATGACGGCATTTTTCCAGGCTTTTCCGGATAAGAAAACCTTTGCGTCCAAGGAGGGCGCGCCGGACTCAGATGTCCACATGGATAGCCTGTATGATTCCATCCGGCAGACCTTCCCGAAGCTGAATCTTCCGAAAACTCCCGTTATATGAGAGGTGGTGCCACATGGAAAAGCTGAAATTTATCTCCGTCACTGCACAGAGAAAGAACACCAGGGAGTTTCATAAGCCCAATGAGGATTATATCCTCTGTGATCCGGGCAGGGGGATTTACCTGATGCTGGATGGAATTACCCGCGTACACAAGGAGTATGAGGATGGCCCCAGCGCCAGCGCGGAGGTCACCAGCCTGGTGGCGGAGACCGCCTACCGCTATCTTTGCCAGAACCTGAGCCAGAATAACGGGGATCAGGCGCTCCGGGAGGCGGCACTGATGGCCAACGCCGCGGTGTCGGAATATCGAAAACGCAGGCCCCTGGAGAACTGGGTCTTTTATCCCGGGACCCTGGGAATTTTTGCGGTCATCCAGGACAATGTGCTTCATTACCTCTGCCTGGGAGATTGCCTGGGGGCGCTTTTGCGGGGGAGCAGCAAAATCCTCTTTGGGCGGCAGTTCTCCCTGGAAGCGGCGGAGCTGCGGGATGTCAGCAAGACCGTCCGCTATGACGAGATCTGCAACCATCCGGAGCATCCCTTGGCCTATGGAATTTTCAATGGGGATGAGGCGGCGGCCCAACTCATGGAGCAGGCCTCCCTGGACCTACACCCAGGGGACACGGTGCTGCTCCTCAGTGATGGCCTGGCGGACTATGTCAGGTATATCAAGCTCGATGCCCTGCGCCGGCTTACCCCGGAGGAGATGATCCGGGATTCCGGGCGGTTCGATGCGCCTCCTTACGCCGCGTATGCGGACGATAAGGCGATCATTAAAATTGACTGCGTGTCATCTAGCTGAGAGATTAACTGAATCAACGAAAAAGAAGTGTCAATTGGTCCTTGGGCCGGTTGGCACTTTTTATTTTAGGCTGGGAGCTGGGACAGAATTCTTTCTGAATCTCAATTAAAACTTATCGTACTTCGATAAAATCTTATTGACATTCGGATTATGCTGTGCTATTCTTTCTGTAAAAGGGAGCGCCAGGGCAGCGCTCCGGAAAGGGGATTTGCCGAATGAACTGGAATCAAACCAAGAGCGTGACCCTCAGCTGGGTCTGTGTGATTTTCTTTGGCTTGCTGCTGGCGGTACTGGATGTCTCCGCCTACTGGATGACCCGGTATTACTTGGTGCAGTCCGGCTTTCTCAGCGGCGGGCAGTATCTCCATCTGTTGATTCTGCTTTATCTGTGCAGTGTTGCAGGCTGGATTGTCCTGTGGAATCTTTGGAGGTTTCTGGAACGAATGCGAAACAGCCAGGTATTTGTGCAGGAAAATGTGGCCGGAATGCAGGCGGTCGGCTGGTGCTGCTTTGCGGTGGGGATTATCTGTGCCCTAGGGGCCGTGGCTGTCTTTCCGCTGCTCCTGTTAGTGGCCATTTCCGCCGGTGAGCTGGCCTCCCGGGTGGGGATTACGCCTGCCAATCTGTCCATCCTAAAGAATAACAAGGCAAAGGCCATTCGCTTTTCCACCCTGATGGAACTTTGCCATGAGCTAAGCTGCCAGCCAGGGGATCTCCTGGAGTTCCGGGACGACGGCTGACCATGTGCGGCAGGAGTGAAAACTGCTTCGTAATAGATAGGAGAATTTAATATGAGTGAACCAAATGAGAGAGCCGAAAACGGCGCCCTTCCCGATTCCACACCCCAAAATCAAATTCAGCTCCCTCAAGCATCCCCGTTTTCCTCCAATACCAGAGAAATCCTGTCCGCTTTGTTCAGCTATGTGCTGGCCTATCTGTATGTCGATCTGATCTTCAGCAACACAGTAAGGAGAGTGTATGGCTATCTGATCTTCAGCTACTACGTAGGAAGGCAAGGCATCCTGTTCCTAATCTTTGTGGCTGGCTTTACAGCTTGGGAGCTTCTGTATACCCGGGGGAGAAAACGGCCCTGGGAAAGCTGGATCTGGCTGATCTGCCTGTGGGTGATCACCTTTGTCACAGAGTGCAAGCCCTTTTGGAATGTCATTCCCTTGCGGGTGGGCCGAATTTGGAGCGACAGCGTCTGGATCTGGCTCTTTGTCCACTGCTTTGCCGTTTACTGGGTGCTTTGCTGCACCGGTAAACTGGTGAAGGGGAGGAGCAGCCACTTCCTGCCCCTGGATGCCCTAAATGGCGCCATCATCTTTCCCTTTAAGCACTACGCCCTGAAAATCCGTTCCCTTTGGTGGGGGCTGACCCATCGGAAACGAAGCTGTAAGGGGAGCCTCAGACGGGTGGGCTATGCCCTGCTGGCCCTGTGCATTGCCGCCATCTTTCTCTATATTGCGGGCGGCCTGTTGATGCAGGCGGACAGCACATTTCAGGCACTGTTGGGGGATCTCCGGGCGGCAATCGGACTGGAAAGGCTGCTGAACTCCACAGTGATTATGAACTTCCTCTTCCGGTTTCTGCTGAGTCTGCCGGTTGGATCCTATCTGAACAGCCTGATTGCCGGGAGTATGCGGGAGACGCCGGAAACGCTGCAAAGGCAGAGCTGCGGAGTTTCCAGCTTCCTGGCGGCGCTGCAAAAGATCCCTGGTATAGTGTGGAATGTGCTGCTGGGGGTGTTTGTCCTCTTCTATCTGGCCTTTTTCGCCATTCAGGCGGGTTATCTCTTTGGGGCGATCCTGCACCAGACAGCCCCTGGAGTCTACACTCTGGCGGAGTACGCCAGACAGGGATTCTTTGAGCTGTGCAAGATTATGGCCCTGAACTTTGCCCTGCTGTGGGTGGTGGTGGTTAGCAGCGAGGTGCCCGTGCGAAGCCGGCTGCTCTCCAAGGCCATGTGCACTTTGCTGCTGGGGGAGAGCATCCTGTTTGCTGTGACCGCGTTCTCCAAGCTGTATCTGTATATCAGCGCCTTTGGATTTACCCCCCTGCGGTTCCAAAGCGCCTGGCTGATCTGTGTGCTGCTGGCGGGCTGTGTCTGTACCCTGATCTACCTGTGGTCAGGGAAGAATACCGCCCGGGCCTGGGTGCTGTTTACCGGGGTATCCCTGACGCTGACCATGCTGTATTGACCTGGAAAGAAGTGGGAAATGAATCAAAACCTGCCGTGGTCACCTGCGTATTCTGTTCAGTAATGTGCCAGAGGACGAACTCCCGGGTTCTGGCTTGTCAAAAAACCACTTTCCAGTTTGCTGTTCTTGACGAAGCCATACCTGTATCAGTATACTGTAAATATAAGATCTATATAAAATGTCAATTATGACGATTGTGCAAGGCAGGACAGCTTCCAGATGTGTAAGGAGAGATAACGGATGCAGATCGATAGAACAGAACTAAGCATATATAAAGGGACAGAACCGTTTGTTTTTGTGAGTTATTCGCGCACGGATATTCGGATTGTGGAGGGAATTCTGCGAATTCTGGCTACTCAGGGATTTCGATTCTGGTATGATCAGATGGGGGAAGGAATTGACGCGGGCATGAACTGGCGTTCGGTGATTGACGAAAGACTTCAGAGCAGCAGAGCCTTTCTTATCTTTCTCGGCTATGGGGTACAGGATCGGACTGAAGTTATGCGTGAGCTTGAGATGGCTGCGAGGAGGCGGAAGACGGATCCGTCCTATGTCATACTGCCGGTATTTCTGAACCGGATTCCGATAGAGGATTTTCCGGAGCAGGTGCGGTCGCTTCTGATGAAGAGTCAGAATATCGGCATGTGGCTTTACGGAGGCGTTACAGAGCGCTTTGTCCGGCGCATTGTGTATGCAGGGAGCTGGCCGGCTGAGGTGGTAGATGACAGTTACAGAAGAGAAATGGGCCTGCCAAAATGGAAGGCTGATGGAACGGAAATTGCAGAGATCGAATTCCGCCCGGAAGAGCTGACAGACTATATTTACCACTATGCAGCTCCGAAACTGACTGAAAAAGAGAGTGAAGGAAAGCTCATCCGTTATTATCAGGTAAGCCCTGGGGAGGTCTCCCCGCACGCAGTATATCCTTTTGTGATGGATAACCAGTGGTGTCCGGTGTCTTTCTATGATGACGGAAGATTCCTGAAACACGGTTTTCTGTCGGATGAACTGGGGGCTGAGAGGGAAAGACTCCAGAGACAGGAGATCTGCAGAGGACTCCTTCATGCCCGGCAGCTTCTGGTAAACCGTGCATTTCTCCAGAATAGTATGGTGTTTATACGCTGGTATAAGGCAAAAGGGACAAGAGAATACGAATCGTTCTGCCGTCTGCTGGAGAACGGCTCGGTTCTTCTGGTGCTGTACCGAGAACAGATGCCCTGTGAGGAGACCGCTTATGGAAATACGGACTGGGAAGCATGGAAGCAGCTGTGTGCGGAACATGTGACATACGGTCTTCGGATGGACTGGGAAGATGACAGGACCAATGAGATAGAGACGGATAAACTACTGAGTTTTCCCTTTCATAATTACTGCGTGACAACAGCAGAGAATAAATACAGGATGGAAGAAATGGTCAGTGCCTTTTCTCTGTCAGAAGAAGAGGCGGAAAAAATGAAGAGAAAATGGAAGCAGATACAACGGAGAGCGATACGCACCCGGGAAGAAACCGGAGAAGGTTACACTAGGAATCAGTTTTATATAGATCATATCATCGAGAAAGGCACAGAGACTGTAGATTGCCGCATTAGCAGCAGGAAGTGGTTCGCTCGGGAGCTGAAGCAGATGATCGACATGAGATATAATCTGAACTTTGCAGAAGCATTTGGCATCAAACCTATTATCCCCAGAGACGTACAGGTTAACCCGGTGATGGATGATGAGATGGCGGCCGCTCCGGGAGGCAGGGAAGTATCGGCGGAAGAATTGGTATATGCAGCCGGCTCATTTCATCCGGAAATGTTTCTCAGAGATGTTCCGCTGATCTCAAATTCGGATCTGACGCTGGATCTGGTGGAGGCAATGAGAAATCTTCCTCAGTGGCAGAAATATATTCGGCTTGTAGAAGACGCGGACAACCGGGCAAGCCAGTGGGATATTGACTTCAGCTATATCCGAGCTGTATGGGAAGAGTATCAGAAATGGATCGCGGCTGCCCGCCGGACTCTGCCCGGACTGGGTTGGAAGGAACAAAAAGGAGCAGTGACAATCATTTACCGGATCGGGGCAAAAGAGATAAGAACTGTTTTCTGTCAGGAAGAGCGGGAACCGTGCGTTACGGAGAATGAACTGCTGCCCGGAAACCGCAAACAGGTGATCACGATCGACTATGTATGCGGAGACATCTCTGAGAGCGGTTGGGAAAACTGCTTTCTTACAGAGATACGTCTTTTTCAAGGATGGACTCACGAAACGGGCAGTTTTGTATATGAAAGGTTGAAAAACAGATTTGTCGGAGGCGAGAGTGTATGAATGAGGATTACATAAAGCTGATGGAGTCAGAACCGGAACTGTTCAGAAACAGCGGAGAACAGGGGGAAATCCGCATTCTCACGGACCCAAAGGAAATCAGAGAATTGGAGAGAGAGCTGCACAGAGAGGCCGGAATTGTCTATGAGGATGAGTATGTCAGGCTAGTCCGGGACGCAGTGGTATTTCCGGATCAGAGCAGGGGGAGTTATATCCGGATTATTCCGCGCAGAAGGGAAAATGCCGTGGCGGTTCTTCCGACTGGCGGCGGGAAAATATTACTTTTGCGGCATTTCAGGCACAGTCTGAGAAGATGGGTGTGGGAGATACCGAGAGGGTTTGGGGAATATGGGCTTACGGCAGAGGAAAATGCAGAAAAAGAACTAAAGGAAGAAACAGGGATTAACGCAGCAGAACTGGAATATCTTGGGAAGATATGTCCGGATTCCGGAATGAGTTCGGATCAGGTATTTGTTTTTCTTGCTGAGTTCCCCGCTGAATGCCGTTTCGGGAAACAGGATGAGAAGGAATCAATCCAAGAATACAGAATGTTGACCCGAGAAGAACTGAGAATGCTGGCAGAGTCGGGGGACATGATCGACAGCTTTACTCTCAGTGCGATTGCTTTGGCGTGCCTGAGGGAAAAACTAAATGAGTTTTGACGGGTATACAGAAGGGAACGCTCTAACTGCCTATCCGTCATTAGAAGGAACTATTATCCATTCTGACTGTGGATCACAGTATACCAGTGAAATATACCGTTTTATTTTCAATGAAAAGGTGCTGTTTCTGTCCAAATTCAATCGGATTGGAGCGTTTCTCCCTGCTTAATAGGAGGGAAAAGAGGCTGCTCAAGACTAGAAGATCCGGTCCTGACAGAAATATCTGTCGTTATCATACATTTCCTTCTGCTGGACGTAGACTTTCGAGCTTAGCAGCCTTTGCTCATTGATATGAAATTAAAATTCGCCGGTGTGATGGCAGGCGCAGTGACGATCTCCGTAGGCTTTCAGCTCCGGCTTTACCCTGCGGCACTCCTCCGTGGCGTAGGGACAGCGGGTGTGGAAATAGCAGCCTGACGGCAGGTTCACCGGGCTGGGGATTTCTCCGGTCAGAACCTTGCGCTCCTTGTTCCTGAGATGGGGGTCCGCCTGGGGAATAGCGTCCAGCAGAAAGCTGGTGTAGGGGTGAAGGGGCTTGGCGTAAAGCTCCTCCTTGGGGGAAATCTCACAGATGCTGCCCAGGAACATGACACAGACCCGGTCTGCAATGTAGTTGATAACGGACAGGTCATGGCCAATGAACAGATAGGTCAGATGGAACTTCTTCTGTATGTCCTTTAGCAGGTTCAGCACCTGGCTCTGGACGGACACGTCCAGGGCGGAGACCGGTTCGTCGCAGACGATCAGCTCCGGATGCAGAGCGATGGCTCTGGCAATGCCAATGCGTTGGCGCTGGCCGCCGGAGAACTGGTGGGGATAGCGGTTCAGGAACTCCGTGGGGACGCCCACCGCCTTCATCAGCTCCATGACCCGCTGCGTGGTTTCCTCTTTGGTCTTGCAGATTTTGTAGGTTTTTAGGGGCTCTGCGATGATATCCCGGACGGTCATACGGGGGTCCAGGCTGGCATAGGGATCCTGAAACACCATCTGCATCTTTGGGCGGATGGGTTTGAACTGCTTTTCCGTCATGGCGGTGATGTCCTGCCCATGGAAGAGAATCTTGCCGGCGGTGGCGGGCAGCATGCGAATCAGGGTGCGGCCCAGGGTGCTCTTGCCGCAGCCGGACTCGCCCACCAGGGCCAGGGTTTCGCCCTTATAAATCTCAAGGCTGACATCGGTGACTGCATGGACTTTTTGAGACCTGCTGGAGGTTTCAAACTCTTTGGTCAGGCCCTCCGCTTCCAGTAAAACTTCCTTTTTGATCTCGCTCATGCCTGTTCCTCCCTCCCGGATTCGCAGCGGAAGCAGCGGGAATAATGACCCTCTGCAACCTGGTTCAGATCGGGTTTTTCCTGATGGCAGCGCTGGTCTGCGCATTCACAGCGGTTGCAGAAGGCGCAACCGGCGGGCAGGTGGAGCAGATTGGGCACTACGCCGGGGATGGTGTGCAGACGCTCTGTGCTGCGGCCAATGCGGGGGATGGAGGCCAGCAGGCCCTGGGTATAGGGATGGGCGGTGTGATCGAAGAGCTCATAGGTCTCGGCCTTCTCCATGATCTTTCCGGCGTACATGACGTATACATAGTCACAGATCTCGGCCACCACACCCAGATTGTGGGTGATAATCAGCACACTCATGCCGGTTTCGGCCTGAAGCTCCTTTATCAGCCGCAGAATCTGGGCCTCGATGGTCACATCCAAAGCGGTGGTGGGTTCATCCGCAATCAGCAGCTTGGGCTTGCAAACTATTGCCATGGCGATCATGACCCGCTGGCGCAGGCCGCCGGACAGTTGATGGGGATAGCAGTCATAGCGCTTTGCCGGCTCAGGAATGCCCACCCGGGCAAACATCTCGATGACCTGGCGCTTTGCCTCCTCCTTGCTCAGGGAGCGGTTGTGTACCAGCAGGGTCTCCCGAACCTGGCGGCCCACCTTCAGCACCGGATTCAGGCTGGTCATGGGCTCCTGGAAGATCATAGAGATTTCGTTGCCGCAGAGCTTTCGCAGTTCCTTGTCCTTAAATTGGGTCAGGTCGGTGTCGTTAAATAGGATGCTGCCCCCGGCAATCCGGCCGGGATATTTCAATAGGCCCATAATGGACTTTGCGGTCATACTCTTGCCACAGCCGGACTCCCCTACGAGGCCGATGATCTTCCCCTTGGGAATATCCAAATTCAGGCCGTCCACTGCGGGGGCAACCCCCTTTTCGGTGAAGAAATAGGATTTTAAATCCCGAATTTCCAGAATATTGTTTTCGTTTTCCATGATTTCCCGCCTCCTTGCTAATTCTTCATATAGGGGTCCAGCACGTCACGCAGGCCGTCGCCCAGGAAGTTGAAGGCCAGCACCACCACCATGATGGACAGGCAGGGAGCCAGGCACAGCCAAGGCGAGGTGAACAGAAACTCCTTTGCCTGATTGACCATCAGGCCCCAGGAGGCCTGGGGGGGCTGGACGCCGATTCCCAGAAAGCTCAGGGAGCTTTCGGACAAAATGGCGGAGGGAATGTTCAGGGTGAAGAGGACGATCAAGCTGGGAATGCAATTGGGCATAATGTGCCGGAGCATGATTGTCCACCTGGAGACGCCGATGGAACGGGCAGCCTCCACATACTCGGTCTCCTTCAGGCTCAGGGTTTGGCTCCGCACCACCCGGGCCACACTGGCCCAGTTGACCAGGGAGAGGGCGATAAACAAGGTCGCGGTGGAGGAGCCCAGGGTGTACATGACCACCATGGCCAGGAGCAGGGAGGGGATGGACAGCATGATATCCGCTAGACGCATGATGATGTAGTCCACAACGCCACCCAGATAGCCTGCCAGCAGGCCCAGGGTGACGCCCACCACCAGGGCGATGATACTGGGCATAATGCCGATGGTCAGGGAGACCCGGGCGCCATACAGGATGCGGGTAAAGACGTCCCGGCCCAGCTCATCGGTGCCGAACCAGTGGGCGGTGGAGGGGGGCTGCAAGCGATTCAGCAGGTCCTGCTCCGCCTCGCCATAGGGGGCCACCACAGGGGCCAGGATTGCCAGGAGGATGATAAGCACAATCAAGATGGCGGAGAAAGCGGCCAGTTTGTTCTGGCGGCACATTCGGATCAGTTTTTCTTTGATGCCGTCCTTTTCTCCGACCTGACTTTTTAACTCTTCAGAGGAAGTAACAAGCTCTGTCTCTTTCATATTGTTCAATTCCCCTTTCTGATACGCGGGTCCAGCACAGAATAGAGCAGGTCGGCCAGAAGATTGCCCGCAATCACAATGAATGTGGTAAAAATAACGGTGCCCTGGAGGACCGGCATATCCCGGTTAGTGATTGCAGTGGTGGCCAGGCGGCCAATGCCGGGAATGCCGAAGATGCTCTCGGTGATCACAGCGCCGGACAGCATGCTGGACAGCTGCAGCGCCATCATGGTGATGACCGGCAACATGGAGTTTTTCAGGGCGTGGCCCAGGATGACGGCCTGCTTGGCAAGGCCCTTGGCCCGGGCGGTGTCTATGTAGTCCGCCTGCATGACCTCCAGCAGGCTGGAACGGGTGATCCGGGCGATGCTGCCGGCGCTATTCCATCCCAGCGCGATGGCAGGGAGAACCATACTGATTAAGGAGTCGTCCGAAGTCAGTGAAAACCACTGCAGCTTGAAGGCCAAAAGGTATTGCAGGAACAAGGCGGTCATAAAGACCGGCATGGAAACACCCATCAGGGCGAAGCCCATGAACAGGCGGTCCGGCAGACGGTTTTGGCGAATGGCGGCAATGATGCCAGCCACCAGGCCGATCACCCAGGCGAAGATAATCGCCATCAGCGTCAACTTGACGGTGTAGGGGAGCGCTTCCTTGATCATGTCCGTGACCGGAAGGCTGTATTTATAGCTGATGCCAAAATCGCCGTGGAGCATATTCACAATATAAGTGATGAACTGCTTCCACATCGGCTGATCCAGGCCCATCGCCGCAGTGAGGCGGTCAATGGTATCCTGGCTGACATGATCGCCCAGAAGGACAGCGACGGCATTGCCGGGAATAATGCGCAGCATCAGAAATATAAGCAGGATCACGCCGATGATAACAGGGATCATCCCTAAAATGCGTTTTATGACTTGTTTCATCTTGGCATATCTCTCCTTTTCTATTGATCTCCGGAGCCACCGGAAAATGGAGCTGTGTTATTTTAAACAGATCGCACGATGGTGCTATTATATCATAAAAAGCACAGCAGATAAAGATTAAATGCAAGAAAAAACACCTTTTCTTGCACCTGCTGGCGAAAAAGGAAAGCTGACCGCAACCTAAGTCGCGGTCAGCTTGAAGGATTTGGAGAAATTAAGCTTTGGTGATACCTGCGAAGTAGAAGTCACTGTAACCGGCCCAGTGGGGGGTAAAGCTTGCAATTCTATCGCTGACGACGAACAGATGGCTGTTGCAGTACAGAGGCACCCAGGCGGCATCCTCAGCAATGATCTGATACTCCAGGGCGGCGTACTCAGCCAGACGTTCCTCATCGTCGATGATGGCCCGGGCAGCATTAACGCGTTCCATGACCTCAGTGTTGGTGTAGTTCAGGCTGCGCTGCTTGGTGTTGGCCTCAGTGCCGAAGAAGGTGTAGATAAAGTTGTCGGGATCGTTATAGTCAGCGGTCCAGGTGGAGACATAGGAGGTCAGCTCGCCGTCATTGCGCAGATCCAGCCAGGTGGCGTGGTCATAGTTCTCGATGGTGCAGTTGATGCCGATTGCCTGTAAGTTCTCAGCGATTACCTGGATGACATTGACCCGGCTGGTGGAGTTGTCATTGTCGTTGGCAATCTCCATAGCAAAGTAGTAGCCGTCAGCATCCTTGGTGTAGCCGGCGCTTTCCAGCAGGGCCACGGCGCCCTCGGGATCATACTCCAGCCAACCCTGATTCTCCTCGGAGAAGCCGATCAGGCCGTTGGGATAGATGCCGTCTGGAATGGTGCCGTCGCCGTCGAAGATGGCGGTCAGGATGGACTCCCGGTCAATGGCCATCTGGATTGCCTTACGGACGTTGACGTCGGACAAATACTCATTGTTCTCGTTGAGCGCCATGTAAGAGGTGCCCAGGCGGTTTGCCTCCACCAGCTTGTCAGCGTAAGCGTCGGTTTTATAGGTGGAGGAAACCACGGCGGAGTCCAGATAGTCGCAGTCCAGAATGTCGATCTCGCCGTTCTGGAACATCATGCTCAGGGTGGAGGAGTCTGGGATGATCTGGATGTTGACCTCGGTAAAGTCAGGAGTTTCCCCCCAGTAATACTCGTTATAGGCCAAGGTCATGCCGCTATCCCGGGTCCAGGAGGTGACCACATAGGGGCCGGAGCCGATGGCGGTGGTGTAGTCTGTGCCGTAGCTGTCCCCGGCGGCCTCCACGGCGGCCTGGGAATAGATGCTGCCGGCGGGAGTTGCCAGCTGATACAGGAAGCCGGCGAAGGGGTAAGCCAGGGTGATAGTGAAGTGGGTGTCGTCGGTGACAACAATACCCTCACAGGTGTCGTCATAGGAATAGCCCTCTGCGGCAATGAGTTCATCGGCGCCCAGGATGCAGGCGGCGAAATCGGTCTGGACAGAGGTGTCCAGGGCCAGCAGACGGACCAGGGAGAACTGGACGTCATAAGCGGTCAGGGAGGTGCCGTCGGAGAACTTGACGTCATCCCGGAGGGTGAACTCATAGGTCAGGCCGTCCTCGGAGACGGTGTAGTCCTCCACCAGGCTGTTGACCAACTCGGTGGAGCCGTCGTCGTTCAGCTGGATCTCAAACATGCGGTCATAGATGTTCAGGGGGATTCCATAGTCTGCGGTGGTCTGGTGGACGTCAAGGGTTTGGATATCAGCGGTCCAAGCGACCTGCAGGGCATCTGAGCTGGTGGAGACGCTGTCTGTGGATTCCGTGGATGCTGTGTCTGCGGGCGTGCTTTCCTCTGTGGTGTTGCTGTTGCCCGAAGAGGAGCTGCAGCTCGCCAGCAGGGAAATCAGCAGGGCAGAACTCAACAGGATGCTAAGAAATCTTTTCATTTTCTTTCCTCCCTCGTTTCGCTTACAAATTTTGGCATCGATTTGCAAAAGGCGCATGCTTCAAAGCATGCGCCCTTGCATCTCTTATTGTTCAGTTTATCATCTTGAAGCCCATCGCACAAGTATTTTTTGCGCATTTCTCCAAATTTGTACAAACCAATTGAAAAAGGAAATGCTGGTTTGTGAAATTTTACTAGTGAATTCTTGCACTTTTCAGGGGAAACACCCACATTTTAGTGGAAGATTTGACCTTTTAAGGCGAAGCGTCGGTCAAAAGCGCCGCAAAACTGTGAATCTTCCCCCTTCTTTTGTTGGAAGAAATCAGGTAAAATAAAAATAGAAATGAGGTGTTTCCATGAAAATTATGCTTTCTGTCCCTCAGATCCTGCAAAATCCGGAGCTGCCCAATGGCTGCGAGATCACAAGCCTGTGCGAGGTTCTAAACTATCTGGGGTTTCCGGCGGACAAGTGCGACCTGGCTGACCATTATCTGCCCAAAAGCCGGGAATGGTACGGCGCGGACCCGGACCAGTTTTACATGGGCAATCCCCGTCTGGACGACGGCACGCCAGAGACGGGGTATTACTGCTTTGCGGGTCCCATTGTGGAGGCCGCCCGGCGCTGGCTGACTGACCATGGAGCAGGAGAACTTTGGCAGCCCCTGGATCTGACTGGGGCAGAGGAGGGGGAGCTGGCCGCCCAATTGGAACAGGGCCGTCCGGTGATCTTCTGGGCGTCCCTGCACTTTCAGGATATTCAGTTCGACCCCTGCGGCAGTTATCCGCTGCCCGGCGGGCGGAAGCATCGGGTGTTCCGCCAGCTCCACTGCATGGTGCTCTGTGGCATGGATGAGGAGAATTTTTATGTGGCGGACCCGTTGGATTTCAACCAGGTGGTGCCCCGGGGGCAGTTCATGAAAATTTACCGCCAACTGGGCAGCCGGGCAGTAGTCCTAGTAAAGCGGGAAGGCGCGGATAAGCTGTAGCGTTTTGTGCCTATGGATTTGAGGGAGCTGCGGGGGGAATCCCCTTTTGAACGGAGGTGCGGAATTTTTTCGGAGAAGTGCCCATCCAGCGGTGGAAGACCTCCACATAATAGCTGGGGCTGCTGAACCCGCAGATGCTGGCGATTTCCGTAATGGCAAGATCGGTGCCAAGGAGCAGGTTCAGGCTCTTCTGAATCCGGAAAGACTGGGTAAAGTCCATGGGGCTTTGCTGGAGCACCTGTTTAAAAAGCGCGCAGCACTTACTCCGGCACATGGCGCCTGCGGCGGCGATGTCGTCCAGGCTGATGCGCTCGGAAAAATGGTCCTGAATAAAGGTCAGCATGTCCTGCAGCGCCAGAATATGTGTGGAAACCCCGCTGTTAATCTGGGTGCGGATCACATAGCGCTCACTCATTATATGTAAAATGGAGTAGAACAGAACCTGGGTCTGAAGCTCGAAATCCGTGGGCTGTTGGAGATTGATGTGGATCAGGGTCTCCAGCTTGTCCAGCAGCTCCGCCTGCCAGGGGATGGAGGGGTCGAAGAAATAGGAGTCCCGGCCCATGTCCGATATCAGGGGATTCAGGTATTTTTGGCGGATTGTGGAATTTTGAATAAAATCTGGCTGAAACTGCAAAACGGCGTAAGTAAAATCACTTCCGTCGGGGGAATAGCCATAATGCAGGCGGTTGGAGTTGATAAGCAGTCCCTCTCCGGCCTTGATTGGGATTTTTTGCTCATTGACATGGTAAATTGCTTGACCTTCTTTGATATAAATGAACTCAATTTCGCTGTGCCAATGGGTGGGGACTGCATGATTCAGATATTCGTACAGGGTTCCCTCATATGCGCGGATTGTGAAGCAGGGGTTCTGGTAGGAGATGATTTCCAGCAGATTTTCCTGGAGCATCAGTTGATACAAGATGATCCCTCCAAACTTGCAAAAACGGAAAATTGTTATATTATTATAGCACATTTTGATAGAAATTTGAATATGGAGACTATATAATTTTAAACAATAAAGGATTTTAAATTCAGGAAGGATTTGCGAAAATATACAGAGGTGATAAAGTGGAACAGATTTGTTTTGAGGCCTGCTGCGGTTCTGCCGCAGATGCCATTGCGGCCTGGCAGGGCGGAGCGAAGCGAGTGGAGTTGAACTCTGACCTGTTTCACGGAGGCCTGACGCCCACGGTGGGCGAATTGCGTGTTGTCAAGCGCCATGTGCCGGAACTGAAGGTAATGTGCATGGTTCGCCCTCGGGAAGGGGGATTCTGCTATACGGATGTTGAATTCGAGACGATGCTGGAGGACGCCCGCATCCTGCTGGACAATGGCGCGGACGGCATTGTGTTTGGTTTTCTCCATGAGGATGCAACTGTGGACATAGAGCGCTGCAAAAAGATGCTGGAGGTGATCGGTGATCGCGAGTCCGTCTTCCATCGCGCCATTGATGTGGTGCCCGATGTGATGGAAGCGCTGGAGCAGCTCATTGAGCTGGGGATTACCCGGGTGCTGACCAGCGGTCAGAAGCCCACGGTTCCTGAGGGCATTATGACCATCAAGGCCATGATCCGGCGGGCGGCTGGCCGGATCCAGGTGCTGCCTGGCGCCGGTATCACGCCGGAGAACGCCGCCTGGGTCCGTGAAATCACCGGCACGAATATCATGCACGCGGCAATGCACCGTGTCGCCTATGACCGAAGCACCGTTGGCAATCCTGCCATTTATTTTGGCGGTGCGGTTTATCCGCCGGAGGACCGTTATTCTGTGACGCATGCAGAGGATATTGCAAATTTTATCCAGCAGGCAAACGGTTAAAACCGGCATAAAACGGTTTATAGATTTGATTCGGGCGCAGCAAGTGCGGTTTTTACCTATCTTGATATCTTGATTCAACATGTTTGAACCCTTGATTCAACAAATGGAAGGAACTGAATATATTTGTTGCAACAAGAGGGTTGATAATTATCATCCTCTTTTTGCGTATCTGCCCGGCTCAAAGCTATAAATATAAAATGAAAAAGAAAGGTAGGAACGAAGAATGAAAAAGTTCACCAGAATGCTGGCCATGTTGCTGTCTCTGGCAATGGTTTTCTCTCTGGCAGCCTGCGGCGGCAACTCTACCAACGAAGAGACTGCTGAGTCCTCCGCTACTGCTTCTGAGACGGAAACTACTGAGGCCACTTCCGGCGGCAACATCCAGGATGCAACGGAGGTTTCCGTCGCAGCTGACAACGACCTCGTCATCGCCATCGAGGGCTCTGTCAGCTCCCTGGATCCTCACAACATCACTGACACCAACGCGATCTCTGCTACCCGCGGTATGTATGAGACCCTGGTCACCTTCGATGACGATATGGACTTCGTTGGCCTGCTGGCCACCGATTGGACCATTTCTGAAGACGGCCTGACCTACACCTTCACCCTGCAGGAGGGGGTGACCTTCCATGACGGCACTGCGTTTAACGCGGACGCAGTCGTCGCAAACTTCGACCGTATCTACAATGCGGATAATGGCCTGTCCTTGTACAATACCTGGACGAAGGCTCTGGATGACGGCTCCCGTATGAACCGTTTGGCCTCCTATACTGCAGTGGGTGAGTACACCGTTGAGTTCGTCCTGGCAGAGGGCTGGTCCTCCTTCCTGAACAGACTGGCCATGGTCCAGATGATCTGCCCCAACTGCATTGAGGAGTATGGCAACGACATTATGTATCATCCCTGCGGCACTGGCCCCTATGTCTATTCTGACTGGGTGGAGGGTGACCACACCACCATGGTTCGCAACGATAATTACTGGGGCGAGCTGCCCGGTGTTGACTCTGTGACCATCCAGGAGGTTCCTGAGGCAGGTACTCGTACCGCTATGCTGCAGACCGGCGAGGCTGACTTCGTGTATCCCATGACTTCCGACCAGATCGCAGCCGTCTCCGGCAATGCTAGCATCACCGTCTCGGCGTCTCAGTCCAACATCATGCGTTATGTCACCCTGAACTGTGATCTGGATGTCCTGTCCGATGTCCGTGTCCGTCAGGCCATCAACTATGCGGTTGATAAGGACGCATACATCGAGGTCATGTACTCTGGCTATGCCACTGAGGCCACCTCTGTCTTCCCTGAAATCATCTCCTATTACTCTGAGCAGACCCCCTATGATTATGACCTGGAGAAGGCTCAGTCCCTGATGGAAGAAGCTGGTTATGCTGATGGCTTTGACCTGACCATCTGGTGTGATAACACCACCCAGGAGATCAAGGGTGCAACCTTTATTCAGCAGCAGCTGGCTCAGATCAACATCAATGTGACCGTTGTCCCCTATGACGCGGGCACTATGGATGCTGATATCTATGTTGAGGAAGATGAAGCCACCATCCAGATGTGGTACGTCAACTGGTCCGCCTCCGCCTTCGATGCAGACTCCTCCGTCCGCGCCCTGCTGTACAGCGGATCCATTCCTCCCACCAGCGCGAACACCGCTTACTTCAGAAATGATGAGTTTGACTCCCTGCTGGACGAGGCCCTGGCCACCGCAGATCCTGACACTCTGACTGACCTGTATGCGCAGGCTCAGGCAATCGCCTGGGAGGAGTGCCCCTGGATTTTCCTGGCAGTCGATCAAATTCTCACTGGTTCCCAGTCCTATGTCTCTGGCGTCAGCGTGGCTCCTGATGGACGTATCATTTACAACACCGCTTCCATCGCTCAGTAAGATTCTTTTCGGATCGGATATTCTAAATCTGATATGAAACAACTGCCATTCTGTGCCGACGGGCGCAGAATGGCAGTTGTGTATCAAAAATAGAGGAAGGAGCTAGGACTTATGGGCAGATATGCTGTCAAACGAATATTAAGTGCAATCCCGCTACTTTTAGCAATTTCATTTCTGGTCTTTATGTTCATTCACCTGATTCCTGGTGATGCGGCCCGACTGGCGGCTGGCAAGGAAGCAACCAGCGCGGAGGTCGAACTCGTGCGGGTACAGCTGGGTCTGGACAAGCCCCTTCCCCAGCAGTATCTGCTCTATATGAAGGGCCTTTTAACGGGAGACCTGGGTAACTCCATCTACAATGGCGCAACCGTTTGGGACACGCTGGTAATCCGTTTTCCTGCCACCATTAAGCTTACCATCTGCGCCATGATCTGGTCCACTATTATCGGTATCGCCATCGGCATTATCTCCGCCGTAAATCGAGGGAAGATTTTGGACTATGTGGGCATGATTGTTGCCATCTCAGGTATTTCGGTGCCGCAGTTCTGGCTGGGCCTGATGCTCATCCAGCTTTTTGCCGTCAAGCTGCGCTGGCTGCCTGTCAGCGGACTGGACTCTCCGGGCGGCTACATATTGCCGGCGTTTACCATGGGCTGCGGCATCATGGCAATCCTGGCGCGGTTTACCCGATCGTCCATGCTGGAAACCCTGAAGGAGGACTATGTCCGCACTGCCCGGGCCAAGGGCCTGGGGGAGTTCTTCGTCATGCTCCGCCATGCGTTTAAGAATTCTCTGATCCAGGTTGTTACCGTTGCGGGCCTGCAAATTGGCGGCTTGCTCACCGGTTCCGTCATGGTGGAGACCATCTTCTCCATAAACGGCCTGGGCCGTCTGCTGGTGACGTCCATTGGCAACCGGGATTACAAGGTTGTGCAGGCGCTCCTGATGTTCTTTTCCATTGAGTATATCGCAGTCAACCTGATCGTTGACCTGCTCTATGGCGTACTGAATCCCAAAGTACGCTACGATTAAGGGGGTGAGACTATGGCTGAAGAGAATAGCAAAATCATAATCGAGAACGAGGATTTCCAATCGGAAGAAGTATTGCCGAAGGCACAGCCCCGTATGAAGGAATATGCCAAGAAGTTCCTGAAACGCAAGACCGCCGTTGTCTCCCTGGTTTTTATCCTGCTCCTGATTATTGTGGCAATTATCTCCCCTTGGATTGCTCCCTATGACCCTTCAACACCGGACTATTATGCTTTGTTGGCCAGCCCATCCTCCACCCACTTGTTCGGTACAGATGAGTTTGGCCGTGACGTGCTCAGCCGGATTCTGGTTGGCACCCGGCTGTCCCTGGCCTGCGCCCTGTCCGCTGTTATTATCGGCACGGCATTGGGCACCATCCTGGGCCTTTGGGCGGGCTATTATGGCGGCTGGGTAGAGGCCCTGGTCATGCGGGGAAGCGATATCCTGTTTGCATTCCCTGACATTCTGCTGGCTATTGCAATCGTGGCAATCCTTGGCTCCGGTACCGCAAACGTCATCATCGCAGTGGCTGTGTTTACGGTTCCTTCCTTTGCCCGAATCATGCGAAGCGCCACAATCTCGGTGAAGAATCTGCTGTATGTGGAGGTGGCAAGATCCCTGGGCTGTACGGACCGGCGCATCCTCTGGGTGCATATTTTCCCCGGCACCATCCAGTCCATGATCGTCAACTTCACCATGCGTATCGGCACCGCGATCCTGGCGGCGGCCTCCCTGAGCTTCCTGGGCTTCGGTGCGGACGTGACCGTTCCCGAGTGGGGCGCCATGCTGTCCACTGCCCGTAACTACATCACGACTGCACCCCATCTGGTGCTTTTCCCTGGCATTATGATTTTCCTGACGGTTCTGGCATTCAATCTGCTGGGCGATGGCCTGCGTGATACGCTGGATCCAAAGCTGAAGTAAGGAGTGAGCACCATGGAAGAAAAAATTTTAGAGGTAAAAGGACTTTGCACAGAGTTCAAGACCAACAAAACGACTGCGGTCACTGCGGTCAACAATGTCACTTTCTACATTGAAAAGGGCGAGATCTTGGGGCTTGTGGGCGAGTCCGGCTGCGGTAAATCGGTGACATCCCTTTCCATTATGGGCCTGTTTATTGATACGCCGGGCCGCATTGCGGCGGGCCAGGTGCTCTTTGACAACATGGATTTGGTACAGTGTTCCGAGCGGGAGCTGCGGTCCATCCGCGGCAAACGCATCTCCATGATTTTCCAGAACCCCATGAGCTCCCTGAATCCCTGCATGCGTGTGGATAAGCAGCTGATGGAGGCTATCCTGCTCCATAACAAGATTAGCAAGGCGGAGGCCAGAAAACAGGCCTCTAACGTCCTCCGGTCCGTGGGTATTCCGGATCCGGAGAACACTCTGCGCAGCTTTCCCCACCAGCTCTCTGGCGGCATGAGCCAGCGTGTTATGATCGCGATGGCCTTGTCCTGCGAACCGGAGCTGATGATCGCTGATGAGCCCACCACCGCCCTGGATGTGACCATCCAGGCCCAGATTCTGGAGCTGATGCGGGAAATCCGGCAGAAAAAGGGCACCAGCATCCTGCTGATTACCCACGACCTGGGCGTTGTGGCGGAGATGTGTTCCCGGGTGATTGTCATGTATGCCGGCCGTATTGTGGAGGAAGCGCCGGTGGAGGACCTGTTTGCAACTCCCATTCATCCCTATACCAGGGGCCTGATCGCCTCCGTGCCCAAGATCGGCAGCAATGTGACCAAGCTGCCGTCCATCCCTGGCAATGTGCCGGATCTGTCCGTGATGCCCGAGGGCTGCAAGTTTGCGCCCCGCTGTAAGTATGCCCGGGACATCTGCAGAAGCCAAGAGCCTGAGCTGGAGCCGGTTCCCGGTTGCGAAGGCAGAAAGTGCCGCTGCCATCTGTTTAAAACGCTGGAAAAGGAGGGCGATGGAGCATGAGCGAACCCCTGGTTTCGGTTAAGCATGCGGTGAAAACCTTCCAGGCAAGCAAGGGCCTGGGGGGGAAGAAAAAGTTTGTCCACGCGGTCAATGATGTCTCTTTTGACATCTATCCCGGCGAGACCTTCTCCCTGGTGGGTGAGTCCGGCTGCGGCAAGTCCACCACCGGACGACTGGTCAACCACCTGCTGACACCTGATAGCGGTGAGGTTTGGTTTGACGGAAAGGACATCTCCAAGCTAGAGGAAAAGGAGATGCGTCCCCTCCGGAAGGATATCCAGATGATTTTCCAGGATCCCTATGGATCCCTGAATCCCAGAATTAAGATTCAGGACCTGATCGGAGAGCCCCTGCTGATCCACACTCAGCTCAGTGCCGGCGAGCGTCTGAAAAAGGTTCAGGAGCTGATGGTGATCGTCGGCCTGAATAAGCTCCATGGCGAGCGGTATCCCCATGAGTTCTCCGGCGGCCAGCTGCAGCGCGTGGGCATTGCCCGGGCCTTGACGGTGAACCCCCGCCTGATTATCGCGGACGAGCCGGTTTCCGCACTGGACGTGTCCATCCAAGCCCAGGTGTTGAATCTGATGCAGAAGCTGCGGGAGGAGTTCAATCTGACCTATCTGTTCATCTCCCATGACCTGAGTGTTGTGGAGATGATCTCCAACCGCATTGGCGTCATGTATCTGGGAACCATCGTGGAAATTGCGGATAAGCGTGACCTGTATAACACGCCCCTGCATCCCTATACCCAGGCGCTGCTCTCCGCAGTTCCCATTGCTGATCCCACGGTGAAGAAGGAGCGCATTATCCTGAAAGGTGATTTGCCCAGTCCTACCAATCCCCCCGACGGTTGCCTGTTCCACACCCGCTGCCCGTACTGTACGGACCAGTGCAAGTGCGAGAAGCCTGAGCTTCGGGATTTTGGCAATGGACACCAGGTGAAGTGCCACTACGCAGAGAAGTTCCAATAATTGCTCTGTATCATAAAACTGAACCTGCCTAAGGATGGCGGTTATGAAGCTCCAAGAATACAGCTCGATTCTTGGAGCTTTTTTTCTGAAAAAAGCCAGACTACTTTTCTTACGGAAATGTTTGTGATATAATCCGTTGGGCATTCGAAAAAGGGTGCTTAAAGAAAGAACAATGCCCTTCGCATTTGAAACAGGAGATCAGATTATGATAGAATTCGAAAATGGTCAGGACAGTCAGGTTCGGGTCCGCTATGAGTTCGGACGGGATTATTTGAAAACCTGGCTGTATCTGAAGGAGGATCAGACCGGGACCCTGGTGGTGGGCCTGGGGGAACAGGCAGCTTGGGGTCATATCCCCTGTAAGGAGGCCTTTGGCAAGACCGTTCAGGTGCTGATGCAGGCGGATATCGCCAGCTGTACCCTGGAAGTGGATTTTGTGTTGGAAGGATTGGGGGTCCGGGGCTTGTTTGACCTGGCGGAGGGATGGTATGGCGGCAGCTATGACTTCCCCAAGTATAAGCACTGCGCCAAGAGACCGGCTCCCATGGCCTATCTCCATGCAGAGCGTTGGACGGCAGAGGCGGATACAGCATTGGCGCAGGGAAAAGCAGTAGCGAGGCAGATTTTGTTCGCCCGGGACTTGGTGAATGAGCCTGCTAACCGGCTGACCCCCGCCCTGTTTGCAGAGCGCTGGCAGGAGGCAGCCCGGAGCCTGCCTGTGGAGGTGGAGGTCCTGGAGCCTTCCCGGTTGGCGGAACTGAACATGGCCGCCCTCCTGGCCGTTGGCAACAGCAGTGCCAACCCCGCCCGGCTCATTGTCCTGCGCTATCATGGCGCGCCGGAGAGCCGGGAGGTCTTGGGCTATATCGGCAAGGGTGCGACGGTGGACTCCGGCGGTTACTGCCTGAAACCGGCGGACAGCATGTCCGGGATCAAGGGGGATATGGCGGGCGCGGCCGCAGTAGGCGGTGCCCTGTTGGCCCTGGCGGAGAACGGGATCAAGGCCAATGTGACGGCGGTGATCCCTTCCTGTGAGAACCGCATATCCAACGACAGCTTGCTGCCTGGGGATGTGATCGAATCCATGTCAGGCCTGACTATCGAGGTGAAGAATACCGATGCGGAGGGCCGTCTGATCCTGGCGGATGCCATCACCTATGCCATTCGCAGGGAAGGGGTCTCAAAGCTGGTGAATTTGGGCACCCTGACCGGGGGAGTCTGCGCCATGTTCGGGTTCAGCTGTGCCGGAGCGGTCAGCAATGATGACCCATTCTATGAGACCTTTTCCAGGGCGTCTGACGTGACAGGCGAGCGCTATTGGCGCTTGCCCACCTATCCGGAGTACGAGAAGCTGGTGGACAGCAAAATTGCGGACATCAAGAACCTGCCCGGGAGTTGTAGCACCATTGCGGCGGCGCTGTTCCTGAAACGCTTTGTGGAGGGGCGCCCCTGGATTCATCTGGATATCGCCGGAACAGCCTGGACGGTTCCACCGGTGTGGGCCTTCCAAGCAGAGGGGGCAACTGGCGCCTCTGTGACAACACTCTATCAACTGGCCAAGGCCACATTTAAAGGAGAATGACCCATGTATCAGTTTGAGCGTGAAGCATATGAAGCCCGTATGAAGTGGTTTTTGGACGCCAGATTTGGCATGTTTATCCACTGGGGCGTATATTCCATCCCTGCTAGAGGAGAGTGGGTACGCAGCTACGAAGAGATTCCAAAAGAGGATTACATGCGTTACTTTGAGGAGTTTGATCCCAAGGACTATAATCCCAGGGCATGGGCGAAACTGGCAAAGCAGGCCGGCATGAAATACGTGGTGCTGACGGCCAAGCACCACGATGGCTTCTGCCTGTTCGACAGCCAGCTGACGGACTTTAAATCCACAAACACCAAATGCGGCCGGGATTTGGTGAAGGAGTTTGTGGAGGCGGTCCGGGCAGAGGGCCTGAAAGTGGGCCTGTATTTCTCCTTGCTGGATTGGTATCACGAGGATTTCGTCCATTATGGGGATAGAATCCATCCCATGCGCAACCGGCTGGAGTACAGCAACGAAAACCGGGACTGGGATCGCTATCTGGAATTCATGCATGGTCAGGTGCGGGAAATCTGCTCCAACTATGGCAAATTGGATGTACTTTGGTTTGACTTCTCATACGACGATTTGCGAGGCGAGAAGTGGAAGGCCACGGAGCTAATGGATATGGTGCGCACCCTGCAGCCCCGGGTCATCATTGACAACCGGCTGGAATGCAGCGGTGAGGGCTTCGGTTCCCTGGCGGAAGGGCACCCTACGCCCTATCACGGGGATTTTGTCAGCCCCGAGCAGATCATCCCGCCCTATGGCCTCCGCGATCCGGAGGGAAATCCGGTATACTGGGAGGCCTGCGTCACCATGAACCGGAACTGGGGCTATCATGCCACGGATCAGGATTTTAAGCCCGCGTCTATGCTGATCCACAAGCTGGTGGAGTGCGTTTCCAAGGGCGGCAATCTGTTGCTGAATGTGGGGCCGGACGCCAACGGCGTGATTCCGGCACAGTCGGTCCAGATTCTGGAGGAGATAGGCCGCTGGATGAAATATAACAGCGAAAGCATTTACGGCTGCGGCCCTGCCGGGCCGGACAAGCCGGACTGGGGACGGATCACCCGCAGGGACAATGTCCTCTACTTACATGTCTTTGAAAATACCATCGGCCCGCTGCCCATGACAGGGGTGGAAAAGAGCAAGCTGGATTCCATCCGTATGTTGGCCACCGGCAGCGAGGTTCCGGTGTCCACCAGCTGGACCCACAGTGATTATCCGGAGCTGGTGTTTGCCGATCTAGGACCAAGCCCGATCCTGCCTGATCCGGTGGATACGGTGCTGAAGGTTACGCTGAAGGAGGATTAAAGGGGTATGTTTTCCCAAGAGATCAGACAGTACGCTTTCCAGCGCTGCCAGGAGGCCCTCCGGGGAATTCCCTCCGCAATGGCGGGGGAGCTTTCCGGCCAGATTGCTGCGCTTTCCGGGGATATAAAAATTGCGGTGGAATTTCTTTACGGAACCCTCCCTTTCCGGGATGTGACTACGGTTCCCTTTGACCTGCTGCGGCGGGAGGCGGAGCAGGCCCTGCTCCTATGGCAGGAGGATCACTGGAACCAGAGGTTGCTGGAGGACCTGTTCCTGCACTTTGTCCTGACCCCCCGGGTAAACGCCGAAAATGTGGAGGAGTGCAGGCGCTTCTTCCACGATCAGGTGTTTGACCGGGTGAAGGATCTGCCGCTGCGGGAGGCGGTGTTGGAAACCAACCTGTGGTGTTGTGAGCAGGTGACCTATCAGGCCTCCAGCAATCGCGCGGAAAGCCCCCTGACCGCTTACCGCTCCGGCAAGGGCCGCTGCGGGGAGGAGTCCACCTTTGTGGTGACGGTGCTTCGCAGCCTGGGCATCCCGGCCCGCCAGATCTATACCCCTTTTTGGAGCCATTGCGACGATAACCACGCTTGGGTGGAGGTCTATGTGGACGGGGATTGGCAATTCCTGGGCGCCTGTGAGCCGGAGCCGGTGCTGAACCGGGGATGGTTCCTCAGCGCCTCCTCCCGGGCTGCGCTGATCCATACGAGAACCTTTTCGGATTTTACCGGAGAGGGAATGAAGGACGAAGCGCTGGTAGAGTGCCGGAACGGGGTCTATTTCTACAATGAAACCCACCGCTATGCCCCCACTTGCAGCCAGAAATTCGCGATCCGGAGGGGAGATGGCACCCCGGCGGCGGGGGCGGCCGTGCGGCTGCAGGTGATGAATATGGCGTCCTTCTCCACCGTTGCCATTCTGCGCGCGGATGATGCGGGCTTAGCTTGCGTCCGGTGCGGAATGGGTAGCCTCCATGCGGAGATCTCCGCCGGGGCGGAGTCTGCGGTGCTGGATTTCATGGCCGGAGAGACGGAGTGCATTGAGGTGGTTTTGCAACCCGGCAGGAGCACCTATCAGGGGGACGTGGATTTTCACGCGCCGGAGGCGAATCCCCTGATCCGGGAAAGGCCCGCTGAGGAGCAGGTCCATGAGAACCGTTTGAAGATCCGGCAGGCTGCGGAGAAGCGGGCCAGCCGAATCAATGGCTATTATCAGAGCTACTGCCAGGAGCATCCTGACTTGACCCAGACCCAGAAGAAGTACCTGAAGGAGGCCAAGGGCAACGTCCGGGAAATTGGACGTTTCCTACTGGAGCAGCCGGCGGCCCGGGCAGCGTGGGCAGAAAAGCTGCTGGGAACCTTGGAAGAGAAGGATATGCGGGATTCCCCCGCTGAGGTGCTAAACGCCCATTTGGAGGGAGTTATGCGGTTCCTTCCCCAATATCAGGGCAGGGAGGACGCCTTTGCCCAGGGGCAGCTGTCCCCCAGGATCGGTTGGGAGGTGCTTCGCCCCTGGAGACAGCCGCTCCTGGCCTCCTTGACTGAGGAGGAGCAGGCGGCGTTTGCGGCCCAGCCAGAGCTTGCGGCCAAAGCCATTTTGGAGGAGCCGCGGGACCGTGTCCTGACCTGGTATACGATTGTGGGGTTGTCGGACGGAAGCCGAGATTCCCTGTTTGTTGCCCTGGAGCGGGCCGTGGGCCAGTGCGCCAGGTTGAATCCCGCCTCGGGCAAAGCAGAGTATCTGACAGAGGCCGGTTGGTATCTGGCGTTCCCGGAGGCGCCCGGGTTGGAACAGGCATGGCTGACCCTGGAGGCCATTGGCAGCGATTGGAATTGCCATGCGAACTGGAGCCTGAGCCGCTGGGACGGAGTCCGGTTCCAGACCCAGGAATACTCCGGCCTGTTCATCAAGGCGGGGGAGCGCTGCGAATTGAAGTTGGAGCCGGGGACCTACCGGCTGGTCACAACGAACCGCCTGCCCAATGGCAACCAGCTGGCCCATGTCCGGGAGTTAAGGCTGGAAAATGGTGAGGCGCAGAGCTGCACGCTTACGCTGCGTCAGGCAAAGGCGGAGGAGATGTTGGAGCACAACCAACTTCAGGATTTCAAATTGACTAAGGAGGACGGCAGCGTCCAGTCTGCAAAGGCGCTGTGCGAGAAAGGCCACAACACAGTGTTTGCGTTTTTGCAGGCGGGGGCAGAGCCTACAGAGCACTTCCTCAATGAGGTGCGGGAGCGTAAGGACGCCCTTACGGGCTTGGAGCTTGTGTTGATTCTCCGCAACTGGGGAGAGAAACAGGATCCCACGTTGAGGCGGCTGCTGGATGCCTATCCGGGGGTTCAGCTGTACACCAATCCCTTTGAGGACGATCTGAGTATGATGGCCCGGGGCATGTTCCTGGATCCGGACTCTCTGCCTGTGGTGGTGCTGGCGGATGAGACGTATACAGGCATTTATGGGCACTGCGGCTACACCGTTGGGAGCGTTGATATGGCGTTGAAGCTGGCCCGGCTGGTGTTGGATGAGTAAAAAGAGACGCGCGGGAGGGGAGAACATGGAACATAAGCGGGATATGGATCGGTACTTTGAGGGATATCAGCAGCAGGAGATCACGACTCCCCAGGGACGGAAAAAATGGATCCGGGTCTACCAGGGGGATTATTACTCCTTTGATATCCAAGGCCAAGAGCTGCACCAGATGCGCCGCACAATCACCACCTATTTGGGGTTGACTACGGTGCTTTATGGCGTACTTTGGGCGCTGCCCACCTGCTCCTCTTACAGTGTCCTGGTATGGGCGGTTATGGCGGTGATGGTGTTTCCCCTGATCTATTGCTGGCGGGGGCTCTTCTCCTTTTTGACCGCCAAGGCCCCCTTTGTGGTTCGCTATACCCACTTTTCCCTGCCAAGAATCAAAACCAGCGCTCAAATCATGCGGATTTGCGCCCTGTGCCTCTGCGCGTCAGACTTTATCTATCTGATTTTAAATCGGGGGGAGGGGGTCTCCTCCCTCCCTGCGGAAATTGGCTATCCCGTGATTTGCATTCTGATGTTTTTGCTGAGTTTTCAACTGGTGCGGCTGGCTGGCTGCATTTCCTTTGTGAACCTGGGAAAAAACGCCGGAAGCGCAATGGAATAACATCGGGAGGGGGCATTTTTGGATGCAGAGGATGTCATAGCCTGCGCAGACAGGCAAGGGACAGATCTCATTATCCTGTGATGGAAGAGCTAAAAACCGTAATTGATCAGATTTTTTTCAAAAAAGGGTTGACATGGAAGTTAGGATATGCTAACATATAGGCAGTTAAGGCAAACTAACTGTTCCGCAACTCTCAAACTCTCGAACTCACAGATGCAACCGATGCCCCTCCAACCTTCCTATGAACTGCCATGGAACAGTGCCTTCGAAAACGCAGCGGAACGCAGCCGCTGCGTTTTTTTTCAGCTCTAAGGGGTCCGGAAAGCGATAAAATGACAAGAAAATGGCAAGAGTTCCCTTCCAATCCTCTGATTTATTTGGTATAATTATAATAAACCTCAGACCGTCAAAAAAACTTCAAGTTTTTGCAAGCCCGGCAGAGCGGTATGTTGACGGAATAAAATGAAAATATGCACTTCTCGACTTGTAAATGTAAGAGTTTTTCCGCAAGCTGAGAAATCCATTTAATTCAGGGAATACGGATATTTCCAATGGGCAAAACCGGAAAAAGACTAGGAGCTGAACACTATGGCATTGCACAAATCAGGAGAGGATTACCTGGAAGCGATTCTGATAATCCAAAAGGAGAAGGGTTGCTGCCGTTCCATTGACATTGCGCATCATTTAAATGTGAGCAAGCCCAGCGTCAGCGTTGCCATGAGCGCCCTGCGGGAGCAGGGGCTGATTACCACCAATTCGGACGGCTATATGAGCTTTACCGAAGCGGGGTTCCGCATAGCCAGCGATATCTACGCCCGGCACGTGCTGCTGACGGACTTCCTGCTTTACATCGGTGTGCCGGAGGAGGTGGCCAAGGAGGACGCCTGCAAGATCGAGCACGATATCAGCCAGGATACCTTCCGCTGCCTGAAGGCCTTTGTGGAGGAGAAAAAGGGCGCCCGGCCGGACTAGAGATTTTTTGTCAAACAGTCCAAAATTGTCGAAAAATCGGAAGACGGCACATGGTCAATTTTGCCATGCGAAAGCATAGAAAAATTTAAGAAAAATTTAATAATGATGCGAGGAAAATGTTAAACTCCTGTTTAATTCTATGAGTATAATGGATTGTAGAATGAAACAGGTGGTGAACGTATAAATGAGACGATGGTTAAGCCAAAGGCGCTCATCCATCTTGGCGCTGCTGATCTATTTCGTTCTGTACATGGTAGCTTTTGTCCTGTTGGAAAAATTCGTGCAACCCAAGTACTACATTCATTGTGAGCTGGATGATCTGATCCCTTTCTGTAAATGGGCACTCATTCCCTATGCTTTCTGGTTTATCTGGATCCCATTTGTGGTTGTGTACTTACTGTGGAAGGATCAGAAGCAGTTCAACCGGTTCTATTGGGGGATTGTATTAGGTTCAGTCTTCGCACTGACCATATATGCAGTGCTTCCCAATGGCCTTCAGCTGAGAAGGGTTATCTATGACCGGGATTTGATGGGACGGTTGGTCCTGCTTCTGCGGAGGATCGATACCTCTACCAATGTTTGTCCTTCCCTGCATGTCTATCAGTCCGTGTGTGCCTGTATTGCGATTTTCCGCAGCAAAGCTATGCAGCGCTGGCGAATGTTTGCGGTGATTGCCACAGTGGCAATCAGCTGTTCCACCGTGCTGCTGGATCAGCATTCCGTCATCGATGTCCTCTGCGGGATTGTCCTCTGCCTTTTGGTGGACTGTGTGCTGACTATGGTCTACCGGAGGAAGGCACACAAGAAAGGCCGGCTTTCTCTGACCGCCTATTATTAATCCTTCATCTAAAAAACAACTCCCTGTATCACGGCGCTTGCAGTGATGCAGGGAGTTTTTCTGTTTCGCTCAATTAGGAAATGTGGATATTGACGCCGTTGACCACAACGCCCTCGTCCGCCCGAACCATAATGTACTTCACGCCGTCAATCACCCGGGTCTGAACCAGTTCACTGTGCTCTGGCTTCACCTGAATGGTGACGTCGGCTGTGCGCAGCTCCATGTGGTCGGGATCCACCAGATTGCTGGGACTCAGCTGGGTATCCTCACCAAACTCCTCGGAGTAGCGGTGGCCAAAGGCGGTGCGTTTCTCCTCCGGCACATCACAGGATTCCAAAATACCCTGGATGGTGCCCTTGGAGACCACCAGCGGCTCAACGATTTTGTGCTCCCTGTGCTCCTCAATCAGGCCGGACAGCTGATCCTGTACCGCCTGCACCACCTCGTAGCTGCAATCCTCGCCCATCGTGTCGCTGAGAATGGACTGGAAGGTCTCCTTCTGCTCCGGGGCGGGCATGAGCAGGGGGGTGTCAAAGACCGCCTGCACGAAATCCGGGTGGTTTTCTGCGGCATTGCGGGTGTAATACAGTGCGTTGTAGATGTTGGTGGCCCGGTCGTCAAAGGCGGGGAAGAGGAAGCCAAGCTCCGGGGCGGAGACCACCCAGTCAGAGCCGATGTTTATAAACCGGTTTTCGTGTACCTGGAAGCTCAGGGCGGGCTTGGTCATCTTCACTGGACAGATGGAGCAGACGAAGTAGCGGAATACGTCAGCGGAGGCTTCCTCCAGCTGGGCGTCGTCTTTGGTGCGATAGGGGACGTCGTAAGTATCATAGGCCAGGAGGATCAAATAGCTGGTCTCCATGGTCAGGTTTTCAATGATGTTCTGATAAAGCGTGTGAATCAGGCCTTCATCCTCCAGCTTGGACTCCCGCAGGGCCATTAGGAGCCGGTGCTGATCGCCGCTGACCACCTGCTGGGTGGAAAAGGTCAGATCCACCAGATTTTTGCCCAGGGTGCCGGACAGAGACTTTTTCAGCAGGTTTAGGATCTTTTCCTCCTCGTCCTCTGGCAGCAGGGTCAGGGATTCCGTAAATTCGGAGAGGATCTCCCGCTTCTCGTTGACATAGCAGCCGTGGACGCTGTTAAAGTTGTGCTTGTCGGCACGGAAGCGGCGGCGCAGCTCGGATATTTCTTTTGTATTCATGACTCGTATCTTCTCCTTGGGATGGTTGATGTTGGATTATTATATCACAGGAGAAGCGCAACTGCAAACGGCGGGTGTTTTTATTGCCGGCCTAGCTTGCCTATGATAAATTAAAATT
>CAYLVH010000009.1:0-33777 GCA_964387095.1 uncultured Oscillospiraceae bacterium
TTAAACTTTGTTGTAAGTCGAATGACAAAATTCGATGGAGTTTGAGAAAAAATACGAAAAGGCGAATGAAATTTTGTCCCAGTTGCGAAAAACCTATTCCGTGTACGCGCCCAAACGCTCCCCCAAGCAGGGCCGTTACTCGGACATCGACATCATCCGCTATGCCGAAGTCACCCCTGTGGAGGAGATTGAGTATCTGGAAAAGTCTGACTATCCTGCTAAGGAGGTCATCAATCCCATCCAGGAGACTATCTTCTACTTCACAGAGGATGAGTACCGCGCCAGCAAAGCTCCCAAGAAGCCCATCCTTCTGCTGGTCCGCCCCCTGCGATATCAATGCCCAGAAGGTGCAGGCCCGCATTTTCGCCGGGAACGGCGGCTTTTCTGATATGTACTACACCCGCATGCGGGAGCTGGTGAAGTTCGTCCTGATGGAGTGTCCCGGCAGGGATGACACCTGCTTCTGCTGCTCCATGGGCACCAACAAGACCGACGATTATGGCATGGCGGTCCGTTTTGAGGGCGACGGCATCCAGGTCTGTGTATAGGAAGACGCCTTCGCCCCCTACTTCGCGGGCTGCGACACCAATGAGTATATCCCCGCCTTCGTGGAAGAGAACGAGTTGAAGGTCACCCCGCTGTCATCGACGACATCCAGGTTCTCATCGTCCCGAAGAAGCACCCCATGTGGCGGGAATTTGCAGCCGGTGCATCTCCTGCGACAGCTGCACCGTAGCCTGTTCCACCTGCACCTGCTTCACAACCCGGGATATTATCTACGGCGACAACCCCAATGTGGGTGAGCGCCGCCGTGTCACCGCCTCCTGCCAGATCGCCGGCTACGACCAGATGGCAGGCCAGTGTGAGCTGCGAGCCACCGCTGGGGACCGTATGCGCTACAAAATGCTGCACAAGTTCCGGGACTATGACGCAAGATTCCACGAGGGACATATGTGCGTCAGCTGCGGCCGCTGCACCCGCCGCTGTCCCGAATTGATCTCCGTCTCCGCAACCGTGAACAAGATGAACGCGGCTGTGGAAGAGATCCGCGCCCAGCTGGGTAAGGAGGTAAAAGAGAATGTATAATCCGTTACAGCCCCAGGCTTGTGAAATCCTGTCTGTCAATCAGGAGACCCAGCACGAATGGACCTTCCGGAGTGAAGTCCGATGAGCAATTTGGCGACAACTACGCTGTCGTCGTGGTAGGGCCTCCTCCCATGATGAAGTTCACCGGCCTGGAGCTGCTGAAGTGCGGCGCCAAGGAAGAGAACATCTGGATGAGCTTCGAACGCAAGATGTCCTGCGCCATCGGCAAGTGCGGCCACTGCCGGATTGACGAGACCTATGTCTGTCCGGACGGCCCTGTTTTCCCCTACACCAAGGCCAAGAATCTTGTGGACTGAGAAAGGAGGACTTGACTTATGAATCAGGACATTAACATTAAGAAACTGAGGCTGAACTGCTTCCGCCAGTCCAAGGTTCCCGGCATCTTCATGCTGCAGATGCGGGTGCCCGGCGGCATGGTCAATGCCAAGTATTTGTCAAACGTCCAGCACATTGCTCAGACCTGGGAGGACGGGAACTTCCACTTCGGCACCCGCCAGACCTTTGATATCACCGGCATCAAGTACGAGGACATCCCCGCAGTCAACGAATATCCGGAGCAGTACATCAAGGAGGTGGACGCGGAGCTTTGCGGCGCCAATCTGGACACCGTGGCCCACGAGCCTCAGCCCTGGGATCCCAAGAGCGGTTATCCCACCATCGGCGCCAGAAATATCTCGGCCTGCATCGGCAATTACCACTGCATCTGCGGCAACATCAACACCTTCGAGCTGGCCCGGGAGATTGAGCCCATCATCTTCCCCAGCCACTATCACATCAAGATCAACATCTCCGGCTGCCCCAATGACTGCAACAAGGCGCATATGTGCGACTTCGGCATCATTGGCTCCCCCAAGATGGTTTATCATCCCGAGCGCTGCATCGCCTGCGGCGCCTGCGTCCGGGCCTGTGCCCACGGCGCCACTCGTGTCCTCTCCCTGAACGAGGACATCGGCCGGGCGGAGAAGGACCCCTGCTGCTGCGTGGGCTGCGGCGAGTTCGTCAAGGCATGTCCCACCTCCGCCCGGACCCGCAGTGAACAGCCCCTATACAAGGTCATCCTGGGCGGCCGCACCGGGCGTCAGACCCCCGGGCTGGCAAGATGTTCCTGAACCGGGCCTCCAAGGACGTGATCCCGGGGGTTCTGGGCAACTGGCAGAAGTTCTCCGCCTGGGTCATGGATTACAAGCCCGAGTATCTGCACGGCGGCCATCTGATTGACCGGGCCGGCTACAAGAAGTTCAAGGAGATCATCCTGGAGGGCGTGGAGCTGAACCCCGAGTGCCTGGTGGCAGAGGATATCTTCCGGCATGAGACCGAATACCGTTCTAACTTCAACGTAAAGGCCCTGCCCGACCATCACACCGCCAGACCTCAGGCATAACCGTCAAACTCCTACGATGAAAGGGCACTTTGTGGAATCAACCTGCAAAGCGCCCTTTAGAGCTTGATTCCGTCAGCAAGCTGGCGGAACTCTGCCGAGGGCTTACAATCTTTCATCTGGAAAATCGCTTTCTTGACAGTCTGTTATTCTCTTTCTTACTTTTTTGTTAATATTCCGGAAAGAGTATGACGAATCGAAAATCTTTTGATATACTAAAAGATAGAGAAACAGACAGGAGTGATCTTATGGAATATGCCGATTCCCCCCAATATCCCCCCTATTCCTCCGGCTCTTCTCGCCGCGGCCGGGCAGAGCGCGCCCGGATTCGCCGGAGGAAGCGCCGCAGAAGGCTTTGCATCCTACTGATTCTGTTCTTCCTGGCGGCGACTATCTTTGTCTGCGCCAAGGTTCTCATCCGGGCGCCGAAGCTGGTGGAAACCCCGTATTCCGAAGCCATGGGTGGACATAAGGACGGTGTTTACACCATCCTCCTCTTCGGTGTGGATACCAGTTCCAACAACACCGACACCATCATGTTGGTGACAGCGGACACGAAAAACCAGACCTGCAATGTGGTCAGCATCCCCCGGGACAGCATGGTCAACGTCAGCTGGAGCACCAAGAAGATCAACTCCGTCTACATGAACCAGGGCCTGGAAGGCCTGGAGGACCAGGTGAAGAACGTGACAGGCATCCAGCCGGACTACTATGTGAAGGTAGACTGGTCCGCCATCGGCGGCCTGGTGGATGCCATCGGCGGCGTCTGGTACGACATCCCCTATGACATGAACTACGACGACCCCGCCCAGGACCTTCACATCCACTTGTCCGCAGGCTATCAGGAGCTGGACGGCGACATGGCCATGCAGCTGGTTCGCTGGCGCAAGAACAACGATGGCACCAGCGCTTCCGTGGGGGATATTGGCCGCATTGATATCCAGCAGGACTTCCTGATGTCCGTGGCCAAGCAGACCCTGAAGATCTCCAACCTCCTCCATCTCCCGTCTCTGATCCGGGTGTTTAGGAGCAGCGTGGAAAGCGACCTGTCCTTCGGCAACCTCCTCTGGTTCGGCTTGCAGTACCTGCGCGCTGATCTGGAAACCGATTTGAACTTTACCCTCTTGCCCGGCAACATTGACGGCAGCTATCAAAATCTGTCCTATGTGCTACTCTATCCCAGCCAGATCGTGGAGCTGATGAACACCTCCTTCAACCCCTACCAGAACCCCTTGACGGAGGAAAATCTGGAAATTCTCCAGGTAAACAGCAATGGCGACCTGTATGTGACCAGCGGCAGCCTGGCCGGAGGATAAACGAACGCAAAACCCCTGAGCTTCTGAAACGGGAAGCCCAGGGGTTATTTTTTATTCTTCCCAGCGGATCCCTTCCAGGTTCAGCAGGTACTTTTTTTGTTCCAGGCCGCCGCCATAGCCGGTCAGGGAGCCATCCGCTCCCAACACCCGGTGGCAGGGTATGATGAGATTGATGGGGTTGTGTCCCACGGCGCCCCCCACCGCCTGGGGGGACATGGTCTCCCTGCCCAGATTCGACGCAGCCTGCCGGGCCAGCTTCCCATAGGTGGTGCTCTCCCCATAGGGGATCTCCAACAACAGCTTCCAGATCAACTGGCGAAAAGCCGTCCCCCCGGGGGCCAGAGGCGGGAGAAAATCCGGCGCCTTACCTGTAAAATAGAGGTCCAGCCAGCGTTTGGCCAAAAGCAGCTCTTCCCGCTGTCCATCTGGCACCGACTCTGTCAGTCGCCGCTCCTGATAGCGCTGCCGGGGGAAGGTCACCGCCGTCAAGGCCTGTCCGTTGCTGACCAGCTTCAACAGGCCGATGGGAGACACATATTCAAGCATATACTCCATAATGGTAGACCTGGCAAAGCTCAGGACTGGTATTCGAAGGTAAGGTCATACAGATTGACCTCGTCCCCGTCCTGAATGCCCAGCTCCTCCATCCGCCGGAAGAGGCCGGACTCCCGGAGTTGCCGGTCGAACCAGTTGCGGGACTCAAAATCGCCAAAGTTGACGTTTTCCATGAGCTTCTCCAGCCAGTCGCCCTCCACATACCAGACGCCGTCCTCGTGTTCGATGGTGACCTCGCCGCTGGTATCCACCTTGGGCGCTCTGGGCACATACTCCGGCTCATAGACCACCACGGGAGGCAGCTTGCTCAGCTCCTGGGCCACGGTGTGCATCAGTTCATTGGTTCCTTTGTGGGTGGCGGCGGAGATCTCATAGAACTGGTAGCCCTCCCCCTCCACATAAGCCTTCAAACGGTCCAAATTCTCCCGGTCATAGCACAGGTCCGTCTTGTTGGCGGCGACGATCATCTTCCGCTGGGCCAGCTCCGGCGAATACTGCTTCAGTTCCTCATTGATGATCTTGAAATCCTCCACCGGGTCTCGGCCCTCCATACCAGAGCCATCCACAATGTGGATCAGCAGGCGGCAGCGGTCGATATGGCGCATGAAGTCGTGGCCCAGGCCCGCGCCCTCGGAGGCGCCTTCAATAATCCCGGGGATATCAGCCATGACGAAGGAGACGCCCTCCTCCACGGAGACCACACCCAGATTGGGGAACAGGGTGGTGAAATGGTAATTCGCAATTTTAGGATGGGCCTTGCTGACCACACTGAGCAGGGTGGATTTCCCCACATTGGGGAACCCCACCAGCCCCACATCCGCCAGCAGCTTTAATTCCAGAATCACCTCGCGGCTCTCCCCGGGCAGGCCGGCCTTGGCGAAGCGGGGAGCCTGACGGGTGGGCGTCGCAAAGTGGCGGTTGCCCCAGCCACCCCGGCCACCCCGGCAGAGGACAAAGGGCTCCTTGGAGGACATATCCTGGATGATCTCATTGGTCTCAGCGTCCCGGACCACCGTGCCCCGGGGCACCTTGATCACCAGGGACTCCCCGTCCTTGCCGGTGCAGTTCGCGCCGCCGCCAGGCTCGCCATTTTTCGCCACATATTTTCTCTTATAGCGAAAGTCCATCAGGGTGGACATATTGTCGTCCACCTGGAGGATGATGTTTCCTCCCCGGCCGCCGTCGCCGCCGTCCGGGCCGCCGGAGGCCACATACTTTTCACGGTGGAAGGCCACCGCCCCGCCGCCGCCTTTGCCAGCGGTGACGGTGATTTTCTCGGTATCAACAAATTGAGTTGCCATTTTTCCCTCCTTTGGTGACAGGAAAAAGGGTGCTGCAAGCGCAACACCCTTTTTCAAAAACTCAGGTAAATTACTGAGCAGCCTCAACAACGGAGACCTGCTTGCGGTCCTTGCCCAGGCGCTCAAATCTGACGGTACCATTGACCTTGGCATACAGGGTATCGTCAGAGCCGATGCCCACGTTCACGCCGGGATGGATATGGGTGCCGCGCTGGCGAACCAGAATATTGCCAGCCAGGACATACTGACCGTCAGCTCTCTTGACGCCCAGCCTCTTGGACTCGGAGTCACGGCCATTACGGGTAGAACCAACGCCCTTCTTATGAGCGAAGAACTGAAGCGTGATATTCAGCATCATTTACACCTCCAAAACAGTGATGTTCCCGGGATACTCCATGTGCAGCTCCGCCAGATAGAGCATCATGGCAGTCAGCAAGGTCTGACAGGTGTTCTCGGCCTGGTCAGGAAGGTTTCCCGGGAGCCTAAGGGAAATTTTTGTGTTTACCGAATCCACTTTGACGGAAGCCTCCAATCCAAGCACATCGTTGATGGCACACTCCACCAGACGAATGGTGCCGGAAACCGCAGCACAGACGATATCCTCCCCTTCTTCGGCATAGCCGCTGTGGCCCACCGACTCAAAGGAGACAATCCGGCTTCCCTCCAAATGAAACGTAACCGTCGTCATAACAGATTACAGAGCAATCTTATTGATAACAACCTTGGTGTAGGGCTGACGATGGCCCTGACGGCGGCGATAGCCCTTCTTGGGCTTATACTTGAAGATCATGATCTTCTTGCCCTTACCATTCTTCTCAACGGTGGCCTCGACCTTTGCGCCCTCCACGGTGGGAGTGCCGAACTTGTTGTTCTCACCGTCCAGAATCGCCAGGACCTGATCGAAAACAACAGCCTCGCCTGCCTCGGCGTTCAGCTTCTCGATGTAGATAGCCTCACCCTCAGCGACCTTATACTGCTTACCGCCAGTAACAATAATTGCGTGCATCCTTCTCTGCACCTCTCTCCTATAGAGTCTCGCTCTCCCGGGCGACAGCTTGGCTGCAACCAAGCTGTGCTTGTACACCCTTTCAAAGCGGCTTTATTATTTTAACAAACGCACGATGATCTGTCAATAGTTTTTGCCTTTTAAATTTCCAAAAAAAACCGCCATTTTATCCCAATTCAGCGGGTTTCAATGGCCATCATCTTGCCAACCCGGCGCTGATGGCGCCCCCCCTCAAACTGGGTGCTCAGGAAAACATCCACAATCTGCTTCATCATATTGACGCCGATCAGCGCGCCGCCCATGGCCAGCATGTTGGAGTCGTTGTGACGGCGGGCCATCTCTGCGGACAGGGGCTCGGAGCACAGGGCGCAGCGGATGCTCTTTACCTTGTTGGCGCTGATGGAAATGCCAATGCCTGTGGTACAGATCACAATCCCAGTGTCACACGCGCCGGAGGCCACAGCCCGGGCAGCAGCCTCGCCAAAATCCGGATAGTCGCAGGAGTCCAGGCAATCCGTTCCAAAATCCTGATAGGAAATCCCCTTCTCCTCCAGGTGCTTCTTCACTTCCTGCATCATCGGATAGCCTCCGTGGTCACAACCCAACGCAACCTTCATAACCGTATCTTCCTTCCTATAACAATATCATAACCGGTTGTCTCTTCCGGTAAACACAAAACCAACGGAAGCCCAGCTCCCTTAACAGGGCTTGTCCCGCCTGGATGCCCTTGCCGATATCAGCGGGGGTATGGGCATCGGAGCCAAGGGTGATCAGCTCTCCCCCAACCTCCCGGTACCAGCGAAACAGCTCCCGGTAATCCTCTACGCTCTTTCCCCGGCAGGTGTTCAACTCCAGGGCCTTGCCGTTCTCCACCAGGCGCCGGAGAAGCTCCCGGATCTGTCCCTCCCAGGGGGTCAGGGTGACGGGCATCCCGTCCCGGTCCCGGAGGTAGCGCAGAAGATAGGGCACATGGGCCAGGGAGTCAAAGCCGCTCCACGCCACCAACCGCTCCATGGATGCGAAGTAATCCTCCAGGCAGCGGCGGCAAAGCTCCGGGTTGTCCCGATAGTTCAGGTTATAAAAGTCGGCGCAGCCAGCTCTTACACTTAGATTATGCACGGAACCCAGCACAAAGTCCAGCTTTTCTTTCAAAATATTTTCCGCTTCAACAGGAAAATCCGACGCGCCGCCGATTTCGATGCCGTAATTCAGGCGGAGCCTTCCCTCGGCCGCCTTTTCGGCCTTTGCGAACTGCCTCCGCAGAGGGGCCCAGTCGTAGTCCAGCTCAATGATCCCCTCCATGCTCAGCAGGTCGCAGTGATCCGTGATGGTCAGCTCGTCCAGGCCGTTGGCCACAGCATGGGCCACCAGGCTGGCCATGGGCTGCTCCCCGTCCGGGGAGCAATTGGAGTGGGTGTGACTATCAGAAAAGTACATAAGCGCTCCTTTATCCGAAGGGCCAAGTGGGGAACCATTTTAGGAATGCATAACAGTACCACCGGGGCACCGTCAATCCGGACAGGGCCGGATAGAACAGCACAAACAGTCCCGTGGCGTAGGCGGTCACTCCGTAGACAATTCCCTTGCAGCGCCCCTTCGTCAGCTCCCAGATCTCATTCATGACATAGACCATGGCGAATACCAGGAAGAGGATGCAGCCAAAATAGTGATACTCAAAGGTGGTGCGGGTAATCAGCAGCCAGGGGAAGAGCTCGGCAAACCAGGCCACAAAGAGGAACAAGGCCAGGCCGGACCTTTTCCAGACCGCATGCACCAGCAGGATCACCTCTGACAACAGACCGCCCCAGGCCACCACCGGGTTAGCGAAGGCGCCAATGCAGGCCTTGGTGCTGTCCGGATTGTACTTCACATAGTACAAGATGGGCCGGATATCCAGCAGCCACTGCCACCACCGGGACTGATAGGGATGGGCCTGGTCAACGCCGTTGTGATAGGTGAACATAAACACCTGGTTCTCCAGCATTTCCTGGATGACCGAGTTCCCAGACGCCCTGGCATAGGGGATATAGGATAGTGTGTAGATGACGCCGGGGATGAGGATGAAAAACACCACCGACCACAGCAGGGTGAGAATCAGCCACCGGTAGAAGCCATCCCCCTTCTTGTGACGGATCCACTTCAGGATCAAATTCCAGAAATACAGCACACACAGGCCCGCTCCGGCATAGATCACCGTCCACTTGCAGGCCGCGCCGATTCCGAAAAACAGCCCGCACAGCCCCAGGGGTACCAGCTGACGCCTCAGGGGTTCCCCCTCCCCTACGGTCAGGTAGCGGTAGAGGAAATAAAAGGCCAGCAACACAAAGAGCACGGAATAGGTGTCAATGGTGGCGATCCGGGTCTGGGCAAAGTGCATGAAGTCAAAGGCGAAGAGCAGCGTGCCGCAGGTGGCCAGGGGTGTCTTGCCAAAGAGGTTCTTCAGGAAAAGATAGAGGATGGGCAGCATGGCCGCGCCCAGCAGGGTTCCCACAATGCGCCAGCCCACCGGGCACATCCCAAACACCAGGATCCCCAGACTCATGATCAGCTTGCCCAGGGGCGGGTGGGAGTCCTCATAGGGGTAGACATTGTTCAGGTGCTCGTAGGCGGTCCGGGCGTGATAGACCTCGTCAAAGTAGGTGGAGTTCATGAAGGAGATGGTCTCCGGAATCTGGTCTGCTTCGTCGGTCAGCAGCTCCGCATTGCCCCAGGGCACCAGAGCTTCGCCGGTGATCAATTCCCCTTCCCCGTCGAAGAGGGCCACCTCGCCTAGGGCCAGATCATCCCCGTCCACCAGCTTGATCTGGATATATTTGGCGGTGATGGGGAAGCTCCAGGAGGGGGTATGGGTCTCGGAGTCCTCCTCGGCCATCTCCTCAGCCATATCGTGCCACTTGAACAGGGTATTGTAACGCTGAAACACGGTGTCCAGCGTCGTCCAGCTCTCGTAATCGCTGGAGAAGGAAATCTCAAAGCTGCCGCCGGAATACAGGCCAGTGTAATACCAGATATTGCTGATCTCCTCCTCCTGGGCCAGCTCAATCACCGCCACGGCGTTCTGGGGGGTCAGATGGGCAAAGGTCTGTGGCGCCCGGAAGGAGCCCAGGTTCACCAGCGCCACAGCCAGATAAACAGCAGTAATAGCAACCACGGGCAGGCGGTCCCGCTTTTCCATGGGATAACGTTTCAGCCGGAAGGACAAAATTTTCTTCTCCTTGGGAGGGGGCTCCAGCCCCTCTGCCGCCAGCCTTGCCCCGCGGTTTCTCAGCCGCTTACGCTGAAACCAAATTTCCTCCAGATAGCGGAAAATAAAGCACAGAACCACACCGATGGTCAGGGCAATCAGCACACCGGTGGTGATATTGTAAATCATATCCTGCATAGAAACCTCCAGAAGTTCGGAAAAATAAAAGGGAGCAGCCCATGACTACTCCCTCTATATTAATTCTTCTTCTTGTGTTTGTCAAAGAAAGATTTTTTACCACCGGTTGCTTCCTCACCGCTTATGGGCGGCTCCTCCCCGTGCATGGCCGCATCAAAGGCCCGCAGGGCCTCCGTCTGCCTGGCGTTCAGGTTCCGGGGAACTTCCACCCTGATGGTGACATACTGATCCCCCCGGTTCTTACTGTACACGTTGGGAATACCCTTCCCCCGCAGGCGGAAGCGGGTCCCGTTCTGGGTGCCGGCGGGCAGCGGATACTTCACCTTGCCGTCAATGGTGGGCACCATCAGGTCACAGCCCAGGGCCGCCTGGACAAAGGAAACGGGAATCTCACAGAAGACATTGTCGCCGTCGCGCTGGAAGATGTCGTGTTGAAGGATCTCCACCTCCACAATCAGATCGCCGGCGGAACCGCCATTCTTGCCAGCATGGCCCTCACCATGGAGGGCGGTGGCCTGACCGTCGTCAATGCCTCCGGGAATGCTCACGCTGATGGTACGCTGGCGGCGCTCCGAGCCGGTGCCCCGGCAATGCTTACAGGGGCTGTGAATAATCTTGCCCGTGCCGTTGCAGCGGGAGCAGGTCTGTGTGGTGGCCATATTGCCCAGCATAGTGCGCTGCACCTTCCGGACGGTGCCGGTGCCGTTGCAGTCCGGGCAGATCTCCGGCGTGGTGCCAGGCTCACAGCCCGTACCGTTGCAGGCCTCACACTTCTCCGCCCGGTTGATGGTGACCTTCTTGGTACAGCCGAAGGCCGCCTCCTCAAAGGTCAGCTTCACCTTAGTGCGGATGTTTTGGCCCTTAACGGGACCTGTGCGCTGCTGGCGGCGGCTGCCGCCACCGAAGGCACTGCCAAACAGGTCGCCAAACAGATCCCCCAGATCGCCAAAGTCGCCGCTGAAACCGCCACCTCCGGCGCCGAAATTGGGATCCACCCCGGCAAAGCCGTACTGATCGTATTTGGCCCGCTTATCCGCATCGGACAGCACTTCATAGGCCTCGTTGACTTCCTTGAACTTGGCCTCCACCCCTTTGTCGCCGGGATTCATATCAGGATGGTACTTCTTGGCCAGCTTCCGGTAGGCTTTCTTAATTTCGTCATCAGACGCCCCCTTGGCTACCCCCAGTACCTCATAATAATCGCGTTTTTGTTCTGCCAAATGTAATCACCTCTCTTTGAGGATAAGGCACGGGAATGGGACGAGTAGCCCCGCCCCATTTCCGGATCCAATTTCTATCGTTACTGCTTGTCGTCGTCAACAACCTCGTAGTCAGCATCATAGTAGGTCTGATCGTTGTCCTGTGCGCCCTGGGTACCGCCATTATTGACGTCCTGCGCGCCGGCTGCGCCCTGGGGATTCTGCTGATAGATCTTCTGAGACACGGCATAGAAGGCCTGCGTCAGAGCCTCGGTGGCGGACTTGATGGCTTCGGTATCGGAGCCCTTCAGCGCTTCCTTCAGGGTATTCAGAGGACCCTCCACAGAGGCACGGTCCTCAGCGGAGATCTTGTCGCCCAGCTCGCTCAGGGTCTGCTCCGTCTGATAGACCATCTGGTCGCCCTGGTTGCGGGCCTCCGCCTCTTCCTTGCGCTTGGCGTCCTCGGCCGCATACTGCTCGGCTTCCTTGACTGCCCGGTCAATGTCCTCCTTGGACAGGTTGGAGGAGGCGGTGATGGTGATCTTCTGCTCCTTGCCGGTGCCCAGATCCTTTGCGGAGACATTCACGATGCCGTTCGCGTCGATATCAAAGGTGACCTCGATCTGAGGAACGCCCCGGCGTGCAGGAGCAATGCCATCCAGCTGGAAGCGGCCCAGGGTCTTGTTATAAGCGGCCATCTCCCGCTCGCCCTGAAGGACATGGACCTCAACAGAGGGCTGGTTATCAGCGGCGGTGGAGAAGATCTGGCTCTTCTTCACGGGGATGGTGGTGTTGCGCTCGATCAGCTTGGTGAACACGCCGCCCATGGTCTCAATGCCCAGGGACAGGGGGGTGACATCCAGCAGCAGCAGACCCTTGATGTCGCCGCCCAGGACACCGCCCTGGATGGCAGCGCCGATGGCCACGCACTCATCGGGGTTGATGCCCTTGAAGCCCTCATGGCCGGTGATTTTCTTTACAGCCTCCTGAACAGCGGGGATCCGGGAAGAACCGCCCACCAGCAGGACCTTGGAAATATCAGAATTGGAGAGCTTTGCGTCGCTCATAGCCTGGTGGACAGGACCCATGGTGGCCTGAACCAGGTGATTGGTCAGCTCGTTGAACTTTGCCCGGGTCAGGGTGACATCCAAATGCTTGGGGCCGGTCTGATCCGCAGTGATATAGGGCAGGTTGATATTGGTGCTGGTCACGCCAGACAGCTCGATCTTTGCCTTCTCAGCCGCCTCCTTCAGGCGCTGCATGGCCACCTTGTCATTGGTCAAGTCAATGCCGTTCTCCCGCTTGAACTCACCTGCCAGGTAATCCATGATGCACTTGTCGAAGTCGTCGCCGCCCAGGCGGTTGTTGCCTGCGGTGGCCAGAACTTCAATGACGCCGTCGTCGATCTCCAGAATGGAGACATCGAAGGTGCCACCGCCCAGGTCATAGACCATGATCTTCTGGGCCTCTTCCTTGTCGATGCCGTAAGCCAGAGCGGCTGCGGTGGGCTCGTTAATGATACGCTTGACATCCAGGCCGGCGATCTTGCCCGCGTCCTTAGTGGCCTGACGCTGGGCGTCGGTGAAGTAAGCGGGAACGGTGATAACTGCCTCGGTAACAGTCTGTCCCAGATAGGCCTCCGCATCCACCTTCAGTTTCTGAAGGATCATAGCGGAAATCTCCTGGGGCGTATAGCGCTTGGAGCCTATGGTCACACGATAATCAGAGCCCATCTCACGCTTAATAGAAGAAATGGTGTCGGGGTTCGTGATCGCCTGACGCTTAGCGGTCTGGCCCACTACACGCTCGCCATCCTTGGAAAATGCAACAACAGAGGGGGTGGTGCGGTTCCCTTCCGCGTTGGGAATAACAACCGCTTCTCCGCCTTCCATAACAGCGACACAGGAATTTGTTGTACCCAGATCGATACCGATAATCTTAGCCATAATAATTTCCTCCTTGATATATTAGATCTTTGATTTAACGAATTTAGATGGCTGCCATAGCAGCCCTTGCAATTGTCCCAGGCAACCTAATTGGCCACCTTGACCATTGCCTCCCGGACGACCTTATTGCCCAGCATAAAGCCCGCCTGGAACACCTCCACTACGATGGATTCACCCACGGATTCATCCTCCACATGCATCACTGCGTTTTGGGAGTTGGGGTCAAAGGGCTTGCCCAGGCAATCAATTTCCGTGATGCCCAGCTTTTCCAGCACGCCCTTCAACTGGGTCATGGTCATTTCCACGCCCTTGCGGAAGGCTTCATCCTGGCAAGGGGAAGCCAACGCGCGCTGCAAATTGTCATACACCGGCAAGAACGCCACCACGGCGTCAGCCTTGGCGTTTGTGTAGGCCTCCGACTTTTCCTTGGTGCTGCGGCGGCGGAAGTTATCATATTCCGCCCGCAGATACAGGTAATCCTTCTCCTTTTCAGCCAAGTCCTTCAAAGCCTTGCCCAGCGCTTCTTTCGTTTCGTCGGTTTCGGGAGCGGCTGCAGGAACCTCCGCAGCGGTCTCTCCCGAAGAAGCCTCTGCCGCAGCTTTGGTTTCTTCCTTAGCGGCAGCTTCCGCCGTGGCTTTGGTTTCCTCTGCCTTGGCAGTCGCCTCTTCCGCTGCTTTCTTATTTTTACTCATATCTCTAAAAGACCTCCTTCAGTCTGCCTTATTCATTTTGACCACCCTGGTCCAACTTATCCGGATTTTTCGGAGCAGGCGGAAGTTCTCCGCCCCCGAAGAGCTTTCCCAGCCCATCGGCCACGGCACTGAGCTTTGCCATCACTCTGGCGTAGTCCATTCGGGTGGGTCCAACCACACCGATGACGCCTCTCATGCCATCGCCAATGTCATAACTGGCCAGCACCACGCTGGTGTCCTTCAGCTCCTCTGCCACATTTTCCGGACCGATCAGGATGCTGGTCTTTTGCCCCTCTTCAACGGGAATCGGAAGCTGAGCCAGATGATCATCCTTGTCATCGGAGAGGTAGGTCAACAATTTTTGCGCTTTACTCAAATCCTGGTATTCGGGATGCTCCAGCAGGTGGGAAACACCTGTGGTGTACACGGAGCGGTTCTCCATCTCCTCCAGCACCTCAATGGCAAAGGAGACAACCAGGGAGATCAACGCATAGCTGCTGCCTGGCGCGTGCTCAGCCACCCGCATCAGCTCGGGGTTCATATCTCCCAACGTCTTTCCGGTGAAGCCTGCATTCAGCAGGGTGTAAAGCAGCTGGAGCTGCGGCTCGTTGATGTCCAGAGGGGTTCGGATCAGTTTGTTTTTTACCTGCCTGTTGTTGGTCATCAGCACGGTAATAAAGGACCGCTCGTCCACATAGATCAAATCATAGCGGGAAATAGAGAGCGTCGCGCTTCCAGACGCCAGCGCAAAGGCGGGATAATTGGTCATCTGGCTGACCATCTTGCCCGCCTGGTCAATGATCTGGTCCAGCTGCTGCATCTTCGATTGGAGCGCCTCTTGGATCTGCTGCGTCTCCTGAAGGGTCAGCTTCTGCTCCTCCATCAGCTCGTTGACATAGAGGCGATAGCCCTTTGGGGAGGGGACGCGCCCTGCAGAAGTGTGGGGCTGCTCCAAGTATCCCATGGCGGTCAGATCCGCCAATTCATTGCGGATGGTCGCAGAGGAGATTTTTAAGGTGATGGCGTCTGCCAGGGCCTTGGAGCCAACCGGCTCCGCCGTCTGGATGTAGATTTCCACCAACGTCCGGAGAATTTTCTTCTTCCGTTGTGTCAGTTCCATTGTTCTGCTCCCTTTCGCTCAATCGTCCTCTTGTTTTAGCACTCAATCTCCCAGAGTGCTAATGTTAATTTACCACCTGTTTCCGTTTTTGTCAATAGAAACTTTGTAAATAACTTGTGAACAGGAAAAACTCCCTGTTTTTTATCATTCAAACAGGGAGAGTGCTTAATATTTTTCTGATACGAAACAAATTCAGAGTTCCTCCACAGAATGGCGCACATCGGCGGAGAAATACAGGGTGCCCAGGGCGCAGACCGCGCCCCCCTCCCCAGCCAACAGAACCGCCCTTCGCACACCCTGGGCCACGGTGCCGCAGGCCTCCGCCTGGCCTCCGTCCTCTCGAATCCTCCGGGCCAACTCCTCCGCCCCCAGGGCCCGGGGATTGTCCGGGGTCACAGTCACAAACCGCTGCGCCGCCGGCAGCAGCAGCTCCAGCATCTGGGCCACATCCTTGTCCGCCATGACGCCCAGGAGAATCACCGGCTTTTTCTCCACCAGCACCTGGCGAAGGCTTTCCAAGGTGGCCTTCAGACCGTGGGGATTGTGGCTTCCGTCCAAAAAGAACAGCGGATCCCTTCGCAGCAGCTCGAACCGCCCGGGCCAGGTCACCGTCTCCAAGCCTTCTACAATGGCCTGACGGGAAATTCTCCAACCCTTCTTCCGCAGCGCTTCCACTGCTGTCACAGCCAGCAGGGCATTGTTGGGCTGGTAGGCTCCCAGCAAGGGCAACCGGATGGCGCCATAAGGCTCCAGGGCAAACCGGCAGCCATCCAAGCCGATGGAAAGCCCTACGATCCGATGGGTGTTCATGGTTTCATAGGGCACACCCAGCCGCCGACAGGCCTGAGAGAACACCCCCTCCGCCTCTGGCTCGTTGCCGTAGCTGACTGCCGTGGCGCCAGGCTTTAAAATCCCCGCTTTTACGACAGCGATCTCCGCCAACGTGCCTCCCAACAGGCGGGTGTGGTCCAGCCCCATGGCTGTGAACACACAAACTTCCGGCGCCGGGATCACATTGGTGGCGTCACCCGCGCCCCCCAGACCCACCTCCAGCACCGCGATATCGCAGCCCTTCCTGGCAAACCAGCACAGGGCCAGAGCGGTGGAAAGCTCAAACTCCGTAGGGCTGTCCGCCATTTCCCGGGCCTTTGGCCAGACCAGGGCGGAGACCTCCGCCAGCTCCTCCTGGGAGATCGGCTGGCCGTCGATCCGGAGCCGCTCGCAGAAGTTTTCCAGCGCCGGAGAGGTGAATAGCCCGGTGCGGTAACCAGCCGCCTTCAAAATAGAGGCCGTGCAGGCAGAAACCGAACCCTTTCCGTTGGTTCCCGCCACATGGACATAACGCAGCCTCTCCTGGGGATTCCCCAGCCGTTCCAGCAGCTCCCGCACCCGGGATAGCTCCAGCCGGATGACGGTGGCGTCCACCCCCGGCAGATAGGTGTTTGACATGGTTTTCCTCCCTCTCCCGATGCTTTTTCCGGGAAATTCTTGACAAATGGGCAAAAATATTATAATGTAGTACAGGATCAAATACGGAGGAGTACTCAAGTGGCCGAAGAGGCGTGACTCGAAATCTCGTAGGGCGGTGATACCGTCGCAAGGGTTCAAATCCCTTCTCCTCCGCCAGCATTTGGATAACCCCCAAAGGCAAGCCCCCCGCGATGCCGGAGGGGGTTATTTCCTTCTTGCCGCACCGTTGCGCAAGACAAAAACCCGAACCCATTCCAAGCCGGAACAGGTTCGGATTTTTCACGTTCTTTCAAGCACAGCGCACCGGCTGACTTCCAGGCTCACATCAATCCATTCCAACAACGCCGTCCACAGGCACGGAGAAGACAATCCCCTGCGCCGGGCTTTGCACACCGCATTTTTTCCCAATGGCCTGCATAATGGACAGCTTATCAGCCTTTTTGGCCAGTATCATGACGATCTCCCGCTCTTGCTGCACGCTAATGCCCCAGAACCGCATCGCCTCTTCGCTTCCGATACTACGGCAGTGGAACACCGTGCCGCCGGTGGCGCCCACCGGTTTCGCCGCATCCATAACATCCTCGCTAAACCCTTGGTTCACACTGGCCATGATCATGCTGTATTCATTATCTGTCATTCTACGCTCATTCCTTTCCAATTTCGCTTTGTTGGCATCCGGCTGCATGGATTCAATCATCTTAATCATTTGATTGCTGCACCCGGATATGGCAATGGTAAAGGCAACGCCGGTGTTTGGCATTCCTAGATGTAGCTGCTTTCGCAATTTGATCAGCATTTCATCCGCAAAAACCTTGGGCATCTCGCTCATAAGCGCCATTTTTTCTACGCTGCCCAGTCCCAACAGATCCATAATTTCACTGGACGCCGTGCCCTGCGCCCAAAACTGATATTGAACAGGTACATGGCTCTTCCGGAATAAGTCGATTGCTTTTTCCACGAGTTTGGGCGTGGCAATCAGCATAAGCAATCTAAACGCCATTTTTTCCTTTTCAGCCATCTTCGAATTCCTCCTCAAATTCAAGTATGACATCCTCATCAGCATTCTCTGCAGCAGCTGCTTTCCTTTGCAGGGAGGCCTTTTCAGCCTGTTTCATCTTAAATTGATACCGCAGCCCCATGATCTGCACAGCGATTAAGGGTGTCAAGGCCACCAAGGCCACAGCGCCAAAGGCATCGGTCATGACATTGCCGCCAACGGCATCACAAGCGCCGATACTCAGCGGCAGCAGGAATGTCGTCGTCATCGGGCCGCTGGCCACTCCGCCGGAGTCAAAGGCGATGCCCACGAACATCTTTGGCACAAATATGGAAAATACCAAGGCGATAATATACCCCGGGATCACAATCCACTGGATGGGGATCCCCGTCAGTGCACGCAGCATGGCCAGCCCGACACTTACAGATACGCCAATGGACAAGCAGCGGTTCATGGATTTCGCGGAAACCGCGCCGCTTGTTACCCCTTCCACCTGGCGGTTCAAAACCTGGATGGCCGGCTCTGCCTTTACGATATAATAGCCGATGAGCATACCGATGGGAATCAGCAGCCACCGCCAGCTGACCGAGGCGATTTTACTGCCCAGCAAGGATCCCACCGGCGCGAAGCCAATGTTCACGCCGCAAAGGAAGAGAACCAATCCAATATATGTATAAATAATACCCACCAGGATTCGGCTAATCTGGCGTTTTTGATACCGATGGCTCAGCAGCTGGAACACAAGGAACATCACAGCCACAGGAATCAGGGAGACAAAAACCTCTCTGGCGTAGGAGGGAATCTCGAACAGAAACTCCAAAACCACATCCTGGGTGGTAACCACATCAGGTATGTTGGCAGCTGTGTAAGCCGTCTCCGTAGGGTTATAAAAGAACCCCAGCCCCAACACAGCCAAGATGGGTCCGATACTGGACAGAGCCACCAGGCCGAAGCTGTCTCCGGTGCCATTTTTATCGCTTCGAACGGAGGCCAGGCCAACGCCCATGGCCATGATAAACGGGACCGTCATGGGACCCGTGGTCACTCCGCCGGAGTCAAAGGCCACCGCCAAAAAATTCTGGGGGACAAAAAAAGACAGCCCCAGCAGAATCGCATACAGCACCATCAACAATACGGACAGGCTGATCTGAAAGAAAATTCTCAAAATGGACATCGCCAAAAACAAGCCGACCCCTATGGCCACCGTCAGGACCAAAATCCACTTGGGGATCGCCGGGACCTGCTCGGCTAACACCTGCAAGTCCGGCTCTGAAATCGTGATGATGGCACCCATCAAAAATCCGATCAGAACGACCAGGAATATGTTATGCGTTTTTGCCATTTGGACACCAATGCCCTCCCCCAAAGGGGTCATCGCCATTTCTGCGCCGAGCTGAAACAAACCCATTCCGATCACCAGCATGATTGCGCCCATACAGAACATGACCATGACGCCCAAATCAATGGGAACCAAAATCACGCTGATGATGAGAACAATACAGGTGATTGGCAAAACAGACGATAATGATTCGACAATCTTTTCCTTTAGCTTTGGATTCATACAACACTTCCTTTCAACGACCCAACTTACCTTGCTGAATGTCTGTCGGGCTTTGCCGAACAATATTCTAGGTTATTATACCATATTTAAACGGTTTTAGCAACCGTATGGATGTTCATTCAGCATGATTCCCCCCCCCCTGGCAATTCCCTGATTTTTAAACAGGCTATTGCAATCCAGGCACTTTTCGGTTAACATAAAGGAAATCTTTTTTGTATGGAACGGCAGGTGATCTCCTTTTGAAGCAGATTTTATGCCTCGGCAGCACCCCCTGGCGGAAACGTCCCTCCCGCACACAGCGTTTTTTATCCCAGTTTCACGACGCGGAAATCCTATACTTTGAGCCCGGCTCCCTCTCCGGAAAACGGAAGGACTGCCAGCGCGTGGCCCCTCTGACCTATGTCTATACCCTTCCCTTTATTCCCAGGGTTACAGCGGATCAGTCCCATCTCGGCTGGTTTTCCCGCCAGAAAGTCCTGCGGTATCTCCTCGGCTGCATGAATTACCACCGCTTTGAGACCCCTTTGCTGTGGTGCTGTTCCCCACTCTACAACGAATTCCTCCAGGACATCCCCTATTCCGGCCTGATCTACGACTGTGATCAGGACTGGTCCAGACTGCCTATCCTTTGGGAAAGCCAACTGACCACCCGGGCTGACATCGTCTTTGCCGCCTCGGTGGGCCTGGAGGACCACCTCTCCCCTTGCAGCAAAAACATCGTGGTGGTCCCCAACGGCCTGGATTACCCCCTGTTTAACCCATTTTCCCACCCGCAGCTCCCCTGTCCCGGGGAGTTGCGGAGCCTTCACTACCCCATCTTCGGCTACACCGGAACCATCTGGCAGAATCTGAACCTCTCCCCTGCGGCCGCCGCAGCCACCGCCCATCCGGAGTGGTCCTTCGTCTTCATCGGCCGGATCCACAGCGGGAACCCCTATGTCCGCCGGCTCCGCCGGCTGCCCAACGTCCATTTCCTGGGCCCTAAGAAAACCACAGAAATCCCAGCCTATCTCCGCCACATCGATGTGGGAATGTCCTTCCTCCGGGACGGCATGGAGGATGACGACGTCCTCTCCCCCCGCATTTACGAATATCTGGCCACCGGAATCCCCATTGTCTCCATGTATCACGAGCTGCACCTGGAGGAATATCCCACCCTGATCGAGTCCGCCTATTCCCCGCAAATGTTTGTCAAAATGTGCGAAAAGATGCTCTCCCAGGACAGTTATGACCATAAAGAGGAGCGCCAGGCCCTGGCCAGGGAATGCGACTGGTCCTTCCGCTGCAAGCAGGTCAAAGAGGTTGTGGATCACTGTAAGCTGCTGGGCGAATGATCTTGACGAACGGACGGCGCTTTCCCTTCCGTTTGTTTGTGTATGCGTACAAAAAATTTCTTTTCCAAGAAGTGCCCTTGAAATTTCCCGTTTATTACGTTAAAATATGGATATTCTAATCGAAATGAGGTGCGGCAATGAACACCACCGGCTATTTTCACTGTAGTTGTGGAATCATTCTGCCCGAAATCGTAAAAAATAATACAGCAGGAAGCCTCTTTTAATCGCTTCCTGCTGTTCTGTTTCTATCAGGAGGTTGTGTACGATGTCTATGAAGGTTGCAATTATCATGGGTTCTGACAGTGACTGGCCCACCGTCAAGGCCGCCTGCACGGAGCTAAAAAAGTATAGTATTCCCTATGAGGCACATATTATGAGCGCACACCGCACCCCCGCCCAGGCCGCAGAGTTCGCCAAGGCCGCCCGTGCCAACGGCTTCGGGGTCATCCTCTGCGCCGCCGGGATGGCCGCCCACCTGGCCGGTGCCTTCGCCGCGAACACCACCCTGCCTGTCATCGGTATCCCTCTGAAGGGCGGCGCCATGGATGGCTTAGACGCCCTACTGGCCACCGTGCAGATGCCCTCCGGCATCCCCGTGGCCACTGTGGCTCTGAACGGCGCCAAGAACGCCGCCGTTCTGGCGGCTCAGATCCTGGCCGTCTCCGATCCCGACCTGGCCGCCAAGCTGGACGCCGGCCGGGTGGAGATGGCTGAGCAAATTGCCGCCAAGGAGGCCAAGCTCCAGGCGGAGATCGCCCAGCTATAAAAGCCACGTCCCACAAAAGGAAGGAGCTTTTCATGATTTTTGAGACCACTGACAAGCTGCATGAGGAGTGCGGCATATTCGGCATGTCCTGTCCCCCCGGCGAAAACCGGAACCCGGCCTTGGCCGCCTATAACGCTCTGTTCGCCCTACAACACCGGGGCCAGGAATCCTGCGGCATCACAGTGAACCGGGACGGCGAGCTGGTGCAGCACAAGAATCCCGGCCTGGTCCCCGACGTATTCACCCCGGAAATTCTAGACATCCTGTCCGGCGCCCAAATGGCCATTGGCCACGTCCGCTATGCCTCTGATGGCAGCCCCCGCGGTGCCGCCAACGCCCAACCCATCACCGTTCATCACGCCTCCGGCTCCATGGCCCTGTGCTACAACGGCAAGCTGGTCAACGGCAAGGCTCTGCGCACCAGCTGCGAAAACCGGGGCGGCATTTTCCGCACCACCAACGACGCCGAGGTCATCTCCTATATGATCGTCCGGGAGCACCTGCGCACTAACACCCTGGAGGATGCCGTCCTCAACGCCATGCAGGACATGATCGGCGCATTCTCCCTGATCATCATGGACAGCACCCGCCTCATCGCCGCCCGGGATCCCAACGGCTTCCGCCCCCTGTGCATGGGCAAGGTGGGCGACTCCATCGTGTTTGCCTCCGAGTCCTGCGCCATCCAGGCCCTGGGGGGCCAGCTGATCCGGGACGTACGCCCCGGTGAGGTTATTGTGGCGGAAAAGGGCACCATCCGCAGCTATGACTGCGAGATCCGGGCCAAGTCCTCCCTTTGCATGTTCGAGCTGATCTACTTTGCCCGCCAGGACTCCATCATCGACGGCGTCCCCGTGGGCCGCTTCCGGGAGGAGGCAGGCCGCATGCTGGCCCGGCGCAACACCGCCCAGGGGGATGTGGTCATCGGCGTCCCCGACTCCGGCTTGGCCGCCGCCATGGGCTTTGCCCGGGAGTCCGGCACCCCCTACGGCATCGGCCTGATGAAGAACCGCTATATCCAGCGCACCTTCATCCAGTCCCAGCAGTGGGAGCGGGACAAATCCGTCCGCATCAAGCTGAACGCAGTCTCCGCCGTGGTCAAGGGAAAGCGGGTCATCCTCATTGACGACTCCATCGTCCGGGGCACCACCAGCGGCCGCATCGTCAGGCTCCTCCGCCACGCAGGCGCTAAGGAGGTCCACATGAAGGTTACAGCGCCGCCTTTCCTGAACCCCTGCTACTTCGGCACCCACATCCCCACCGGGGAGCAGCTGGCCGCTTATCATCACACCACCGAAGAGGTCTGCCAGATGATCGGCGCGGATTCCCTGCAATATATGTCCATTGCGGATTTGAAGGCCATTATGGAGGGCCTGAAGCTTGGGGTCTGCGACGCCTGTTTCTCCGGCCACTATGTGCTCCCCATCCCGAAAGATTGACCGTTGCCCGCAAGGCTTCAAGCCAGAAAAAGATTCTTGGAGACGGAGGTTTTACAAATGAGTTATATTTCCAAGTCCGATTCCTACGCCGCCGCCGGGGTGGATGTGACCGCCGGCTACGAGGCTGTGGACCGCATCAAGCCTCTGGTGGCTTCCACCAACATCCCCGGCGTCCTGGGGGGGCTAGGCGGCTTTGGCGGCCTATTTGAGCCAAACATAAAGGGAATGAAACGCCCCGTCCTGGTCTCCGGCACCGACGGCGTGGGCACCAAGCTGAAAATTGCCTTCCTGATGGACAAGCACGACACCGTGGGCATTGACTGCGTGGCCATGTGTGTCAATGACGTCATCTGCGGCGGCGCCTCTCCCCTGTTCTTCCTGGACTATATCGCCTGCGGCAAGAACGACCCCGCCCGGATTGAGGAGATCGTCAAGGGCATCACTGACGGCTGCAAGCAGGCTGGCTGCGCCCTGGTGGGAGGGGAGACCGCCGAGATGCCCGGCTTCTACCCCCAGGACGAGTACGACTTGGCCGGCTTCACCGTGGGACTGGTGGACTATGACAATATTATCGACGGCAAGGACCTGGAGGTGGGGGACGCGCTCATCGGCCTGGCCTCCTCCGGCGTCCACTCCAACGGCTTCTCCCTGGTCCGGAAGGTTCTGGGCATCAACCAGGAGTCCGTCAAAACCTATTATGACGAGCTGGGCTGCTCCTTAGGGGAAGCCCTACTGACCCCCACCCGCATTTATGTCAAGGCCATTCAGGCCCTGTTAAACAACGGAATTCACGTCAAGACTGTCAGCCATATCACCGGCGGCGGTTTCTATGAGAACGTGCCCCGGATGATGACCCAGGGCCTCTGCGCCCGGATCAAGCCGGACACCTTCCCCCGGCCCCCCATCTTTGACATCATTCAGAAGGCCAGCAGCATCCCCACCCGGGATATGTACAACACCTTCAACATGGGCATCGGCATGATCGCCGCAGTTCCCTCCCAGCAGGCCCAGGAGGCTGTTGCCCTTCTCAAGGCCGCCGGAGAGCAGGCCTATGTGATCGGTTCCGTCATTCCCGGGGCCGAGGGCGTTGAGGTGGTCTACGGATGAAGCGCATCGCTGTTCTGGTCTCCGGGGGAGGCACCAACTTGCAGGCCTTGATTGACGCCCAGGCCCGGGGGGAGATCTCCGGGGGCAAGATCACCCTGGTGGTTTCTTCCTCCCCCGACGCCTATGCCCTGGAGCGGGCCAAACAGGCCGGGATCCCCAGCGCGGTCCTCAACAAGCGGGAATACCCCGACAACCGCGCTCTGACCCTCGCCCTGGTGGAGCTTCTCAAGGGGGAAGAGATCGGCCTGGTGGTCCTGGCGGGCTTCATGTATATCCTCACCGAGGAAATGATGGACGCCTTCCCCAACGCCATCATCAATGTCCACCCCGCCCTGATCCCCTCCTTCTGCGGCCCCGGCGCCTACGGGCTCCACGTCCACGAAAAGGCCCTGGCCTATGGGGTGAAGGTCTCCGGCGCGACGGTACACTTTGTCTCCCCAGAGTGCGATGGCGGCCCCATCATCCTCCAAAGGGCAGTGACCGTGGAGGAAGGGGACACCCCCCAGATTTTACAGCGGCGCATTATGGAGCAGGCCGAATGGAAGCTGCTCCCCCAGGCCGTCAGCCTGTTCTGCCAGGACCGGCTGGCTGTGAAAGGCCGCATCGTTCATATTTTACCGGAAAAGGAGAACTGATTTATGGAACCCTTGGATCTGGCGCAGCAGCTGCGCACCAATTCCTACCCCGGCCGGGGCATCCTCCTGGGCCGCGCCCCTGACAACAAGTATGCGGTCATCGCCTATTTCATCATGGGCCGCTCCCCGAACAGCCGCAACCGGGTCTTTACCATCGCCCATGACGGCATCCGGACCGAGGCCGCGGATCCCGCCAAGCTGGAGGACCCCTCCCTGATTATCTACCACCCCATCCGCAAGTACGGAAGTACTCTGATCGTCACCAACGGCGATCAGACCGACACCATTCGGGACAGCCTGGCCCAGGGCAAGAGCTATATCGAGGCCCTGCGCACCCGCTGCTTTGAGCCAGATCCCCCCAACTACACCCCACGGATCTCCGGCATCCTGGAACAGGACGGATCCTACGCCCTGTCCATCCTGAAAAGCTTCTACGGCAATCCCCAGTGCAACAACCGCTATTTCTATGAATACGACAATCCTCAACCGGGTTACGGCCACTTTATCCACACCTACATGGGGGATGGCAATCCCCTGCCCACCTTCCAGGGAGAGCCTGAACTGGTGAAGCTGGACTGTGAAAATGCCAACGCACTGTCCCACCTGATCTGGTCCAACCTGAACCCGGACAACAAGGTCAGCCTGTATGTCTCCTATGTGGAGCTGGAAACCGGCCGAGCACACACCCTGATCACCAACAAGTATGAGCGTGTTTGACACCGCGTTTTAGGAAAGGAAGGTATAGTCATGAATGAACTGGCACTAAAATACGGCTGCAATCCCAATCAGAAGCCCAGCCGGATCTATATGGAGGATGGCTCCCAGCTGCCTGTCACCATACTGAACGGCCGTCCCGGTTATATCAACTTCATGGACGCCCTGAACTCCTGGCAGCTGGTCAGGGAGCTGAAAAAGGCCACCGGCCTGCCCGCGGCCGCCTCCTTTAAGCATGTCTCCCCCGCAGGCGCCGCCGTGGGCCTGCCCCTGGACGAAGTGGAGAAGCAGATCTACTTCGTGGAGCCCTCCCAGGAGCTGACCCCCTTGGCCTGCGCCTATATCCGGGCCCGGGGCGCCGACCGGCTGTGCTCCTACGGCGACTGGGCCGCCCTATCCGATGTCTGTGACGCCGCCACCGCCTCCTATCTGAAAGCAGAGGTCTCCGACGGTGTCATCGCCCCCGGCTACACTGATGAGGCGCTGGAAATCCTCAAGACCAAAAAGAGGGGGGGCTATAACGTCATCGCCATTGACCCCGATTACGAGTGCGCCCCCGTGGAGCGCCGCAACATCTTCGGCATTACCTTTGAGCAGGGCCACAACAACCTGGAAATCAACGCGAATATGCTGAATAACATCGTCACCGAGAATAAGGATCTGCCCCAGCAGGCCAAAATTGACCTGGTGGTCTCCTTGATCACCCTGAAATACACCCAGTCCAACTCCGTCTGCTTTGTCAAGAACGGCCAGACCATCGGCGTGGGCGCCGGCCAGCAAAGTCGGGTCCACTGCGTACGCCTGGCTGGCAATAAGGCGGATAACTGGCGCCTGCGCCAGCATCCCAAGGTGCTGAACCTGCCCTTCCTGGACAACATCAAGCGCCCTGCCCGGGACAACGCCATTGACGTCTATATCTCCGATGACGATCAGGACGTCCTGGCCGACGGCATCTGGGAGCAGACCTTCAAGACCAAGCCCGAACCTCTGACCAAGGAGGAAAAGCGGGCCTGGATCGCCGGTATGACCGGGGTGGCCCTGGGCTCTGACGCCTTCTTCCCCTTCGGGGACAACATCGACCGGGCCAACCGCTCTGGCGTGAAATATGTGGTGGAGCCTGGCGGCTCCATCCGGGACGACAGCGTCATTGAGACCGCCAACAAATACGGCATGGTCATGTGCTTCAACGGGATCCGCCTGTTCCACCACTGATCTTATGTATATCTTTAACGGACAGGAGTGTTATCAAATATGAAAGTATTAGTCGTGGGCGGCGGCGGCCGCGAACACGCCATCTGCTGGAAACTGGCCCAGTCCCCTGACGTAACTGAGCTGTACTGCGCCCCCGGCAATGCCGGTATCGCCCAGATTGCCACCTGCCTGCCTGTTTCCGCCACGGATGTGGAGGGGATGGTGGCCTGTGCGAAGGAGAACAACATCGACTTCGTCATGGTCGCCCCGGACGACCCCCTGGCCTTGGGCATGGTGGACGCCCTGGAGGCCGCAGGCATCCGGGCCTTCGGCCCCCACAAGGACGCGGCCATCATCGAGGCCTCCAAGGCCTTCTCCAAGGAGCTGATGAAGAAGTACAACATCCCCACCGCCAAGTATGCCACATTCACCGATTTAGACGCCGCCACTGCTTACATCCAGGAGCAGGGCGCGCCCATCGTGGTCAAGGCCGACGGCCTGGCCCTGGGCAAGGGGGTCACGGTGGCTCAGACGGTGGAGGAAGCCCTGTCCGCCCTGAACGACATGATGGTGGAGGGCAAGTTTGGCTCTGCCGGGGGGACTGTGGTGATCGAAGAGTGCATGACCGGCCCCGAGGTCTCCGTCCTGGCCTTCACTGACGGCAAGACGGTCAAGCCCATGATCTCCTCCCAGGATCACAAGCGGGCCTATGACGGCGACCGAGGCCCCAACACCGGGGGCATGGGCGCCATCGCCCCCTCTCCCAACTACACGCCCGAGATCGCCCAGCGCTGCATGAAGGAGATCTTTCAGCCCACCATCGACGCCCTGAACGCCGAGGGCAGGACTTTTAAGGGGGTCCTCTACTTCGGCCTGATGCTGACCCCCACCGGCCCCAAGGTGGTGGAGTACAATGCCCGCTTCGGTGATCCGGAAACCCAGCCCGTCCTCTCCCTGCTGGACTCCGACCTCTTCCAGATCTTCAACGCCTGCATTGACGGCACGTTGGATCAGGTGGAGATCAAATGGAAGGACGCCGCTGCCTGCTGCCTGGTCCTGGCATCTGGCGGCTACCCCGTCAGCTATAAGAAGGGGTATCCCATCTCCGGGCTGGATCAGGTGAAGGGCGCCATGGTGTTCCACGCCGGCACCAAACTGAATGAGCAGGGTCAGTTCGTCAACAATGGCGGCCGAGTCCTGGGCGTCACCGCTGTGGCCCCCACCCTGAAGGAGGCCATTGATGGGGCCTATGCTGCCGCAAAGCCCATCACCTGGCAGGATATGCACTTCCGCACTGATATCGGCCGGGTATAAAATCGGATATCCGAAAAGACGGCCGCTGAGCGAAATGCTCAGCGGCTATTTTTATCGCTACGCTCTTCGATTATTCCTCATTGAGCAGGCAATCGATCATCTTCCACTCCGCCTTGGACTTAATCTCCTTCAGGGACAAATCCTCCCCCGTGGGATCATAGATGGCGGCATATACCCGCTCCACGCCGTATTGATCCGTACTGTGATCGGTGTAGACGATATAGCTCTTGCCAAAGTCCTCGCTGTCAAAGGTGAAGAGGATCTGGCACCGGATCTCCTTGCCCTCCGGATTGATGACAATGAACTTGCCGTCGCTGTCCAGCCTCTGATTTCTGTCCTGTTCCTTCATAATACAGTCCCCCATCGGTACTTATTTTTTCTGGTATTCCAAACGGCCCGTCTCATACAAATTGCCCCCCTTGCAGTCAATGGCAACGGTCAGGGGCAGGTCCTTCACGGTCATCCGTTTGACAGACTCACAGCCCAGATCTTCAAAGGCAATCACCTCGGCCTCTTCAATGCACTTGGCAATCAGCGCCCCTGCGCCCCCCACTGCGGCCATGTAACAGGACTGATTGCGAAGGATGGCTTGACAGACCTCCGGGCTTCTCTGGCCCTTGCCGATCATGGCCACAAGCCCCAGATCCAACAGCCTGGGGGCAAACCCATCCATGCGGCTGGAGGTGGTGGGGCCACAGGACCCTACAGCCATCCCCTGCTGGGCAGGCGTGGGGCCAGCATAGTAAATCACGGCATCCCGCAGGTCAAAGGGGAGCTCCTTCCCCTGATCCAGCAGGGCAAACAGGCGCTTGTGTGCGGCATCCCGGGCGGTATAGATGGTGCCGGAGAGCACCAGGCGGTCGCCTGCCTCCAGTTGAGGACACAGGGTCCGAAGCTCCTCCGTCTTACAATGATAGGTCTTACTCATGGTCCTGCTCCTCCATCCCCAGCCCGAAGAGACTCTGTCCATCACAGTCCATCACCGCGCTCAGCGCCTGGAGCTCTCCCCGGATCCGCTCCAGCTCCTGAATGATATAGGTCAGGGTCTGATTGGTGTCATTTTTGGTCTGGTCGTACCAGACCGCCGTATGCTGCACGGTTTCATTGGCCTTGCGGCGCAGATCACTGGCCTGCTCTCCGGCCCGCTGGAGCAGAACCGCTCCCCGCTCCCGGGCGTTCAGCTCGATCTCCGCCATCTGATCCTTGATTGCGCCATAGGTGGTGATGCTGGGCTCCCAGCTGCGGAGCTTTTCCTGGAGCTGTCCATGCTCCGCCTGAAGGCGCTCATTTTCAGCCTTCAGATTGCCGATTTCCTCCGTCAGCGCCGCAACCTGGCCCTCCAGTTCAGGCAGCCTTCCCCGGGCAGCTTCCGCTGACGCGGCCCGGCTTTCCAGGGCGTTCCGCTGGTCGGTCACCTCTCCCAACTGCTTCCGCAGCTCTGTGATCTCCTGCTGATGTTCCTCTGTCATCTTTCTAATATAGCTCAAAACATCCCAACGGTTGAATCCGCCAAACGCCGCTCCCCGGAACACGTATTCCTGTTCGCTCATGGAACTAAACCGCCTTTCTCTGTCAAAATCAAGATGATATCACATGGCCATGCTCCACATCCCGTGGCATGGCCTCAAATTTCAGCGCTTGCGCACCAAATGCGCAATCATAGCCATTTTGCGGCTATTATATCACAGCTTCCCCTCTTTTTCAATCATTTCCGGTGCGAACGCACAAAAGGAGGCAGCCGAAACGCCTTCGGCTGCCCCTTTCTGCCGGTTCAGTTTCCCTCTTTTACAGGGATTCCATCTGCTGGAGGAGTTCACCGCAGGCCTTCACCTGCTTCTCCGAGCCAATCACGCAAATACCGCCATTTGCCAATGCCTGTTCCAGGCTGCCGCACAGGGCGGTCAGCTCCTCCCCCTTGGAAGCCAAGAGCGCCCTCCGGTTCTCGCAGCGCATCTCATATGTAACGCCCTTCCAATACCAGATATCCGCAACCATCCCCTGGATTCGGGGTGTCATCAGCGGGGAGTCATCGGAGATGGCGCCGATGATGTAACCGGTCAAATCCTCCGCCTTGGCAAAGAAATCCCGCAGGAAACCCGCCGTCTGCTGATAACAGTCCAGGGAGCGCCTGCCATTGGGATCCCGATAGGAATAGCAGCAGACAAAGCCATTGTCCCGCAGGGCCAGACCAGTACCGTAGGCTCCGCCCCGGACCCGGATTATATTCCACAGGTATTCCAGGGACGCTGTCCGGCAAACCAGCTTCATGGGGCCGGAGTAGCCGCCACCATAGGGCAGCAGGCTGCCGCCCATGGCCGCAAAGGACACGTCCGCCGGCACCACAAAGCCCTCTCTGCGCAGGCCCCAGGGGTGAATCCGATTTTCGCCCCCAGCTATGGCCGCCGTTACGGGCAGCTTATCCAGCAGCAGTTCCGTCACCAGCTCCGCCCCGTTCTCCAGGGTTCCGGTGACGCTGACCGTCATGCGATCCCCAGAGATCGCGCCCCGGCTCAGCTGCTCCAGCTCTGTCAGCAGGGTGCTCTCCCCCGTCTGCATGGCCTCCTCTTGGTCCTTCAGCCAACGGTAATAGCAGATGCCGCTGAGGTTCTCCTCCGCCGTGCTGGCCGCATTGACTCCAGCCGCGACGCGGTTCATGGCGTAGCTGGAACCAGACATGACAATCTGCTGATTCAGGCTGGTTTTCTGCTGGCGCAGCAGCTCCAAAATCTGGGTTTGGTTTGCGAAGCTGGTTCTGGTGGCCACTTCCACCAGCAGCTCTATGGCGTCAGCCAGCTTCCCCTCCAATATGCTGCCCGAGATGTGCAGCCGCACCTTGCAGGCCTGGGGCTGGTTCACCCCGCCATAGGCGGACACAGAGAAGCCCAGGCTGCCAAACATCAGGCGCAGCTCCGTTTGCAGCTGTTCACAGGTGTAATGCTCCGTCTCCAGGTTTCCCAGCAGCTTGCAGAGGAAGGAAGCGCCGGAAAGCTGCTCCTCATTCAAACCATCCAGATCAAAATACAGGTTGACATATACGATCCCGCCCGTATTGATCTTATGCTTTAAAACGGTGACGCCCCGAATCTGTTCCGCCTCCATTGGCACATCCTCCGGCCGGTCGGAAATTTCCTCCAGGGTCACATGGGGAATGGTGGCCAACTGCTCAGGAGTATCCAAGGTGTTCTGCCAGGCTTCCAGGCGTGCCTGCCCCGCCAGCAGCGCCTGGCGCTCCTCCTGGCTCCAACGATCCTGCCGGGCCGTCAAAGACGCCGCCTCGGCGGCACGGGTTTCATCGCCCAGGGTGGCGGAGGGGATCAGCTGCACCTGGCAGCAATGGGGGTTATCCAGGAATAGGCGCCGGATCAGCCCTTCAAAATAGCCCTCCTTCATCTTCTCCCGCAGGCTGTCAAACAGGTCGCCAATCACCAAGTGACCCTCCGGCTGGCCGCCGTAGAGCCAGCTGCCCAGCAGCTCCATGCCAAAGATCAAGCCCCGGGGCAGGGTGCCGTAGTCCCGTTCCCTCACCTTGAATTCATAATTGGACAGGCTGGCTTCCAGCTGCTGGCGGTCCAGCCCCTCCTTCACCAGGCGGGACAGCTCATCCCCCACAATCTCACCAACCCGGGACAGGTCAGCCTCCTTCAGATTTTGCACGTCAATGACCGCCCAGGGCTGCAGAACCTGATCCAGGACGCTGACGCTGACATTCTCCGCGATTCCCTCCGCCAGAATCCGTCTGGTCAAGGGCGCATGATTGCTGCCGGTCAACACGTCGCACAATACCTGCATGGCCACCAGGGTCTCCCGGTCCTCATAGCTGCCAATCACATAGCCATAACCCACCCGGCAGCGGTTCTCCGGATTTTCATCCGGGCCAAGCTCATAGGGGATCCGGCTGATTCCGCCGTTCACAGGAGCCTGGAACGCAATCTCTGGCAAGTCCTCAGAGCGCTCATAGTCGTCGAGATATTCATTGATCAGCGCCAACGTCTCATCCAGATCCACTCGTCCGTCCAGGAAAATATAAGAATTGGAAGGATGATAGAACCTCCGATGGCTGTTCACGAACTCCTCATAGCTTAGCTCGGGAATGTGGGCGGGATCTCCCCCGGAAACATAGCGATAGCCGGTATCCGGGAACATCAGGCGGTTCATTTCATTCTGCAATAGCTCATCCGGGGAGGCGAAGGCGCCCTTCATCTCGTTGAAAACGACCCCCTTGTAGGAGGGGTTTCCCTCCTGGTCAAACTCATAGTGCCAGCCTTCCTGGGCGAAAATCTCCGGCTTGCTATAGATCAGGGGCTTGAACACGGCATCCAAATACACCCGCATCAGGTTGAGAAAATCCTTGCCATTCCGGCTGGAGACCGGATAAAGGGTCTTATCCGGGTAGGTCATGGCGTTCAGGAAGGTGTTCAAAGAACCTTTCAGCAGCTCCACAAAGGGCTCCCGAACCGGGTACTTGTCAGAGCCGCAGAGTACCGAGTGCTCCAAAATGTGAAAAACACCGGTGTCATTCCAGGGAACTGTCCGGAAGGCAATGCCGAAGGTTTTATTCTCGTCCTGCCGTTCCAGCCAGATCAGATGAGCGCCGGACTTCTCATGCTCCATCTCATGGAGAACGGCGTCCAGCTCCTCCAGCTTGCGCGTGGATTTTATGCAAAATCCGTGCGTTGTTGTCATTAAATTCATTTGCAAATCGTCCTTATCTAATGATTTTCCGCCATATAATCAGGTGTCATATAGGATTCCGCTGGAATTTACCGTATACAGAACTGGCTTCTCCCCGTCAGGCATAGGAACATTCTCAGAGGTCCCGGTAAGCGTTCCAGATTTGATACCCCCCACGCAGGACAGAAGCTCGTCAATCACCTCTGACCGGATGGGGCAGCTATTATGGCAGGGATAGATGACCGTGAACTTCCCCTGGGTTGCCAGTTCCCGCAAATGTTCCAAACTTTTCTCAAACAGATCAAAGTCACGATACTGGCCGAACATGAACACGGGGCCATAAGAAACCGTATCCCCGGAAAACAGGATCCGATTTTCCACATCCAGTAGGGCAATAGAGCCGGTGGTATGTCCAGGCACATGGATCACCTCAAGGGTCCTGCCTCCCAAATCAAACTGATAGCCTGTCTCAATGGAAATCAGCTCCCGGGCACGATTCGGATTCTTTTTCAGCAGGACTTCCCTCTCTGCGCTATGGAGGTAAGCACAGGGAAACTGGGAGAGGTTCGCCGTATGATCTCCGTCGCTGTGGGTCAAGCAAACCGTAATGGGAAGATCGGTCAGCTCTGCCAGGATGGCGCTCAGATCAACCGCCTGCGCGCCGGTATCCAGGAGCAGCGCCTTTTCCCTTCCCAAGATCAGAAAACAGCGGACCATCTCCTGATCAAAGGCATAAATTCCCTTCTCATATGTGATCACCGTTGTTTTGAGATGTCCCATCTGATGATTCACGCAAATCCCCCCTGACTTTTGATAGCTATATTATACAGAATTTTGTCCAAAACCACAATATATTATAGAAGCGCTTTCAGCAATTCTTCCGGGGTTTTAACAATGATTTCCGCCCCCGTGGCCTTTAAGTACGCCGCATCCCGGAAGCCCCAGGCAACAATCAGGGCTTCCAGACCGACATTTTTTGCCGTCTGCACATCAACTTCAGAATCCCCGATATAAACCGCCTCTGCCTTCTCCACATGTAGCACTTCGAGCAGATGCTCCACGGAATCCGGAGCCGGCTTTCTAGGGACGCCCGGCTTCTCCCCGGCTGCCGCATCAAACAGGCCAGAAAAATACTTCTCCCGCAAGGTCTGCACCACAGAATCCGCCTTGTTGGAAGATATGGCAGTCCTCATTCCCGCCTGCCGCAGCGCCTGCAAAAGGGCAGGAATCCCCTGGTAGGGCTTGGTTTGATCCCAACAGTGCGCCGAATAATGCTCCATAAAGCAAGAATACACCCCATTGATTTGCTCCTCTGTCAGCCCCGATGGCACGGCGCGCTGAATCAATTTGCCAATTCCATTGCCAACGAACCTGCGGACCTCTTCAATGGTACGTGGCGGATAACCAAACTGTTCCAGGGCATAATTTGTACTGGCATGTAGATCACCCAGCGTATTGAGTATCGTTCCATCCAGATCAAAAATAGCCAACTGATACTTCATCAAGCTTCACCCTTTCAGCAAAAAGAAAGACCTCACAAGCAAAGCCTGTGAGGTCCTATGTTGGCACTACCGATCTT
>CAYLVH010000010.1:0-6008 GCA_964387095.1 uncultured Oscillospiraceae bacterium
AGGTTCTGCCAGCGCCAGGGCGTCAAAATCTGTTGGATCATAGAAGAACCTCCTTGGATCGGGGGAGTCGGGGGACACGCCCCCGCGAACAAGAGGGACAGGCCGTCTGGACGGGCTCAGCCCTCGAAGGAGGCGGCCACGCCGTTGTCGGCGATGAGCTGGTCGATGGTGCCGTCCTCCAGCCAGGTGTTGATCAGGTCATCCAGATACTCGGCCAGGCCGGTGTTGGACAGCCTGGTGGCGATGCCATACTCCTGAGGGGAGAAGCGGATGGAGTCCAGGATCTCCACGCTGTCATCCAGATAGCCAGAGAGGATGGAGCCGTCCACGCAGAAGGCGTCCACGCGGCCCGCATCCAGAGCGGTCTTGATCTCAGGATAGGTGGCGTACTCGGAGAAGTTGTCCTCCTGGGTCAGGGTGACGCCGTTCTCGGCGGCGGCGGCGATCAGGGCCTCCATGGAGGTGGAGCCGGTGGAGACGCCGATGACCTTATCGGCCAGGTCGGAGTAGTCGGAGATGCCGCTGTCGGTCTTGACCAGCAGGGAGACCGCGTCGGTGTAGTAGGGAGTGGTGAAGTTCCAGCTCTCCCGGCGCTCGTCAGTGATGGTGAAGGTGGCGATGACCATGTCGATGTCGCCGGAGTCCAGCAGCTGGCCCCGGGTGGCGGCGGTGACGGCGGTGAACTCCACGTCGTCAATGCCCAGAGTCTCGGCGATCTTGTAGGCCAGGTCGATCTCCATGCCGGAATACTCCTCGGTCAGCACGTCCTGATAGCCGAAGCCGGGCACGTCGGACTTGACGCCTACCCGGAGCACGCCCCGGTCCACGATGGCCTGGACATCCTCGGGCAGCTCGCCGGTGCCGCTGGTATCGTCGCTGGTGTCCGCGCCGCTGGCGTCGCCGGTATCGCTGGTGTCGCCGGTATCGCTGGTGTCGGCGCTGACGTCGCCGGAGCTGCCGTCAGAGGTGGTGCCGGAAGAGCCGCAGGCGGCCAGGGCCAGGCAGAGCATGCCGGCCAGGAGCAGGGCGATCAGCTTTTTCCATTGTCTCATAGATGAATCCTCCTTTGGTTTGTGAGCGATCTCACAGGGTATATTGCAGGCGCCGCCGGGCGGGGCCCGGAGCGGCGCCGGGCAAACGGGGTTCACAGGGGGAGATCAGCGCAGGATCTTGCTCAGGAATGCCTTGGTGCGCTCCTCCGAGGGGTTGGTGAAGAAGTGCTCGGGGATGCCCTCCTCGATGATCCGGCCGTCGTCCATAAAGATGACCCGGTCGGCCACCTGGCGGGCGAAGCCCATCTCGTGGGTGACGATGACCATGGTGATGTTCTTCTCGCTGGCCAGCTTGATCATCACGTCCAGCACCTCCTGGACGGTCTCCGGATCCAGGGCGGAGGTGGGCTCGTCAAAGAGGATGATCTTGGCCCGGGAGCACAGGGCCCGGGCGATAGCCACCCGCTGCTGCTGGCCGCCGGAGAGGGTGTTGGGGTAGCTGTTGGCCTTCTCCCGCAGCCCCACGATGTCCAGATACTTGTAGGCCCGGGCGATAGCCTCCTCCTTGGGGACCTTCTGGAGCTTGATGGGGGCCAGGGTCAGGTTCTCCAGCACCGTCTTGTGGGGGTAGAGGTTGAACTGCTGGAACACCATGGCGGTGGAGTTGCGGACGATCTCTGTCTTGTTCTTGTGGGTGAGCTGCACGCCGTTGATATACACCTGGCCGGAGGTGGGCTCCTCCAAGAAGTTCATGCAGCGCACCGTGGTGCTCTTGCCGGAGCCGGAGGGGCCGATGATGACCAGCTTCTCCCCCTCTGCAACCTGGAGGTTGATATCCTTCAAAACGTGGAGGTCGCCGAAAGATTTGTTGACGTTGACCAGCTTGATCACAGGAAGCGTCTCCTTTCTCAGAAACCGGGAATAAAATTTTAAAAAAGCCAGAAAAAACGACGGGCAGGGCAGAAGTGCCGCCCTGCCGCTTCAACATGTTATTGTATTACATTATAGCGGAAAAGCCAGCCGCCGTCAACTCTTTTTGAGAGGCAGAAGATCAAAAAATGCAGAATGAGCGGAGTGCGTTTTTGTGAACAAAGATATGAGCCAGGGAAATGTTCCCTCCCCGGAAAGTGCGAGCGGGCGCGGATGGCAGGGGAGAAGTCGAAATTTGGCAGATTTCGGTTGTGAAGTGGGGAGAATCTGTGGTAAAATAAAGACAATTAACCCTCCGGCGGCCCGGGCGAGGCCCCGCCCCGGAGCCCCAGGGACATTGATAAACCGCCGGCCCGCCGCCGCGGCCGGCAGAACAGGCTGAGCGGACGGCTGCCCGCGCCGTCTTCCGGGCCGGAGGGCCCCAAAAACTGGACAGCAGCGACAGGACTTCCGCGACGCCGTACAGGCAAGGTTCGGCCGGGGAGTCCTGTCTGTTTTTCACCCCCGTCACAGGCCCCCGCCCCGGAGGAGGGCCAGGAGGACAGCTATGACCGTGGATCTGATGGAGCGCAAAACCATGCAGCAGATGGCCCGGCGGGCCCTCTCACCGCCGCCCTGCCCGTCCCCCTGCCCTCCCTTGATGATGGTGTTTATGATGTTCCATTCTACCACGGGAAGAAAGTCACTATGGACTTCTTCATTAGGTGTTCAACTTGATTTTACAATCAACCACAATATATTGTATAATGAAGTAAACGATACCTGTCCTTATCTCTATTCCAGAATGATACCAGGCTATTTTTTACAGAATCAAAAGGGATGTATTATGACAATTTATGACATTGCCCCGGAGGCGGGCGTTTTGGCTAGCACAGTATCCAGAGTCATCAATAATCGCCCGGGCATCAACCCCGCTACTCGTCAGAAAGTGGAAAAGTTGTTGTTGAAATATGACTTTCAGCCCAACGCTTCTGCCAAAGGGCTGGTAGAGCAGTCCTCCAAAATCATTGGGGTTTTGATGTCTGATTGATGTCTGATATTCGCACTGTACATCACTCAGAAAGCGCATATATCTTGGGGCAGGCGCTGCAAGCCTCCGGCTACTCCTGTCTGATCGCCAATTGCAGCTTTTTTGCAATGGGCGATATTGCTCGATGCTTAATCATTCGCGAGGTGATCGTCATGGCCCTGACAGCATTTGGCGCGGCCTTCGCTTTGCTTATAAAAAAGATGGTGGTGGCCGCAGGAAATTGAATTCGTTCTCGAGGTCTTAACACAGCAGTCTTATGGATACTCCGGTATTTACTCGACATTTTCCGGAAAAAGTAACCATTTTGCCGATACGACCGTAAGGTCGCTTCGTAGATCATCCCAAACAGTGTAAACCTCCAATGCGGTGTAAAAGCACTACATTGGAGGTTTTATTATAGCCAGAAAAAACCTACTCCGGAAGAAAATCTCATCTATTGTGGTCCGGAGCCGGTTGGACCGGGTCAGTGCTCCCGATTCGCTCCGCAATCATCTCCATCCGCAAGGCGGTCTCGTGCAGAAGCGCGGTGCACTCCGCCCACTGCCGGTTGGTCTGTTCGTCTGTGGTAATTTGATCCTTATACCGCAACTGGTGCTCCAGAGCCGTACTCTCATACAGCGCAATTAACTGCTCATACTGTGAAATGAAGCCCAGCGCCTGCTCTTTGTTGCCTACATTTTCGGGCGATTCGGCTCTTTCCGCCTGACCGTCAGGCTTCCGCTCTTCTCGCGCCTTGGGCTGGTTCCCGCTGACCATCTGAGTTTCTCTCCGTGTCGTTTTCACCCGGGGAACAAAACTGGTGATAACCGCCTTTAGGGAGTGGTTGCCGCGAAAAAAGAGATATCCAATGAGGGAGAACACCGCCGCACCAATGAAGTTTACAATCAGATCCTGCATCGTGTCGATCAAGCCAATGTCCAGATATCCGCCCAGCCCCAGGCTCTGCCCGTTGACCACCACATCCTGTATGTCCTCCACCGCCACGACTGAGTTGGAATATGTCCCATCCAACGACACCGAGTAAATGGCGTGAATGATGGTGTCTTTCTGCGCATCACTGTGCAGGAGCTGGTCCGTAGCAAATTCGAAAAACTCCCACAGAACGCCCACGGTCATGGAAAAGCAAAAGGCGACGATAGCCAGGAAGAGAGGCGACAGGGTAAAGGCGACACGCTTGTTCTCGTTGAGCAGCATAACCAGAGAGAATCCCACCGCCGCAGCCAGAAAGCCGTTGATTGTGTGGAGAACGGTATCCCAGGCGGGAATAACAATATAGAATGCGTTAACCTCCCCCAGAATCTCCGCTGCAAAGATAAAGCATAGCACCGTAATCTCCATGGGCTGCGGAAGCTCAATCTGCAGCTTGACTTGGACCCAGCTTGGCACATAGAGCAGCAGCAGGGTCAAGATGCAGAAGAACGCGCTTTGATAACTGTGGAGCATGATCTGCCGCACCAAGACAACGACGACCAGGAACCGCAGCACAGAGAACACCAGGAAGGACAGCTTATGCTCCTGGAACTCCCGCTCCACCTCTTGATGAAACTTCTTCTTTGCCTTGCCTCTCCCTCGTTTGGCCATCTCTTTCTCCATAGGTACCCACCTCTCCTATGCTTGTGATCTGTAGGCCTCATGCAGTCCGCCAGAGAGGGATACAACGTGTAAAACTACTGCACATATCAGGAGCGCGCGCAAATGCCTCTCCTCCAGCTGGACGGCGGGGATGGCCTTGCCGGCATGTTGTCCCCAGTCCGGTTCTAAATATCCCTCGACTCCCCGCCCTTTCCCCCGCGGAAAGCTCCGGCGGAAGAAGTACGCAGGGCGATTCCAGGGAGAATGTCCCTGGCTTGCAAAAACGTCCCGCTTCGACCTTTTTCGACTCTTTTCTTATTATAACGTCTAAAACGGACCGGGGCAACGCAGAGAAACCGCTAATTCAGTTTATTTCTTGTAATTTTATACGAAATATACAAAATATACAAAAGAACATGGACCGGCTTCCAGAAATCTTAAGCCTCAAAGCGCTCATTTTCTCGGGGCTCCTCATCGCTGTCCATACCCAAGGTGTCAAAAGAGGTACAGGGCTTCATGCGGCGGCAAATTGGTCTATGCCTACATTACTCACATTTTCATGAACGTCATCGTGTACACTCTTTACGGCATCGCCACGGCATCGCCAACACCGCATTGTTGCCCCTGATGACCCGCAATGCCGGATACTCCAAAATGCTGTCCACTTTCTCCGCCGTCGGCAACAACCTGATCGGCCTGCTTCCATTGGTGACCGGAAAGCTGATGCTGTGAGCAGCGAATAAAAACTCTGCCCGGGCTGTAAAACCCGGGCAGAGCCGTTTTAGAGGCTTAAAAAGGGGATAAAGGGGGTTTTTTCGCAGCCGACCACAAAATTGGAGGCAGCGGAGCGGGGAAACCAGTCATGGCCGCCTTATTGTTATAGATTGATAGCGGCGTAGTAGGCCTCTTTGGTGGCCCACTCCACGGTCAGGGCCCGGACACAGTCGCCGATCTCGGTGACCTCGTCAGCGGCGCCGAAGAAGCTGTCGGCCTCGGCGGCCTTGGCCTTCATGCCAGCGCACAGCAGCACGCTGTCAGCTGTGATGGTCTCCGCCTTGCCGTCCTTTTCGTAGGTGACACTGGTGGCGGTGACGCTCTGGCACCGGGCGCCGGTCAGCGGGATAAAGTTCGGCTCCCGGGCGATCTCGGTCATTAGCTCGTTGCGGCCGGTGGTGGAGGCATCAGGGGCCAGCTCGGCCTGCATCTCCACGACGGTGACCTGCTTGCCCAGCTTCGCCAGGTGCAGCCCGGTCTCACAGCCCACCTGGCCGCCACCGATGACGATGACGCTGCCGCCCAGGGTGTCCTCCTTGCCCAGCACGTCAATGGCGGGCTGGACCTGCTCCACTCCAGGGACGGGCAGGATCAGCGGCTCGGCGCCGATGGCCACGATCACTGCGTCGTAGTCCCGGACAGTCTCAGCGGTGGCCTTGGTGTTCAGCTTGACCTCAATGCCGCTTTTGCCCACCTGGGCGATCAGCCAG
>CAYLVH010000010.1:6108-33124 GCA_964387095.1 uncultured Oscillospiraceae bacterium
CGCTTTTGCCCACCTGGGCGATCAGCCAGTTCATGTAGTTCTTCACCGGGTACTTGAAGGAAAAGTAGCCCGCCTTGTGAAGCATGCCGCCCAGCTCGCCGGCTGCCTCGAATAGGGTGACCTGATGGCCCCGCTCCTTGGCCACCAGGGCGGCCTTCATGCCGGCGGGGCCGCCACCCACTACGGCCACCTTCTTGATGCGCTCCACCGGCTGCACCAGATGGGCGATGGAGTTCTCCGGCCCGGCGGTGGGGTTGACAGAGCACTGGAAGTGGTGGCCATAGACGGTGGAGTCATGGCAACGCATACACTTGATGCAGGGGGTGACGTCCTCTCGGCGGCCAGCCACACACTTTTTGATGAGCAGCGGATCGGCGATCAGGCTGCGGGCCATGGTGACCAAGTCCGCCTTGCCGGAGGACAGGATTTCCTCGGCGGCGTCCACCGAGTCAATGGCCCCCAGGGTGACGATGGGCACGTGGAACTTGCCCGACTTCTTGAAAGCCTCAGCCACATAGACGTTGGGCATAGGGGGCCGGAAGCCGCAGGGATGTACCCAGGTCATCCACTTGGGGTTGTGCATGCCAGCGGAGACCTGGAGGATGTCCAGGTGGTCCTGGATGCGTTCACCGATGCGGATGCCCTCCTCAATATCAATGCCGCCCTCCTCGAATTCGGTGCCAGAGATGCGCACTTCGATAAGCATCTTCTTGCCCACCTTGGCCCGGATGGCATCCAGGATTTCAATCAGATAGCGGCAGCGGTTGTCCGTAGAGCCGCCGTACTCGTCGGTGCGCTTGTTGGTCAGGGGGGAGAGGAACTGAGCCAGGGGACAGGAGTGTCCGCTGTGGATTAGGATAGCGTCAAAGCCGCACTCCACCAGGGCCTGGGCCGCGTCCACCCAGTCGTTCTTGAACTCCTCCATGGCCTCACGGGTGATCTCGTGGCCTTCGCCCCAACCCATGATGCTGCACCCGTCGGAGACGGTGTAGCCCTCAGGGAAGATGCCGATCAGCTCCATGGAGGCCTTGGCACCGTAGAAGTGAATGCGCTCCACCAGCTCCATCAGCTTGTTGCGGTGGTTGGGGGCGTTGACGTCCCAGGCGGTCATGGCGCCGTCGTCCCTTACGTCCTTACCCACCTTGAGCCCAGCTACGGTGACCATGCCCACTCCGGCCCGGGCCCGTTCCTCAAAAAAGGCCAGGGCGTCCTGGGAGGGGTAAAGCTCGCCATTGGACATGGAGTGCATGGTGGAGGGGGCGGAGACAATGCGGTTTTTCAGCACCGTATTCCCGATACGGATGGGGGACAGGGCGACAGGATACTTGTTTGCCATCTGGACACCTCCTTACAAACTGGGATCGATGAGAACCTTGAGCTGGCCCTTGCGGTTGCCGGCAAAAACCTTCTCCACGCACTCGTCCAGGGAGACCACACCCGTCACCATATTGGGGAAGCACAGCTTTCCGGAGGCCATCATGTCAAGATAGATCTTCACGTCGTCCTCAGTGTAGGTGAAGGAGAACTGCATATTGGGCTCAAAGATGGAGAAGGAGCCGGGTACCAGGGTGCTCATGGGCTCCTGGATGGTGCCGATCACGGAGATCTGGCCCCCGGGCCAGACGCAGGAGTAGACGCAGTTGGCCAAGCTGCTCATGTTTCCGGCGCACTCGAAGACCACGTCGGCGCCCACTTCAGTGCCGAAAATCTTCTTGACCTCACCCGCCAGATCCTGGCACTCCTTGGAGTTGATGAAGTAGTCGGCGCCGTAAGCCTTGATGATGGGGTCCTTGGAAGAGGTGGTGCCCAGGACGATAATTTTGTTGGCGCCGGCGGCCTTCAGGATTTGAATGGCGGCCAGGCCGATGGGGCCGGTGCCGGAGACCACCACGTTATCACCGAACTTGAAGCGGGAGGAGCGGATGCCGTGGAGGGAGACGCAGATCACATCAAAGAGCACCGCGTCCTTGAAGTCCACTCCATCGGGCACCGGGACAATCATGGTATGGGCCACGTCGTTGATTAGCAGATACTCGGCGTAGCCGCCGTCATACTGCCCCAGACCCGCGGTGCGGGGGAAGCCGTGGAGGCAGATGTTGGTCATGCCCTTCTGGCAGGAAGGGCAGTCCTCCGCACAGTGGGCGGGGGGGGGGGCCGCAGAGCACCCGGTCGCCCACCTTGAACTTGGTGACCCCCTCGCCCACCTTGTATACCACGCCGCAGTTCTCGTGGCCCAGGATCAGGGGCAGCTTGGTGAAGGGGGGACACATGCCGGATTTGTAAAATTCCACGTCGGTGCCGCAGATGCCCACATAGGCGATCTTGACCAGCATCTGGCCGGGACCCACCTCAGGGACGGGGCGCTCCTCTATGCGTAGATCGCCCTTGCCGTAAAAAACGCCAGCTTTCATACAAAACTTCCTTTCTGTTTTGGTTTTTCGTCTGTTCCCATGTCAGTCCGGCTGTCTCAGGCCTGGGGCTTGGTGGGCTGGATGAACTCCATGTACTTCCGCTTGCGGGCCTTCATCTCTTCAGAGGCCAGCTTGGCCCGGGAGCTCTTCTCGTTGTTCTGAATGTCATCGCCGTGGATGAACTTGCCGGTGATGGTGTCATGGGCGTGGGGGAGGGTGTCCTCCGGGAAGAGGAACTGGTATTTGCCGTCCACAACCTGGAGCTTGCCCTCCAGGCCGCACAGGCAGCAGATCGCCTTGCCGTCCTCCTGGAGATAAAAGTTCTTGGAGTGGCAGTGGGGACAGATACCGGGGTCAGATTTGTACTCACTGCCCATGATGCCCAGCGGGGCCTCGGTGGTGCCGTCCAGGAGCTTTTGGGCCGCCTGGGCGGTGTCGATGCCGATTTGATGGGCCTTGGCCAGATACTCATCGTTCATCATGATGCCCAGGGACCACTGGAAGTAATCGTTGTGGATCAGGGTCCACTTAGGGGTTAGGGCTTGGGTGGCGCAGTCTGCCTGGACCCGGGTGGCCCAGTCGGAGCCGCCCACCGCCATGTAGGACACCGCCATCTCCTTCAGGTATTTGGGATCGATGGGCTTGCCGCCGTTTTCCGCAATTTTCTGGGCGATCATCAGGTTACCCCGGTCCATGCGGGGACCAAAGCGGTCCATGGTGGTGTGGAACAGGCTGGAGGCGCACTTCTCAAAGATGGGGACAGAGAAGACGAGGCCGTCGGCCTCATACATCTTGTCGATGAGCCACTGCATGTCGTCCTTGAGCACGCAGGCGTTGCCGCGCCCGGAGAACAGGCTCATCACGCAGGCCTTGCAGCCGGTGCAGTGCTTGATGTTCAGGGTGTTGGCGTTGATGAACTCAATCTCGGCACCGGCCTCCTGGGCCCCCATCAGGGCTTCTTTGACCATGGTGTCGTTGCCGCCGTTGGGCGTGCCGTAGGAAATACCGAGAATTTTCATTTGGGTTTCCTCCTTCTATTCTTTATCCCCTGAAAATTTGGGCGTGATCCACCCGTCTTACAAGTACACTTTAGCACAGTTAAAGATTTGACAAATATCCAAATTGGAAGCGTTGATATATCAGATGGAATAAAAGGCCTGTTCTTTTGTAAAAATGCGACAATTTCCTTGCGGCATTTTTGTGTTTATGCTATCATGGAATCACTGATTCCGGAATGAGGTATAAGAGTATGAACATTATAAAGATCCGCTACTTTGTTGAGGTAGCCCGTTGCGGCAGCTTTTCGGAGGCGGCGCGGCATCTCTTTACCGCTCAGCCCAATCTTTCCAAGCAGATCGCCCAGATGGAGCAGGAGCTGGGCTTTGCCCTATTTACCCGCTCCCGGCGGTCGGTTAAGCTGACCCCAGCCGGCCGGTTTTTGTTTGACAAGCTGCAAAACCTCCCGGATGAACTGGATGAGGTGTTCGAGCAGGCCCGCTCCCTGGCCCGGAAGGGGGAGGCTGCCCTGTCCATCGGGGTGCTGGAGGGGCAGGATGTCAACCAAGTGCTCTCCCGGCGGTTGAAACAGGTGGCCTCCGTCTATCCTCAACTGCAGGTCAACCTGGAGCGCAACTCCTACCAGAACCTGCGCAGTGGGCTGATGTCCGGCCACTACGACTTGATTATCACCCTGAGCTTTGACGTGGAGGACGATGCGGAGTTCCGGGCCTTCAGTCTCTACCAGAAGTCCCCGGCCATTGCCATGCACAAATCCCACCCCTTGGCCACTAAACAGAGCCTGACCCTCTCTGATTTACGGGATGAGAATTTCATTGTCATCTCCAAGCAGGAGTCCCCTGGGGGCTATCAGCGGCTGATCGACAGCTGCTCCGCCCAGGGGTTTGTGCCCCATATTGTGCGGGAGCCCCGGTCGCTGGAGTCACTGCTGCTGTGCGTGGAGATGGGGATGGGCATTGCGCTGCTGGACCAGAATACCCGCCTGGAGATGAGCCCCTATATCGTTACCATCCTCCAGAACGCGCCACCCATGGCGGTGGTGGCCGTCATCACCCGAGGGGAGCAGCGCCCGGTGATCCTAAACGCGGTGAAGCTGCTGACAAAAACGGAACAGGAAGAATAAAACGAAACGCGTGTCGCGAAACTTCAGCTTTCGCGACACGCGTTTTTATGTTGGAATCAGACAGCTGGGGGAACCGGAGAGGCTAGCTTTTTTCAACCAAGCCTTGGCTCTATTGCGGGGGATTCAGCCTCCCCGTTCTTTTTTTAAGGATTGCGGGAGAAGAACGGTGAAGGTAATGATTCCGTTGGTGTAGCGGTTGGAAATGCGCCCCCGGTGCCGGGCGACAATGGCCTTTGCGGTGGATAATCCAATGCCATAGCCGCCGGTGGAACGGGCGCGGGAGGAGTCTGCCCGGTAGAAGCGGTCAAAATATCTGGAAAGCTGAGAGGGATCCACACCCGCGCAGGGGTTGGATACCATAATGCAAACATTTCGCCCCCGCTGGGACAACGACAGGTGGATTGTTCCTGCAGGGTCGCAATATTTGACCGCGTTGTCCAACAGGATGGAAAAAAGTCGGAACAGATTGTCCTGCACTCCCCGCATGTTCACATCGTTGGCAATCTCCGCCGTGATGGATTTCCCAGCGGCCTCCGCCAAGGGTTGAAAAGCGTCCACGTTGGCCTGGGCGATGTCGCTGACGGAAAAACTGGTGACGGACGCCTCTTTGACAGTTTCCTCCGTGCGGGCCAGTTCCACCAAGTTTTTGATAAGGATGTTCAGGCGGGAAATCTGCGTCTGAGCGCTATCTAACCATCGGTTTTCACCGTTGGAATCCTCCATCAGACCAATGTCCGCGGATAAAATTGCCAAGGGTGTTTTTAATTCGTGGGAGGCGTCAGTGACAAATTGACGCTGGCGCTCCAGGTTTTCCACAAAGGGACGGATAGCCTTGCCCGAAAAAAAGACCAGAAGGACAAAGACGATGAGGGCACACGCCAGGGACACGACGAGGGTAATGCGGAGCATATTGTAAGTCGCCTGAAGCTGGAGGAAACAATCCAAAACAATAATGGTGCTGCTGCCGTCCTCCTCTTGATATATGCCGAACCGATAATAGTCGGCATATCCGTGGTCGGCGCCGGAGCGTAGGATATCGCTAATGCATTCCACCACGGCTTGCCGGTCCAACGCGGCGATGTGGTCGGTGTCCACCGCATACACCTCTTGCCGGTCTGTGAGCTTTACAATAAAATAGCGGGTCTCAAAGGGGGTCTCCTGTGTGATCTGAAAGCCGAAGGAGGCAGCTGGATCGGCAGCGGCCTCCGGCTGCGGGAACACGCCGTCGTTCTGGTAAAGCAGGGCGATGGCCCTGTCGGCCCGGTCTGCGGTGGCAATGTAATTTCCCACGCCGATTGCCCCGCAGAGGATCACCAGCGTTCCCAACAGGGAGAGCATAGCGATCAAGATAAATTTCCGGCGCAGTGATCGGATCATACGATCTTCTCCAGCAGGTATCCCTGCCCCCGCCGGGCGGTAATGCGGACATTGGCGCCAATTGCCTCCAGCTTTCTCCGCAGATAGGAGATATAGGCCCAAACCACATTGATCTCGGCATTGCTGTCATATCCCCAGATGCGCTCCATGAACTGTTCCGTAGAGATGAGCCGCCCCTGCTGGCGCATCAGCAGCTCCAGCATCTGAAATTCCTTGCTGCCCAGCCGAATGGCGGAGCCGCCGCATCTCAGTTCAAAAACAGAGCAATCCAAGGTGATATTCCCGGAGGAGAGGACGCTTGGGGCATACACCCTTCCCCTGCGGGTCAGCGCCCGCACCCGGGCGACAAATTCCCCGTTGTTGAAGGGTTTGGGGAGATAGTCGTCCGCGCCGCTGTTGAGTCCGGCGATCCGGTCCTCCACCTGGCTCTTGGCAGTGAGCAAAAGCACCGGTGTGGATATGTTTTGGGCGCGCAGCGCCTGAAGGACCTGGATGCCGTCCAGCTTGGGCATCATGATGTCTAGCACCAAGCAGTCATAATTTTCAGCTATGCCATAATCCAGGGCGTCCTGTCCATCATGGACCACATCCACCGAATAATGCTCTCGGGTCAAAAGAGCTTCCAGCACCATGGTCATCTCCGGCTCATCGTCGGCTACTAGAATTCTCATATTTATTCCTCCTTGGCAGGATGTTCAATCAGCTCCCGGATGGTTTGCAGGGACAGATCTGTGGAGGTAATCTCGTCCGCGCAACGTTTCAGCTCCTGGACAATCAGGTTCTGATTGGCGATATCCCGCTTGTATTTTAGCTGGTGTTCAATGCTGGCCCAACAGTCCATGGCGATGGTGCGGATTTGAAGCTCCAGCCATACCGGCGCCTGGGGCTGCTTCTCCAAAAACCGGAGAGGCAGAGAGAGGATCATATGATAGCTGCGGTATCCATTGGGCTTTGGGTTGTGAATATAATCCTTTTCCCGCAAAATCTGAATGCCGGGGATGGCGCGGACCAGTTGGGCGGTTTTATATATGTCCTGAATAAAGGGGCAGATGAGGCGCACGCCGGCAGCATCCCGGACCTTTTGCAGCGCGCTGTCCACCGTGACGGGGAGTCCTTGCCGGGACAGTTTCTGTTTCATGCTGGCGGCGCTCTTGATCCGGGCTTGGAACGAAGAAACCGGATCCCTTTGGCCGGCGCTGACCTGATAGCGTCGGATCATGTCCATGCAGGACAAGAATTCTGAAATCGCCCCCTCTAAAAGAATCAGTTGGTCCCCATAAAACTCCCGCTCCGCAGCGGTGGTGTTCAGAATAAAACGCTCCATAGACAATTCCTTTCCCGGGTCAAGCCCCCAGCCACAGAGAGCATTGGAGGGAGCCGTCGCCGCACAGTGTAAAGACCAAGGAGACCTCAGAGGTATCCTCTTTCAGCGTTATGTACCCGGCACCGGCCTCGTCGGTAGAGGCGTCGATGACGGCTCCCGTGGAAAACATGACTGTGGTCCGTCCCAATTCCTGTTCTTCTTGATCAAAGAGGATTAGTAATATCGTCCCCTCCCTAGGCAAGCCGGAGACCCACATTTCTCCATCATCGTCCAGGGAATATTTTACGTCGGTTTCGCCGTCAGAAATGCTGGCGCTCCCATGGGAGAGCACCCCGCCATCCTCCTGCAGAAACCTGGCGGTAATGGCGATCTCGCCATCGTCCGTCCCCACGCCGGGAACCCCGTCAGCTTCCTCCCCGGAGGTTGAAACGGGGGACTCGGTGGTGTAAGAAGTTGGCTGCGTTTCCTCTACTTTACCAGCGCACCCGGCAAAAAACAAGCACAGAACTGTTAACATTGCGATACCCATCCCTTTTTTGCAAAACTCCATCCTGCCACACCTCCTGCCTTTGATTTGAAAGGCAATTTTTCTTTTGTGATAAAAATTATAGAAGCCGAACTCAAAATCAACTTTAAATCAGAAAACCGGCGAAGAGGGACCGCTTTTAACTTGTTTTAAAGTTTCGGCGCTATACTACTTTCATCTCAGCAAAAAGGAGGGAACACCCTTGATCGAGATCGAGCATCTCACCAAAAAGTATGGGACTCATACAGCGGTATCCGATCTGAGTTTCTGTGTGGAAAGCGGCCAAATCTATGGCTTTCTTGGTCCAAACGGAGCGGGGAAATCCACCACCATGAACATTATGACCGGTTGCCTGTCGGCCACGGAGGGACATGTCAGGATTGACGGATTCGACATTTTTGAAGAGCCGAATCAGGCCAAAAAACGCATCGGATATCTCCCTGAGCAGCCGCCACTTTATATGAATGAAACACCGGTGGAATATCTGCGTTTTGTCGGCGAGGCAAAGGGCCTGCGTGGCGAGGAACTGAAACGGCAGATAGAGGATGTTATCGCCCAGACGAAGATTGAGAACGTGAAACATCGCCGCATATCCACCCTCTCCAAGGGCTATAAGCAGAGAGTGGGCATTGCTCAGGCTCTCCTTGGAAATCCGGAGGTCATTGTCCTGGACGAGCCCACTGTGGGTCTGGACCCGATCCAAATCATTGAAATCCGCGCGCTGATTAAGGAGCTGGGACAGACGCACACGGTCATTTTCAGCTCTCACATCCTCTCAGAGGTACAGAATATCTGCGACCAGATCCTGATTATTTCCAAGGGAAAACTGGTGGCCTATGACAAGCCGGAAAATCTGGAAAAACGGCTGCTGTCGTCGGGAGAGATTTTCATTACCACCGACGCCTCAGCGGAAGAGGTGCCGGAATGCCTGGACGGGATCAGCCACATCACCGAGAGCCGTTTGGAAGAAAAAGAAGGCGGCCTGGTTACCGTCCACATCAAAACGGACTGTGACGACATGTATCAGGTCTCCCGCGACCTCTTTTTTGCCTTTGCTGAAAGGGGAAAGGCCCTCTTGGAGATGTCCCTGAAGAAAGCCAGCTTGGAGGATGTCTTCCTGGAGCTGACGGAACATGGGGATGAAACGGAAATGGAAATGGAAACGGAACCGGTCGCTACGGAGGCGGAACATGACAATGGGGCGGACCCAGAAGCAGCTGCCCCGGAAGGAGAACAGGAAGAAAGTGAGGTGACTGGCCAATGATTGCAGTATTTAAACACGAGCTGCGCACCTATTTTCACTCCCTGACAGCCTATGTCTTCGGCGCATTCCTGTTGGCCATTGTGGGAATCGGCGCCATGTTCTATAACATCCAGGCGGCGGTCAGCAATTTTGAGTTTGTCCTCAGCTTCAGCAGCCTGGTCTTTGTCATTATCGTACCAATCCTGACCATGCGGGTGATCGCGGAGGAAAAGAAGCAGAAGACCGACCAGCTTCTTTACTCCCTCCCCATCACCACCACCCAGGTGGTTCTGGGGAAATACCTGGCGCTTCTCGTTGTGTATCTGATCCCGCTGTGCATCATCAGCCTGTACCCGCTTATTTTCGCCCAGTTCGGTGACGTTTACCTGCAAACATCCTACGGCTCCATTCTGGCCTTTTTTATCATGGGAGCCGCCCTGATTAGCCTGGGCATCTTTATCTCTTCCCTGACGGAAAACCAGGGGCTTGCCGCGGGAATCGGCATTGCGGTGATTTTGCTGAACTACTACAGCGTCACCCTTTCTGAATACATCTCGTCCACGGCCATGGGTTCCCTGGTGGCGCTGTATGTGATCATCGTCATCCTGGGCTTTGTCATCCGATACCTGACCAAGAATGAAAATCTGGCCTATGTGGTGTGCTTTATTCTCATGGCAGGGGTGGCGGCGGTCTTTTTTGTGGACAGCTCCTTATTTGAAGGACTGCTGCCCAGCATCATGGAAAAGTTGTCCCTGTTCAAGCGGTTCAACACCTTTGTAAACGGCATTTTTGACATGACGGCCATCGTGTATTACCTTAGCGTAATCGGGTTCTTTTTACTCCTGTCTGTGCAGTCTCTGGAGAAACGGAGGTACAACTGATGAAATGGTTGAAGCTTAAAAAACCCTCCGGACAGGCAGTTCAGAGTCGAACCGCAGTGCGCGGAGGCTCATATTCTATCGTCCTTATGGCGGTGGTGTTGGCGATCTTGATTGTGGTCAACATCTTGGTCTGCGCCCTCCCCGCCGCCCGGACCAAGTATGACATCAGTTCCACCAAACTCTACTCCATCACCAGCAACACAAAAGTGGTGGTGAATGCGCTGGAGCAAGATGTGACTATCTATTGGATTGTGCAGTCCGGCCAGGAGGATGATGTGATCGAAAATCTGCTGAGCAAATACGACAGCCTCTCTGACCATATTGAGGTCGTCAAGATGAATCCGGATGTGTATCCCACCTTTGCCGAACAGTACACGGACGAGACCGTTCTTAACAACAGCCTCATCGTGGTCAGCGGGGACCGCAGCCGGTTCATCAGCTACAATGATATTTACGTTCAAAGTACCGACCTGTATACCTATTCTTATAGCACCTCCTTTGACGGGGAGGGGGCCATCACCTCCGCCATCGACTATGTGGTCAGCGAGGATCTGCCCCAGCTGTATACGCTGGAGGGACACGGGGAATCCGAGCTCCCCTCTTCGTTTAGCGAGCAGATAGAAAAGGCCAACATGGAGGTCAATACGCTCTCCCTGCTGACGGTGGACGAGATCCCGGAGGAGGCAGATTGCATCATCATTTACGCCCCCACCAGCGACATCTCCCAGGAAGAAAAGGATATGCTGGCCGACTATGTGGCCGACGGCGGCAAGCTCCTGGTCGTGGCTGGCCCCACAGAGGACGGCATTCTGGAAAACCTGTATAGCCTCTTGTCGGACTACGGCGTGGAGGCCAACGAGGGCATCGTAGTGGAGGAAGACCGGGAGCATTACGCATTTCAGGCGCCCTATGTGCTCCTGCCTGATATGACCAGCGACGAGATTACGGATTCTCTGATCGAAGAGAACTATTACCCCATCATGCCCATCTCCCTGGGCCTGACCGTCTCAGACAGTTCTTCCGGCGGGACGGTGACCGCGCTGCTGACCACTTCTGACTCCTCCTTCAGCAAGGTTGCTGGCTATAGTCTCACCACCTATGAGAAGGAGGATGGAGATATTGACGGCCCCTTTGCGGTGGCAGTCTCCATCGAAAGCAACGGCGGCGGACAGATCATCTGGTTTGCCTCCTCCGATTTCCTGGAGGATACGTATAACGCTTACTCATCTGGGGCCAATGTAGACCTGGGCATGAACGCGCTTTCCTCCCTGATCGGTGAAAGTGAAGCCATGGCAATCCGCAGTAAATCCCTGAGCTACAACTATTTGACCATCAGCGACTCCGTAGCTTCCATGTTAAAGACGGTCATGATCGGCGTGTGTCCCCTTGTCTATCTGGGGATCGGGATCGTTGTGATCTTGTGCAGGAGGAGGAAACAAAATGAACCGTGCTAAACGGCTGTATGTCTTGCTTGGCGTGCTGGTGGTCGTCTGTGCCGCCACATTCCTGGTGCTCCATTTGGAGGAGCGCCAGGAGCAGATTGAGAACAGCGGGGAAACTGTCCTGGAAATCGACACGAATTCCGTCCAGACGCTGTCTTGGGAGTACGAGGGCGAAGGCCTCTCCTTTCATAAGGATGGGGTATGGCTTTATGATGACGACGAGGCCTTCCCCGTGGAAGAAGAAAAAATCACGGAGCTGCTGGAGCTGTTTCAGTCCTTTAGCGCAGCTTTCGTCATCACGGACGTGGAGGACTTCAGCCAATATGGCCTGACGGATCCCGTCTGCACCATCGAGCTGACCACGGAGAATGAGTCTTATGAGATTCTGCTGGGAAATTACAGCACCATGGATTCCCAGCGCTACGTCTCCATCGGGGACGGGAATGTCTATCTGGCAGAGGTGGATCCCCTGGACTACTTTGACACGGAGCTCAGCGACCTGATTGATCAGGATGAGGTGCCCTCCTTTGGCCAGGTGACAGAGCTGGCGTTCACGGGCGCGGAAAACTACAGCATTTTCTACGAAGAGGACAGCTCCGACACCTATTGCGCCGAGGACGTCTACTTTACACAGCAGGACGGCAAAAATTTGCCCCTTGACACATCCAAGGTGGAGGACTACCTGGATAACATCCGCTATCTGACGCTGACCGACTATGTGACCTATAACGTCACGGATGCGGAATTGCAGGCATACGGTTTAGATGATCCTGAGCTGACGGTGACGGTGGATTACACCTATGAGAATGAGGACGGGGATACGGTCTCGGACACCTTTGTCCTCTATGTCAGCCGCGACCCGGAGGAACAGAGCGCCGGGGAGGAGACGGATGCGGATCAGGAAGAAGAAATTACCGCATACGCCAGAGTGGGCGAGTCCCAAATCGTCTATCAGATCTCTTCCGGTGATTATGAGAACCTCATGGCCGCGTCCTATGACGATCTCCGGCATTCGGAGGTGCTGACGGTGGACTTTGCGGACATCAGTCAGATTGACATCTCTCTGGAGGGCGTGGATTACACCATTACCACCCAGGAAACCGGCGACGAACGCACGTATTATTACCAGGAGGAGGAGATTGACATTTCCGAAATCCAGGATGCGCTGGAGGCTCTGGAGGCTGATTCGTTTACAAGCGAGCAGCCGTCTGAGCAGGAAGAGATCAGCCTCACTGTCTATTTGGACAATGAAAATTACCCCCAGGTCCAAGTCCGGCTCTATCGGTATGACGGCACCGATTGCCTGGCGGTGGTGGACGGGGAACCGGTGTCGCTGGTCCTGCGCTCCGATGTGGTGGAGCTGATGGAGGCTATCTGGAAAATCGTATTGAACTGACCGCGCCGCAGAAGCGCAGAGTTTGTGGAAAAACCTAGACCCAGTCAGGGAAACACCTCTCGATGTGGAACAATCAGCCGCATCGGGAGGTGTTTTTTCGGAGGAACTGAAACCCTCGTTGAAAAATTTCAGAAAAAGTGAAAGATTTTCCCTTGAATTCCGTGTATATAGGTAAGGAAGTGATCGCATTGGAGGACAGCCAATATGCCGTTGATGAGTACTTCACCGATTTACGCCATATAATCGTTTCGATGGAGATGCTTTGATTCTAGAGGTGACGTATTGGGATGGACAAAAAATTAGTGAAGGGTCCATGAAAGTCTCCGTGGAGAACTTTGCTGAAACCAGGGAAATGGAAGCGGGAGAGTTTACCATTCGGGGGTCGCCCCTTGGGATGGTTGTCACTTCCACGGACTGGGATCCGGCTAACGCAGCTGTAGAAGAGGTTGTTATCCACTATACGGACGGCAGCGAATATTATGTTGTTGGCTATGTCATGTACAGCACGGCGGTAGCTTCTGTCTATGACGGAGATGGAATCGCATATGCGTTCAACCGTCTTGTGAATGTGGACAACCTTCAGGAAATCAGCATGCTTGTAAATGATGCCGGCTGCTAGCATCAACCGCATCTGGCGCCGCCTCTGATGAGTATCCCCCCGCCTATGAACAGTTCCTTCAGCCGATTGTAGGTTTATGATCGGCTGGGGAACTGCTTTCTATTTCTTCAACAAATCATGCGGGAAAGAGGATCTGCGTTTGAAGGAAAGGAAAATGTGTGGTACAATACAGTATCTGTAACAATTTTCAGAAAGGGGGGGTGTCCTCTGGATATTCGGATTGAGCGCTTCAATAAAAGGGAAGTGCTCCAGTATTTGAATTGGCGAGGCAGTGAAATCCCGGCGGATATCGATGCCATGATAGCCGATGCCATGGAGGAAACCCTCCGCACCATCCGCCCGAAATATACCTGGAGGAGCTTCCGCGTTCAACATCGGCAGGAACCTTACCTTCCGGAGCTGGAGCTGACGCTGCCCGGAAGGGATGTGGCGGCCCTGCTGGAGGACTGCGATCGCTGCGTCCTTTTCGCGGCCACCCTGGGGGCAGAGTGGGAACGGCTGATGCACGGCGCCCAGGCCCGCCACCTGTCCCGGGCCGTGGTGTTGGATTGCTGCGGCTCCGCGGCGATTGAGGCGGTCTGCGATCAGGCGGAGGAGGAACTCTATGCTGCCTTGCCAGATGCGTTTTTTACAGACCGGTTCAGCCCCGGGTATGGGGACCTCCCCCTGGAGCTTCAGCGCCCCATAACAGCGGTGTTGGATACCGCCCGGCAGATTGGGCTGACCTTGACTGACAGCTGCATTCTCATTCCCGGAAAGTCGGTTACCGCCATCATTGGACTGGCGGACAGACCTCAGACAAAACGGTTCCGTGGCTGCGCTTACTGCTCCATGTTTGAGCGCTGCACTTATAGAAAGGCAGGAAAATTCTGTGGTAGGATATGAGATCAGGTATTTAGATGGTGCCATGGGCACCATGCTGCAAAAAGGCGGCCTGCAGCCAGGCCGGTGTCCGGAGGTGCTGAATATCACCCAGCCCCAAACCATCACCGGAATCCACCGCGCCTATATCCAGGCGGGCAGCCAGATCATCTATACAAATACCTTTGGCGGAAACCGGTATAAGGTCCGGGACAGCGGGTACGGTGTCACAGAGCTGGTCGCCGCCGGCGTGGCCTGCGCCAAGCAGGCGGCGGCGGGGACCTCCGCACAAGTCGCCCTGTCCATCGGCCCCATTGGGCAGCTGCTGGAACCTTACGGCTCCCTGACCTTTGATGAGGCCTATGATATTTTCCGGGAAATGGTGACAGCGGGCCAGGAAGCCGGAGCTGACCTGGTGGTTTTTGAAACCATGACCGATCTATATGAGGTCAAGGCCGCAGTCCTGGCGGCCAAGGAAAACACAAACCTCCCCATATTTGTCACCATGACCTTCGAAGAGGGCGGCAGGACCTTCACTGGCTGCTCCGTCTCCGCCATGGCGGCGGTGCTGAACGGGTTAGATGTGGATGCCATGGGCATCAACTGTTCCCTTGGCCCCGGGGAGATCCTCCCCCTTGCCCGGGAGCTTTGCGCTCTGACGAACAAGTCGGTGATCGTCAAGGCCAATGCCGGGCTGCCCGACCCGGCCACTGGAATCTACCACATCACCCCGGAGGAATTTGGGGAAGGGATGCTGCCCTTTGTGGAGGCGGGCGTCTCCTATCTGGGGGGCTGCTGCGGCACAGATCCGGACTATATCCGGGCCATTGTTGCCCAGACTGAGGGTCGGATTCCCGCCCCTCATGAGGCGAGGAAGCGTTCCGTTGTCTGCACACCCACCTGTGTGGTGGAGATTGACGGGGTTCGTATTATCGGTGAACGCATCAATCCCACGGGAAAGAAGCGCTTTAAGCAGGCGATTCTGGAGGGGGATATGGACTACATCGTCCGGCAGGCGGTGGAGCAGGCGGATGCGGGCGCCCATATTTTGGATGTGAATGTGGGGGTTCCCGGCGTCCATGAGCCTGAAATGATGGTCAAGGTGGTGCGGGCCGTCCAGGAGGTCACCGACTTGCCCCTGCAAATCGATTCCTCCAATGTGGCGGCGCTGGAGGCGGGCCTCCGGGTGGTCAACGGCAAGGCCATCATCAATTCCGTCAACGGCGAGGAGGAAAAGCTCCGCTCCATTTTGCCCCTGGCCAAGAAGTACGGCGCGGCGGTCATCGGCCTCACCATGGACGAAGGGGGGATTCCGCCCACGGCAGAGGAGCGCTTTGCCATTGCCCAGCGGATTTTGCAGACGGCGCTGTCCTATGGGATTGACAGAGAGGATGTCTTTATCGATTGCCTGACGCTGACGGTGTCCGCAGAGCAGGACAAGGCAGTTGAGACCTTGAAGGCCATGTCCCTGGTGCGGGACCGCCTGGGGCTGCACTGCGTCCTGGGCGTCTCCAATATCTCCTTTGGCCTGCCCCATCGGGAGCTGATTACCTCCGGATTCCTGACCCTGGCCATGGCCCACGGGTTGGATCTGCCCATCGTCAACCCCAATTCGGAGAGCGTCATGGATGCCATCCGGGTATTCAATGTGCTCTATAACCGGGACAAGAACGCGGAGGCCTATATTGAGGCCTGCGCCAAAAAGCCGGCTGTCACGGTGACAAGGGCCGCCGCGCCCCAGGTGGTCAGCGGCGGCGGGGAAGATCAGCCGCCCCTGGCCCGGGCGGTGGCGAAGGGCCTGAAGGAGGAGTGCCGTCGGCTGACGAAGGAGCTTCTGGAGGGCGGCATGGAGGAGATCCAGGTGGTGAATACCCTTCTGATCCCGGTCCTGGACGATGTTGGGCTCCGGTTTGAGCGGGGAGAGCTGTTCCTGCCCCAGCTGATTAACTCCGCCGGGGCGGCCACTGAGGCCTTTGAAGTCATCAAGACCGCCATCGCGAAGCGGGGGGCGCCGTCGGTTTCCAAGGGGAAAATCCTGGTTGCCACCGTAAAGGGTGACATTCATGACATTGGAAAGAATATCGTCAAGACGATTCTGGAGAATTACGGCTACACGGTGGTGGACCTGGGCCGGGACGTGCCCCCGGAGCTGGTGGTTCAGACCGCCATTGAGCAGGACATTCACCTGATAGGCCTGTCCGCCTTGATGACCACCACCCTGGTCAGTATGGAGGAGACCATCCGCGCCCTCCGGGAGAGCGGCCATGCCTGCAAGATTTGGGTGGGCGGAGCCGTGCTGACGCCGGATTATGCGGCGGAGATCGGCGCGGACTTTTACGCTAAGGATGCCAAGGAATCAGTGGATATTGCAAAGAAGGTGCTGGGATAATGGAAATTCGGAGCTATTTAAAAACAAATACGCTGCTTTTTGACGGCAGCATGGGGGTTTATTATCGGGAGCGCTATCCCGACGGGAGCCGCTGCGAGGAGGCAAATCTCAGCCATCCCAAGCGGGTACTGGCCATTCATAAGGACTATCTGGCGGCAGGGGCTAGAGCCATCAAGACCAACACCTTCGCAGCGTCCACGGCGGCTATAGGCTGCGAATTTGGACGGGCGGAGGAGACCATCCGGGCCGCCTGGAAGCTGGCCCGGCAGGCGGTGGAGGGGACAGAGGCCTTCGTCTTCGCGGATATTGGCCCGCTGCCTGGCCTGGAGCCAGATGAGAGGGAATATGACCGCATTGTGGATGTATTTTTGGACCTGGGCGCCACAAATTTCCTCTTTGAGACCTTTACGGAGTGGTCTGTCCAGCCCCGCTTGGCCGAAAGAATCAAGCGGCGGGTTCCGGATGCCTTCGTGCTGGTGTCCTTCGGCACCTTGGCTGAGGGCTTTACCACCAGCGGACACGAAATCGGAGCGCTGCTGAGACAGGCGGAGGAATGCCCGGAAGTTGACGCGGTGGGCCTGAACTGTGTTTCTGGCCCCGGGCACCTGCAAAAGCTGGTCAGCCGCATGCAAAACCGGCCGGCGCTGCTGTCGGTGATGCCCAATGCCGGTTATCCCACCCTGGTGCGGGGACAGGCAATCTATGGGGGCAAGCCGGACTATTTTGCCGCCCGGATGGCGGAGCTACAGGCCATGGGGGTTCGGATTCTGGGCGGCTGCTGCGGCACCACACCGGAGTTTATCCGGAAAACGGCCCAGGCCCTGGGAAACCCCGTGGAACCGGCGGAGACAGAAGGGGACCATGGAGAAAACCGGGTGCGGGCGCAGGTGACCAACCGGCTCTCGGAAAAGCTGGATGCCGGGCAGCGGGTCATCGCCCTGGAGCTGGATCCCCCTGCCGACGACAATATCGGCTTCTTTATGGACGGCGCGAGACGCCTCCGGGATGCCGGGGTGGACGCCATCACCATCGCGGATTGTCCCATCGCCCGGGCCAGGGCGGACAGCTCCATGTTGGCGGCCAAGCTCCACCGGGAGCTGGGGTTGGACCCCATCCCTCACATGACCTGCCGGGACCGGAACATCAATGCCACCCGGGCGCTGCTGCTGGGCCTGTCCATTGAAGATGTGCATAACGTGCTGTTGGTCACCGGAGATCCCATCCCCACCTCTGAGCGGGAACAGATCAAGGGCGTGTTTTCCTTCAATTCCGCAGTGCTGGCCTCCTATATCAGGACCCTGGGGGAGGCGGGGACTGTGTCGTCCTTCCGCATCTATGGCGCCCTGAACGTGAATGCGGTGAACTTTTCTGCGGAGCTTCGGAAGGCCCGGCGGAAGGAGGCGGGGGGTGTCACGGGATTCCTCACCCAGCCGATATTCACAGAGCAGGCCTATGAAAATTTGAAGTTGGCCCATGAGATGCTCGAATCCCCCATCCTGGGCGGCATTTATCCCCTGGTTAGCCAGCGGAACGCCATGTACATGAACAGCGAGGTCTCCGGCGTGGAGATTTCCCAGGAGATCATTGACCGCTATGGGGGATTGAACCGGGAGGAGGCCGAGGAGCTGGCGGTGGAGATTTCCGTGGAGAGCGCCAAGCGGATGCTGCCCTACACGGCAGGCTGGTATCTGATGACCCCCTTTAAACGGATCGCCCTAATGGAGCGGGTGATCCGGGAGATTTCCAAGCTGAAATGAGCGCCCTATGTATGCGTTTATGATAGGAAGCTGCTGATAAAGATTTCCAGGCCGATGGCGATTAGGATGACGCCGCCCAGGATGGAGGCCTTGCTGGCCAGCCGTTCCGAGGCGTTGGCGCCGAATTTGCCAATGGCCAGGCCGCCAAAGCAGATGAAAAAAGTGACAATGGCGATGATGATGGAACAGAGGAGGGCCATGGGACAGTTGTACTCCGCAATGGTGAAGCCCACGGACAGGGCGTCAATGGAGGTGGCCAAGCCCTGGATGAGGAGTGTACCCGTGCCCAGGCCCGCCTTTTCAGCAGTCCCCTGGGCTCCGCCCCGGATACCCTCCAGGAGCATCTTGCCGCCGATGTAGGCCAGAAGGCCCAGGGCGATCCAGGGGATAAGCAGCTGGAATTTCTCGAAATACCGCACGATGGCCTGGACGCAAATCCAACCCATCATGGGCATAAAGGCCTGAAACGCGGCGTATACGCCGGCGATGGCGCACATCCTGTCCCTGCCCATCTGGGGTTCGTTGAGGCCGTTGGCCATGGAGACGGAAAACGCGTCCATGGCCAGTCCCACGCCCAGTAGGACGCTGTTTACTAAAAAGAGAAAGTCAATGTTCATGGTAATTCCTCCCTATGTTCAGCCATAAAGAAAAGACCCAGGTATAGCTGCATGCTATACCCGAGTCCTGTAAAAAGTCTACGTGTACGGCACGGCAGTTATACATGAGTCTCGCAATTTAAAACAAGCCAGACCGGAAACCGGCCAGTATGTTGACTTGTTACGCACCACCCTGTGCGCATGCTACTCCCTCAAGAGCATGAAATTTATGCTATCATAGTACGAATTAGCCAGGTTGTCAAATGTTTTTTGCATCAGAAGTTCATGCTAAAGCATATTAACCATGGCTGCATGGGGTGTGCGGCCAGGCTTGTTGCCCATGCCGAAAGCTATCTTTTGAGGTGGTGGGATGGAATTTTTGAAAAAATGAAAAACGCCGCATGATTTGACGAATTTTGCACAAGCTAGACCTGCTTTTGCAAAGGAGGCGTTTTTCGTGAAGCACAAACGGCGATTTGCCCTGGCGCTTTGCGCTTTGTTGATGATGAATCTGCTGGTCATTTCCCTGGTGCCTGCGGTCCGGGCGGCCAGCTATCAGCAAGGCTCGTCCGGAGAGACGGTCAAGACCATCCAGACAAAGCTGAAAAACTGGGGCTACTATTCCGGCACTGTGGATGGCTATTATGGCAGCCAGACCACAGCGGCGGTGAAATATTTCCAGCGGAAGAACGGCCTGACGGCTGACGGCATTGTGGGGACAGCGACCCTGGCAGCGCTGGGGATCTCCGGCTCCTCTAACAGCAACCAATCCAACAATGTGGCGCTGCTGGCCAAAGTCATTTCTGCCGAGGCCAGGGGAGAGCCTTACACTGGGCAGGTGGCTGTGGGAGCAGTGATCCTGAACCGGGTGAACCACCCGTCCTTCCCCAATTCCATTGCCGGTGTCGTCTACCAGCCCGGGGCATTCACCTGCATGGTGGACGGGCAGATTGACCAGCCTGTGGCGGATTCCTGCTATCAGGCGGCCCGGGACGCCATTAACGGCTGGGACCCCACCGGCGGAGCCATTTACTATTTCAACCCTGATACTGCCACAAGCAGTTGGATCTGGAGCCGGCCGTTGCTGGTCACCATCGGCAAGCATCGCTTCTGCTCCTAAATTATTGAAAAGAAAAACACAAAAGACGCTGCCTTTCCGCAATCATAGGAACTACGGGAGGACAACGTCTTTTTTTCATCTTAAAAACCGGGAAAGTCGGCAGCTTAGGAAACCTGGGCGGCCGCCTCATTTTCTGGCATCCGAATCTCACGCCAATCCAGGTCGCCGCGGCCCAGGCCGTGAACAAGAAGCTCGGCGGATGCGATATTGGTGGCTATGGGAACGGTATACATATCACATAGCCGAAGGATATTGCGGATTTCCGTACTGCGCAGGTGGCTGGCGCTGACATGGCTGTTATAATCATTAAAGAGCAGCACCATATCGATCTCGCCGTAGGTGATCATCTGGGCAATTTGCTGTGTGCCGCCCAGATTGCCGGCTAGCAGCTTGCGGAGTTTCAGACCAGTGGCCTTCTGAACAACGTTGCCGGTGGAGGCAGTTGCCACAATGTTGTGTTTGCTGAGAATGCCGCTGTACGCATTGCAGAAGTCGGCCATCAGTTCTTTGCGGGCATCATTTGCGAGAATAGCGATTGTCATAATCAAAACACCCCTTTCAAACTTTTGAGAACAATTCCAGAGCGATGCGAATTTAACACGGGAAAATTGGTATAATGCACAGAAAAATGTTAAAATCCATCTTTCTATTTGCAATATAACACACGGAAACGTTTCCGTCAATGGTAGAACTGTTGAAAAATTTTCGGGTTGTTTTGTCGATTATTAGGTGAAAATGTCAACGCTGAGCCAAAGGCACAAAGGGATGGGTGGGGGCAACTGCTTTATATGCGGGCCGGATAATTTTATTTCCGGGATTATAGATCTCCTCGATCCGGTGGGCGCACCAGCCAACCATTCGTGCGGCGGCAAACAGGGGGGTATATAGCTCCTGAGGGATATTCAGCAGCTCATAGACGAAGCCAGAGTACAGATCCACATTGGCGCACATGACCTTGTCGTGCCCGGTCACGTCATGAAAGGCCTTTGGGGTCAGGCGTTCCACTGACTGGATCAAATTAAATTTATCCATCATACCCTTCTTGCTGGCCAAATTGGTTGCGAAGGATTTCAGGACCTTTGTCCTGGGGTCGGACAGGGTGTAGACCGCGTGGCCCATGCCGTAGATCAGGCCGGAGCCGTCGCCGATCTCCCTGCGCAGAATGCGGCAGAGGCAGTCGTAGACCTGGTCGTCATCGCTCCAGTCCTGGACGATTTCCTGAATGACGTCCAGCATTTGCCTTACCTTGATGTTGGCGCCGCCATGACGGGGGCCTTTCAGAGAACCCACAGCCGCGCCGATGGAGGAATAGATATCCGTATGGGAAGATGCCAGGACGCGGCAGGCAAAGGCGGAGTTATTGCCGCCACCGTGCTCCGCATGAAGCACCATGCACAGGTCCAGCAGGCGTGCCTCATCCTCGGTGAATTTGTGGTCAGGCCGGATGGCATAAAGGAAATTCTCTGCGGTGCTCAGACCGGGCTGGGGCCGATGCAGATAGAGGGAGCAATCGTCAAAATAGCAGCGCTTGGCGGCATAGGCGTGGGCAATGATGGTGGGGCAGCGGGCAATGAGCTGCATGGCCTTATGTAGCTCGGAAGCCAAGGTCAAGTCGTCGGGGTCAGGGTCGTAGGAATACAGGGTCAGGACACCGCGGGCCAACTTGTTCATAATATTTCTACTGGGGGCCTTTAAAATCATGTCCTCTGTGAACATATGGGGCAGGGCACGATAAGAATCCATCAGGGCAACGAAGCTGTCCAGCCGCTCTTTGGTAGGAAGCTCTCCAAAGAGAATCAAGTAGACCGTCTCCTCAAAGCCAAACCGGTTCTCTGCCACAAAACCGGCAATCAGATCTTCCACGTTGATGCCCCGATAGATGAGCTGGCCCTCCATGGGAACCTTTTCGCCATCCTGTATATAATAACCCCGTACATTGCCGATCTGGGTGATTCCGGCTGTAACACCGGTGCCGTCCGCATTGCGCAGGCCCCGTTTTACGTCAATCTTTTCATAATAAGCGGGATCAATCAGGTTATGTTTTGCGAAGTCGCCACATAAATTCTGGAAGAAGTCCTCGGAAGCCTTTTTGGTTAGTTTTTGCATATTTTTGACCCTCCGATTTCAGATAGTAATATATACATTTTACTGCAAACGTTTCTAAAAGTCAACTGGATTGAATAAATGCGAAAAAAGAGAAAACTTATGATGTACTAAATTTGTGGGAAATATGGATTTCTTCATAATACGCCAAACGAAAAATGAATTTTGTCGAAAAATGAATTGCAAAAGGAGGATTCAGGATGAGGAAAGGAATGATTTTGGCCTTGCTGCTCCTGGCGGAGGGGTTTCTGGTCCCGGCCTTTGCCCTGGGGGCTGGCGTTGATGGGGCAGCGGACGAGGAAGAGCTGGATCTGAAAACGGAAAGCGGCGAGGCGCAACTCACGGCGGAGACAGCGGCTGCCACTGGCTTTGATGAGGAAACCACCATCCGGGTTCTGATGGGGGATACCGTAGAGACCTTGACCCTGGGGGATTATCTGTGGGGGGTGCTGGCGGCAGAGATGCCCGCCGCCTTTGAGGAGGAAGCCCTAAAGGCCCAGGCCGTGGCAGCCCGGTCGGAGACCCTGTACCGGCAGGCCAATTCCTCCTCCAACCATCCGGACGCGGACATCTGCACCGATTATACCTGCTGCCAAGCCTATCTGACGGTGGAGGAGGCCCAGGCCAAATGGGGGGAGCTGGGGGATGAGTATACGGAAAAGCTGCGCCGGGCGGTATCTGAAACCGACGGCATTGTGGTGAAATACGACGGGGAGGTCATTCAAGCGGTGTTTCACTCCTCCTCAGACGGACATACTCTGGCGGCCAGCGAGGTCTGGGGCGGGGATCTGCCCTACTTGCAGGAGGTGTCCAGCCCGGAGGGGGAGGAGGTCCCCAACTATTACTCCGTAGTGACGGTGGATGCGGAGACCTTCCGGCAGACAATCCGGGATGAAGCACCTGACGCCCAGCTGGGAGAGGATCCGGCGGACTGGGACATTCAACTGAATTATAATGAAAACGGTACCCTGACTTCCGTTACCATAGGGGGTACAGAGCTGGCAGCCACAAAGGTGCGGACCCTGTTTGGCCTGCGCTCCGCCCGGTTTACCGTGGAGACCAGTGACGAGGGCGTGACGTTCTATGTTACGGGCTACGGCCACGGGGTGGGCATGAGTCAGTATGGCGCGAATGCAATGGCGAAGGAGGGGAAAACTTATACAGAAATCTTGACCTGGTATTATACCGGCGTTACTGTGGAACCGGTTTCCTAGCCCCTGCATTGCACTTAATGCTAAAATCGGATATAATAATATAGAAAAAACTAACAGGAGCGAGAACCATGGAACAAGCCTGTATCTATACGAACTATCGGGGGACCCCGGACTGCCAGGTGGCCACCGTGACCATCTATAATCCCAAGGAGCTGAACGCCCTGACAAAGGACATGCAGGAGCAGTTGGCGGCGGAGCTGAAACGGGCAGAGGCGGAACCCACCGTCCGGGCGGTGCTCCTCCGGGGGGCGGGGGAGCGGGCTTTTTCCTCCGGCGGCAGCATGGAGAGCCTCAAGGATGTGACCTCTGCGGAAGCGGGAGAAGCCATGTATCGGCGGGGCGTGGCCATCCGGGATACCCTGATGGGAATGACCAAGCCTGTGGTGGCGGCCGTCTCTGGCTGGTGTATCGGGGGCGGCTTTGAGATCGCCATGGCCTGTGACCTGATCTACGCCTCTGAGACAGCCAGGTTCGGGCTGACTGAGGTGGATATCGGCCTGGTGCCTGGCTGGGGCGGGGCCATCCGCCTGCCCCGGCGCACCAATCTGGTGCGGGCCAAGGAGATGCTGCTGCTGGGCACTAAAATTACCGCCCAGGAGGCCTATCTCCAGGGGATTATCAACCGGGTATTTCCCGGGGAAACCCTGTTTCAAGAGGTGGACAAAATCCTGGACAAGCTGGCTGCCAAGCCCCCTCTGGCGGTGCGGGGCATGAAGGAGATTCTGAGCCTGGGCAATCTGGATACGGGCTTCGAGGACGCCCGGAGGGTGGAGCACAAGCTGTCCGTGGAGCTGACCGGCTCCCACGACTTCCGGGAGGCTGTGGATGCCTTCCGCAATAAGCGCAAGCCCAAGTTTGAAGGGAGATAAAGCAAAGAGCGATGACAGAGCTGCAAACGAAGATTCTGGAGCTGTTCCAGGATCCCGACACTTCACCAAAGGAAACAAAGGATATTTACCAGGAGCTGGGCTATGCCCGGAAGCCCGCCAAGCTGGAAGAGGCGTTGGCCGGCCTGGTGGAGGACTGCCGCCTGATGAACCGCGGGGGGAAGTATTTTCACCCCCGGCTCATGGGGTGCGTGGCGGGCACCTACTGGGATTCCGGGCGGAACTTTGGCTTTGTGACACCGGATGGCGTCAGCGCCAGGACGGCGGACATTTTTCTGCCGCCCCACTGCTCCGGTCGTGCCTGGCACGGGGACCGGGTGTTGGTGGAGCTAGACCCCAGAAGCCAGGAGTCTGGCCGGGAGACCGGCCATGTGATCCGGGTCATTTGCCGGGGAGTCGGACCTGCATCGGGAGAATCGAAAAGCGGGGCGAGGAGTATTATGTCCTGCCTGAAGGGGGGCGGCTGCCCCAGCTGAAGGTGGTAGGGGGACATTCCGGCCTGCGCAATGGGGACAAGGTACAGGCGAAAATTCTGTCCCATGGAGGGCGGCAGGCTCCGCCGCTGTGCCAGGTGTCCGCCGTATTTGGCAGGGACGGTACCCGTCAGGCGGCGGGGGAGGCCATCCTGGCCCAGAATCAGATCCGGCGGGAGTTTCCAAATGAGGTGATGCAGGAGGCTGTGGAAATCCCTCAGCAGTTGCTTCCGGCTGCCTGCCGGGGGCGGCTGGACTTGCGGGGAGAGACCATTATCACCATCGATGGCGTATATGCCAAGGATTTGGATGATGCCGTGTCCTTGAAGAGGACGGAGGATGGCTGGGAGCTGGGCGTCCACATTGCCGATGTCAGCCACTATGTGAAGGAGGGCTCGGCCCTGGATCAGGAGGCCCTGAAACGGGGCACCTCGGTTTACTTCGCGGATCAGGTGGTGCCCATGCTGCCGGTGGCGCTGTCCAACGGCATCTGTTCACTAAATCCCCAGGTGGACCGGCTGACCCTGTCCTGCATCATGCGGATGAACTGGCAGGGAGAGGTGACGGAGTACACCATTGCAAAGAGCGTGATCTGCACCACCCGGCGTATGAGCTATCCCGACTGCAATCAGCTGCTGAAGGGCGGCGATGAGGAGCTGGAAAGGCGTTATGAGCACATCCTGCCCATGCTCCGGGAGATGGAGGGGCTTTCCCGCCGGCTGGAGCGGAACCGGAAAAACCGGGGGGCTTTGGATTTGGAATCCGGTGAAACCGTTATCCATTGCGACGAGCGGGGAAACCCGGTGGGCGTGGAACGCCACACCTCCGGTGTCAGCGAGGGGATCATCGAGTCCTTTATGCTGGCGGCCAATGAAACGGTGGCCCGGCATCTGGTGAAGAACGGGCTTCCCAGCGTCTACCGGGTCCATGAGGAGCCAACCCCGGATAAGCTGGAGCGCCTGCGGGGCCTGATTGCTCCCTTTGGCTACACCCTGGATACGCCGGACGCCTTTGGGATGCAGAAGCTGCTGAAGGCTGCGGAGGGGACGCCGGAGGCCGCTGCCGTGTCCATGGTCCTGCTGCGCTCCCTGATGAAGGCCCGATATGACGGAGAGAACCTGGGCCACTTCGGCCTGGGAGCGGAGTATTACTGCCACTTCACCTCCCCCATCCGGCGCTATCCTGATCTGATGGTGCACCGCATCCTGTCCGAGTCCCTGTCGGCTAAGCCCCGGCTCAGCCATTTGCGCCGGATAACCCCGGAGGTGGCCCGGCAGTCCACAGACCGGGAGGTGGCGGCGGAGACCACCGAGCGGGACGCGGAAAAGTGCTATCTGGCGGAGTATATGCAGGGTCATATCGGGGAGGAGTTTGACGGCGTGATTTCCGGGGTCACCCGGACGGGCCTGTTTGTGTTGCTCCCCCTGGGGGCGGAGGGCAGAGTGCCCATTGAGAGCCTGGCCGGCTATTATGACTATGACGAGGAAGCCATGACCCTGACCGGGGGACAACCCCGGACCGTTTACCGCTTTGCCCTGCCGGTAAGGGTGAAATGCGTGGGGGCGGACCCGGGCACAGACACTGTGGAACTGGCCCTGGCCGGTGAAGAGCAGGCCGAATACCAGCCGCCCCATCGGGCGGAGAGGTCTTCGGATCGCCGGGAATCCCATCGAGATACCACGGGAAAGCGCCGGAGGGGGTATAACCGCCGCTCCGTCAGCGTCCCCCGTAGGGGAAAACGGAGACATTAAACAATTAAAAGGGCTGTGACAGAATTTATGTTCTGCCGCAGCCCTCATTTCATTTCCAATTCCCGTTACTTGCAGGGGCCCTCCCTCATTTGTCGTGTTTCTCAAAGGCGTGACCGGGAAGCTGGATGGTGAAGGTGGTCACATTGCCGGTGGAGGCGGCGCGGATCGTGCCGCCGTGCAGCTCCACAATCTCCTTTGCAATGGCCAGGCCCAGCCCAGCGCCGCCGGTGTGGGTTTGGCGCGCCCCGTCCAGGCGGTAAAACTTCTGAAAGATAGAGGAGAGCTGCTCCTCGGGAATGGCCAACCCCTCATTGGAGACGGAAACCTCGATCCAGCCGCTTTTAATGACGGCGCATAGCCGGATAATGGTGTTGGGATCGGAATAGTTGACCGCGTTGCGGAGTACATTATCAAAGGTTCGGGCCAGCTGATCCGGATTCCCGTTTACCACAAAGCTACCCTGGATATCTGGCTCACATTCCAGCCTCTTTTCCTCCAGCAGGGGG
>CAYLVH010000011.1:0-32256 GCA_964387095.1 uncultured Oscillospiraceae bacterium
GTCGAAGGGCTTGCCCTTGACGGATTCCAGGGCGTGGCAGACAACGCCGGGACCGGAAACCCCCACATTGATGACCGTCTCCGCCTCCCCAACGCCGTGGAACGCCCCGGCCATGAAGGGGTTGTCCTCCACAGCGTTGCAGAACACCACCAGCTTGGCGCAGCCGAAGCCGTCACTGTCAGCCGTCAGGCGGGCGGTCTCCTTGATGGTCCGGCCCATCAGCTTCACCGCGTCCATATTGACACCGGCCCGGGTGGAGCCGATGTTGACGGAGGAGCACACCAGGTCGGTGGCGGCCAGGGCCTGGGGGATGGAGGCGATCAGCCGCCGGTCCCCAATGGTCATCCCCTTCTGCACCAGGGCGGAATATCCGCCGATAAAATTGACGCCGGTGTTCTTGGCCGCACGGTCCAGGGCCTGGGCAAAGCAGACATAATCGCTGGTCTCGCTGGCCCCCGCCACCAGGGCCATGGGGGTGACGGAGATCCGCTTGTTGACGATGGGAATCCCATATTCCCGCTGGATTGCCTCGCCGGTTTCCACCAGCTTCTCGGCTCTCAGGGTGATCTTGTCATAGATTTTTTGGCAGGCAATCTTGGGGTCCGGATCACAGCAGGACAGCAGGGAAATCCCCATGGTGATGGTGCGGATATCCAAATGCTGCTGGCTGATCATCTCAATGGTCTGCAAGATTTCGGAATTGGAAAGCATAGCTCTGGAGCCTCCTACTCAAATGCGGTGCATGGCGTTGAAGATTTCTTCCCGCTGTACGTGGATGGCCATCTGCATCTCCTCCCCGGCCTTCTCCAGGGCGGTGACCAGATCGGCTAAGGGCACCGTGGCGTCCTTTGCGTCCACCAGCATAATCATGGTGAAGTAATCCTGAAGGATGGTCTGGCTGATATCCAGCACGTTGACGCGGTAGCTGCTGAGCAGCTGGCAGACGGAGGCGATAATCCCGACCCGGTCTTTCCCAACGACAGAAACAATGGCTCTCATGGCAATTCTCCTTATAGTTTGATATTCTCGAAAATGCAAGCATTTTCTCCACAGACGACAGACTTTATATTATATAATGTTAGAAGGTCTCATTCCAGCTCGTCCAGGGTCAGCTCAAAGCTGGGCAGGAAATGCTCAAAGAAGTAGTCCAGCGCCGGGAAGCGCTGCCCCTGAAGGGTCTCCCAGGTCTGTTCCTTGGCCTTCCGGAACTCCGCGTTCCCCGCCTTGACCTCTTCTACACATTTTAAATAAGCGGCCAGCTTATCCGCCGCCTTTACAATCCGGTGGATATCCTCATCCGGGGAGATCAGCAGATCTTCAAAATCCCCCCGCAGGTCCTCCGGCAGCATGGAGAGCAGTTTCCGCTCCGCCATGTGCTCCACGTCCTGATAGGCGTCCCGCAGCTGGGAATTATAATACTTGATGGGCGTGGGCATATCGCCGGTGATGATCTCCGTGGCGTCGTGGTACAGGGCCGCCAGCGCCACCTGCCCCACGTCCACCTGCCCGCCGTAATAGCGGTTTTCAAGGACGGCCAGGCAGTGCGCCAGCACCGCCACCATGTGGGAGTGCTCCTGAATATTCTCCGTATTCGTGTTCCGCATTAGGGACCAGCGGTCGATGTACTTCATCCGGGAAACCAGCGCAAAGAAGGAATAGCTCATCCTCTCCCCCCTTCCAAAAATCGAGTTTTATTTATTTTATAATGATATCATGGGCGGGGCAAATTGTAAACTTGCTTTTTTCACCGAACCTTCCCTTTTTTCAGATTAAGGCTTTTCAAGTTCTCTTGCCATTGTTCTTGCATCCTTGCCTATTTTATGCTAATATGTCTCAATAGGATTTTTGACTTAATGCGATTGAAGGTTGCGGCTTAAAAACAGATCGCTGAGCAATCGGCCACCGCGGCCGTTTTGCTCGTTGGAACCTCAAAGCAGGCCGCATTCGAAAGGATCACAAAATCAATGGAAATTAACGGAATAGAAGTAAATATAGAAGTTCGCTACGCCGACCTGAACCTCTCCCCTGAGATCATGCAGGCCATGGCTGACAGGGGCTATGAGGTAGCAACCGAGGTACAGGGCGGCGCCATCCCCTATTTTATGGACTGGCAGGACGTGGTGGTAAAGGCTCCCACCGGCACCGGCAAGACCTTCGCCTTCGGCATCCCCATGGTGGAGCACACCGACCCTGAAAGCACCCAAGTACAAGGCCTGATTCTGGCTCCCACCCGGGAACTGGCCATCCAAATCCGGGACGAGCTGCGCCTGCTCTGCTCCCACAAGGAGGGCGTCCGTGTGGTCTGCCTCTATGGCGGCCAGCCCATCGACAAGCAGATCACCCAGCTGAAAAAGAAGCCCCAGCTGATCGTGGCAACCCCCGGTCGCCTCCGGGACCATCTGAAACGCCACACCGTCAAGCTGGACAAGGTGGAGACCGTGGTGCTGGATGAGGCCGACCGGATGCTGGACATGGGCTTTATTCAGGAGGTCACGCATATTTTGGACCTGATGCCCCAGAGGAAAAATCTCGGCCTCTTCTCCGCCACCATCTCCCGGGAGGTCATGGATATTTCCTGGATCTATCAGCGCGATCCCGTGGAGATCACCGTCCGCCCTGTGGAAAACAGCAAGCCCGACATTCAGCAGTACCGGGTGGACCTGGACGGGCGGGAACAAAAGCCGGATACCCTGGTGGCCCTCCTCTTCGCCGGCAACTACGAGCGGTCCATCGCCTTCTGCAACACCAAAAACATGGCTGACCGCCTGGCCGCCATGCTCCAGATGCAGGGCGTTTCCTGCGAGGCCATCCACGGCGACATCTCCCAGAGTCTCCGGGAACGCACCCTGAAGCGCTTCCGCCAGGGCAAGCTCCAGGTGCTGGTGGCCACGGATGTGGCTGCCCGGGGGCTGGACATCGACGATGTGGATGTGGTCTTCAACTACGATGTCCCCGAGGAGCAGGAATATTATATCCACCGCATCGGCCGCACCGGCCGGGCCAAAAAGCACGGCGTTTCCTACACACTGGTGGCGAATATCACCGAGGGAATCCGTATGGACGAGATCGCCGCCAACACCGGCTCCCATATCCAGACGCTGAAATATGACCCCGACGGCTGCCTGATGCTGCTGGAGGAGGAACAGGCCTGAGGCCACCCAAAGGACAGGAGATTCTTTATGATTGATTTCAAAACTCCGGAGCTGTCTGACCGCCCCTGGGTAGATGAATTATTTTTCGCCAAAAACAACCGGGGCTGCGAGTATTCCTTCACCAATCTCTTCTGCTGGAAAAACGCCTATCACCAGGAGGTGGCCCGGGTCAATGACTATGTGGTCCAGCGCCTCTCCGGTTCCATCGGCGTCTCTTACCCCTTCCCTGTGGGCAGAGGGGCACTAAAACCCGTTTTAGACGCCATTGCAGACGACGCCCGGGAGCGGGGGGATCAGCTGAAGCTGATCTGCGTCACCCCGGCGGATATTCAGACCCTTGAGGACATCTACCCCGGCTGCTTCACCTACACCACCGACCGCTTTGGCTTTGACTACCTTTACGACATCAACCGGCTGGCGGACCTGAAGGGGAAAAAGCTCCACGGCAAACGCAATCACATCCACCGCTTTGAGGAGAACTATCCGGACTGGACCGCCCAGGAGATCACCCCGGACAATCTGTCCGAATGTCTGGAGATGGATATGGAGTGGTACCGTTTGAACCGCCCCGAAACCTCAGACAACGCGGCGGAGTCGCTGGACGCCGACGGCGTGGCCGTGCGACTGGCCATCCAGCACTTCACGGAGCTGGCCCTGGAAGGCATCTTGATCCGGGCCGGTGGGAAAGTCATCGCCTTCACCATGGGCCGCAAGCAGAGTATGGACACCTTCGACATCAACTTCGAGAAGGCCTTCGGCCATATCCAGGGCGCCTACCCCATCGTCAACCGGGAGTTCGCCCGCCGGATCCGGGAGCACCATCCGGAAATTGCCTACCTGAACCGGGAGGATGACATGGGCATCGAGGGCCTGCGGAAGGCAAAGGAATCCTATTACCCCGACCTGATGGTAGAAAAACACAGCGCCGTCCGGAAGGGCTGAGGGCCTTCCGGCAAGGCTCTTCCCCTGCATTTTCTCCAAATTTTTACCATTGGTTCTCATTTTTTGTATTGCATTTTGTGCAAATAGAATTTATAATAATAGCTATAATATACGGACTTTATTTCCGTAAAATAAGAAATGGCTACTAGAAAAGGAATTGAGGGGTGTTTTGTTTGAAAGACGGTAAGACTTTTGTCGAGCTCAAAGGGATCGTCAAACTGTTCCCCGGCGTCAGAGCTTTGGGCGGCGTCTCTTTCGATATCCGGGAGGGCGAAGTCCATTCTCTGTGCGGCGAAAATGGTGCCGGCAAATCCACGTTGATCAAAGTTATGACCGGCGCCCATCAGCGTGACGCCGGTCAATACCTAATTGATGGCGAAGAAGTGAACTTTAAGAGCACCCAGGAAGCAATCGCAAAAGGTGTTTCTTGTGTGTATCAGGAGCTGTCCATTGCTCCCCAGATGGACGTGGCACACAACCTATTCATCGGCAACCTGCCCATGAAGGGCGGCCTGGTGGACCACAAGGCCCTGTATGCCAAGACGGAGGAGATCTTGGTGGAATTGGAAATGTACGTTTCCCCCAAGGCCATCGCCGGTGACCTGTCCGTGGGCCAGCAGCAGATGATCGAGATCGGCCGCGCGTTGACCCGCAACGCCCGCCTGATCATCATGGACGAACCTTCCTCCTCCCTGTCTGAGGCAGAGACCGATACGCTGTTCCGCATTATTAAGAAGCTGACGGACAAAAACATCGCAGTCGTGTACATCAGCCACAAGCTGGACGAGGTCATGTACTTATCCGACCGGATCACCGTTATCCGTGACGGCGAGAATATCTGCACCACAGACAAGGACACCACTACCCAGGACGAATTGATCACCCACATGATCGGACGCCCGCTGGAGAAGCAGTATCCGGAAAAGACCGGCCGCTCTCAGGGCGAGGTCATTCTGGATGTCAAGAACCTGTCCGGCGGCGTATTTGAAAATGTGTCCTTCCAGGTCCACGCCGGCGAGGTCGTTGGCTTCTTCGGTCTGGTGGGCGCCGGCCGTTCCGAAATCATGCGGGCCATCTTTGGCGTTGACAAAATCAAGGGCGGGGCTGTCTCCATGAACGGCAAGACGCTGAAGGGTGGCAATCCCGCCACAGCCATCCAGGCTGGCATCGGCTTCTGTACCGAGGACCGTAAGAAGGAGGGTCTGGCCCTGCGCCTATCCATCCTGCTGAACTCCACCATCGTGAAGCTGCCTCAGCTGTCCAACTTTGGTGTCATCAATAAGTCCAAACAGCGGGCTGACGCCGAAGAATATATCACCGCCATGCGCACCAAGACGCCTTCCATCACCCAGCTGGTGGGCAACCTCTCCGGTGGCAACCAGCAGAAGGTGGTCCTGGCCAAGTGGCTGACCATGAATCCCAAGCTGCTGATTGTGGATGAGCCTACCCGGGGCATCGACGTTGGCTCCAAGGCCGAGATCTACGAGATCATCAACGATCTGGCTAAGAGCGGCATGGCCATCATTGTGGTCTCCTCTGAGATTGAAGAAATTTTGGGCGTCTGTGATTCCGTAATCACCATTTTCGAGGGTCAAAAGACTGCGCAGCTGCCTATCACACCGGAACTGTCCAGTAAGACGGTTTTGGCCTGCTCCATCGGCAAGCAGGACGTCATCGACGCAGTTACGAAAGGAGGCGCCTCCGCATGAGCAATCTGACTCCCACAAAAGATAAAAACAGCTTGGTGAAGAAATTCTTTGGCCTGAACGGCACCTCCGTTTTCATCGCCATGATTGTGGTCATCGTGCTGCTAGAAATTGTCCTTCAAATTAAGAATATGAGCACCAGCACCGGCCTGATTTTCATCACCCCCTCCAACTTCCTCTCCATCTTCCGCCAGCAGGTCTACATTGGCATCATCGCCTTCGCCATGACCCTGGTGATGATCACCGGCAACATCGACCTTTCTGTTGGCTATCAGCTCACCTTCTTGGGTTGCGTTTGCGGCTGGATCATGGTGAACTATAACAACACGGCGGCTGCCGTCTGCTTCACCCTGATTGTCGGCCTGGCCTGCGGCCTGTTCAATGGTGTGTTGGTGGGCTATCTGAAGCTGAACGCCTTCATCACCACCCTGGGCAGCAGCTCTATCTTCGCGGCTCTGGCTATGCTGGTTTCCGCCGGCACCGTTCTGGTGATTCCCGCCAGCGCCTCCTCCTCCTTCCAGTGGTTTGGCAAGGCCCAATTCGGCCCCATCAGCATCCTGGTGGTTTGGTTCGTACTGGTGGCCGTGGTGCTGGCCCTGCTGCTCTCCCGTACCGTCTTCGGCCATCAACTCTACATGATCGGTTCCAACCCGGTAGCGGCCCGGTTCTCCGGCATCCGCTCCGCCCAGAACATCACCATCGCCTACGTCATGGTGGGCCTGGTCTGCGGTCTGGCCGCTGTGGTCACCATGGCCAACGTCGGGAGCGCCAATCCCCAGTCCGCCTCCGGCAAGGAGATGGAAGTCATCCTCTGCGTGGTTCTGGGCGGCTGCGCTGTCAACGGCGGCAAGGGTTCCGTCTGGGCCACCATCATCGGCGTGCTGTTCTACGGTGTGCTGACCTCCGGCTTCACAATGCTGGGCCTCAATGAACAGATGCGTATGATCGCCATGGGCCTGATTATGATTTTCGTCCTGTCTATGGACGCTTTGAAAGGAAAGGGGGTTAAACTGTGGAAAAGAAAGTAACAATCGACAGCACAGTTGACCGTAAAAAATGGGCTATCCGCCAACTGCGGGACAACAACTCGATCCTCATCCTGGTGATTTTGTTGCTGGTGGCATTCACCCTGGTCTCCGGATTTCGGACCAGCTTTTATCAGGCCATCCTGACCTCCGCCGAATACGGCCTGGTGGCATTGGGCCTGGGCATCATTATGATGACGGGGAACATCGATCTGTCCCTGGGCTATATGGCCGCAAGCTGCGGCGTCACCATGGTTACGGTGTTTAACGCCCTCTATACCTCCACCGCCAACGTGCCCCTGAGCCTGGGCATCTCCGTGCTGGTGGCCCTGATCCTGGGCGGAATTCTGGGATGTTTCAACGGCTTCATCATCACCAAGGTCGGCATCTCTCCCCTAATTGCCACCATCGCAACCAACTATGTCTTTAACGGCTATGTCCTCCAGTTTGCCTCCTCCTCTTATTCTCCCACCGACCGCACCCTGGTTCAGGGCATCGGCACCACTAGGCTTTTTGGCATAAGGTGGTTCACCCCTATGCTGATCATCTTTTTAGTGCTCATTGTGCTGGTCGCCCTGTGGATGTATAAGACCCGGTTCGGCAATTCCATCAAGCTGGTGGGCGACAACTCCGAGGCCGCCCAGTTCGCTGGCATTAACTCCAATTGGGTGGTATTTGTCTCCTATGTGATGGCCGGCGTGTTGGCTGGTCTCTGCGGCTTCCTGATGGTGAGCTACACCGGCGCGGCCGTCTACACCCAGGGCGCCACCCTCGCCACCCTGCCCATCTCCTGCTGCATCATCGGCGGCATCAAGATGACCGGCGGCAAGGGCACCGCCATCCACATCCTCCTGGGCGTCCTGATTATGCGGATCATCAGCCAGATCATGAGCGCCCTTCACCTGAATACCGCCATGGTAAACCTAGTGACCGGTGCCCTGCTGATCGTCATTCTGCTGGTGGACCGCTTCACCAGAGCCAATAAGGCGGATGATTAATCTCTTCTGTTGATACCCTCTGAAAAGAGGTATCATATATACGCATAACCTAAGCACAATAAGAAAGGATGAAATGTATCATGAAAAAATTCCTTGCACTGGTCATGGCTATGGCTATGGTCCTGTCCCTGGCAGCCTGCGGCAACTCTAGCGATAGCACGACTGAAGAGTCCAATTCTGTAGAAACGGAATCCACGGCTCCTGAGGAAACCGAAGGCGCCGAGGAGACTCCCACCGAGACGGAGGAAGGCACTGAGGAAACTACCTCCTCCAACAGCTGGGACTATGTCCTGCAGGACGGCGAAGTCTGGGCTAACCTGGACTATGAGTCCGCTGACCTGACCGGCTACACCTTCGGCTATGTCACCATCAACAACGCTGCTCCCTGGGGCGGCCGGGTAGGCACCATGTTCAAGGAGTATGCTGAGAGCTGCGGCGCCCTCGTTAACGTGCTGGACGCCAACACCGACTCCGACCTGGTGACCCAGTATTGCCAGCAGTTTATCGATGAGGGCGTGGACGCTCTGGTCGTCTTCGGCGGCGACCCCGCTGCCATGTCCACCATCGCAGCCTCCGCTTACGATGCTGGCATCCCTCTGTTCCTCTGCGCCCTGGACGCCGATTCGAACACCTCCGGCTATGAGTATGTCACCGCCATGATCGGCCCCGACCAGTACACCATGTGCGCCAACATCGCCTCCTATGTGGTGGCTCAGAACGGCACCGAAGAAAACTACAATGTCTATGAGATCAACGGCGTGCCCTTCCTCCAGGACTACATTGACCGCACCAGCGGCTTTGAGGACTACATGGCCAACTACAGCAACTACACCCTGGGCAACGTTGTCGATGCTTACTCCGACCGTACCTCCGCTAAGAGCTATACCGAGCAGTGGCTGACCGCCGCGCAGGGCTCCGGCTCCTCCGTGGACATCATCATGGGCTATGACGACGACCTGACCATGGGCGCTATCCAGGCCATTGAAGAGGCTGGCCTCACCGGCACCATCAAGGTTTACTCCCTGACCGGCCAGGCTGACGCCATTCAGGCTGTCATCGACGGCCAGCTGGAGCTCACCGTCATGAACCGTGCTGACAGCATCGCCGCCGGCACCGTCACCGCGATCTATGAGTACCTGACCACCGGCAGCACCGCCCGCTTCCAGCGCACCGAGCTAACCTACATCACTGCTGAAAACGCAGCTGAGTACCTGGATCAGGCCGAGTTCTAATTCAGACCGAATTTAAGAACTGACACAAAAATGGTCCCCGCGCCAAAAGGTGCGGGGACTTTTTACGCCATTATCTTGGTTCATCGATATCTTCCAGCTCCGCCGGGTCCCGGATTTCATATCGGAACAAATCCGCCTTATGCCGGCGGATGACGGCCTTTCCGCCCTGGTCCCCCTGGAGCGCCAGCAGCTCCGGGAAGTACATCCTGGAAAATACGCAGGGATTCCCCAGCCGGCCGTCTCCTGACACACAGCCCAGCCCCTTTCCGCTGGCAAAGTAACCATCCAGGAATCCCCGGACGGTTTCCAGGCTCAATTCCGGCTGATCCGCCACGAAAAAGGCCACGGCATCCCCCCGGGCCTGGCTTAACGCCAGACGAATGGAGCTGCTGATCCCTTCCGCCGCCCGGCAGTTGTGTAGGCAGCAAATTCCAAACCCCTGGCACGCCTCCTGAATCTCGGGATATTGGGTCACCACAAGAATCCGCCACTCCGGATGAGGGGCACATACCGTCACCAACTTATCCAAGGTCCAGCGGTACAGGGGCATCCCCTTCCAGGGGGAAAGGAGTTTATTCGCCCCAAAGCGGCGGGAAAACCCCGCCGCCAACAGGATCAGATCACAGCTGCCCATTGTGCATGGCTCTGACAACCTGCTCCGGGTGAATAGGCAGGATGCGGAACTGCGTGCCGCAGGCCTCCGCCACCGCAGCCGCCATGGCCGGTGCCGGGGTATCGATGACCAATTCGCCAATGGACTTCGCCCCAAAGGGGCCGGAGGGTTCATAGCTGCTCTCAAAATCGATATGGATCTGACCCACATCCATGCGGGTGGGAATCTTGTACTGCATCAGGGAATTGCTCAGGCATTTGCCCTTCTCGCTGTACACCACGTTCTCATAGAGGGTCATGCCAATGGCCTGGACGATCCCACCCTCCGCCTGGACCCTGGCCAAGGCGGGATTGATCACCGTGCCGCAGTCGATGCAGCCGTAATAGTTCACCGGAGTCACCTTTCCCGTCTCCGGGTCCACATCCACCTCGGCAATGCCCACCATGAAGGGTGGGGGCGAGGTGAGGGAGGAAAAGCTGCGGGTGGCGGTGATAAAGCTGCCTGCATTCTGGCTGTCGTTGGCGATATCCTTGAGGCTCTTTTGGACGCCAGTTTTCAAGTTGGTGGCTGTGTGCCAATCGAAGGAGAGCTCCTCCTCTTGACAGCCCAGCTGGCGGGCGGCCTCCCGGATGATCTCCCCCTCCAGGGCGGCACAGGTTTCCACCACTGCCCGACCGGTGACATAGGTGGTGGAGGAGGCGTAGGAGCCAGAATCGTAGGGGGACACATCCGTGTCCACTGCATGGACGGTGATCTGGCTCATGTCACAGTCCAGGCAATCCGCCGCGATCTGGGACAGAATGGTATCACAGCCCGTCCCCATGTCCGCGCAGCCCAGCATCAGGGTATAGATGCCGTCGTCGTTGACCCGGATGGTCACGGAGCCCACGTCTACGCCGGAAATGCCGGAGCCTTGCATGGCCATGGCCACGCCCACGGCCCGGATGGTGCCGTCGGGGAGAATCCGGTAGGGGTATTTCTCCTCCCAGTTGGCCATCTCCTTGCAGCGGGCCATGCACCGGTCCAGGGCACAGCTGTTCAGGGGCTCGTTGTAATAGGCCGGCATGATCTGCCCCTGGCGAACCATGTTCATTTCCCGAATCAGGGTGGGATCCATCCCCAGCTTCCGGGACAGCTCATTCACCGCCGACTCCACGGCAAAGATCCCCTGGGTGGCGCCGAAGCCCCGGTAGGCGCCAGAGGCCTGGTGATTGGTATAGACCACGTCGCTGACAAACCGGAAGGCTTCGCAATTGGTGGTGTACAGGGGAATGGATTTGTGGCCGGACAGGCCCACCGTGGCCCAGCTGTGCTCGCTGTATGCGCCGCCATCCGAAAGGGTGTGCAGGTAGATGCCCCGGATGGTGCCGTCCCTCATGGCCCCCAGGCGGACGTGCATCTCCATCTGGTGTCGGGGGCTGGAGCAGGTCTGAGCCTCCTCCCGGGTGTAGACAATCTTGGAGGGCCTGCCCGTCAGCCAGGTGACAATGGCGGGATAGGGTTCCGACACCGCCGTCTGCTTGGAGCCAAAGCCGCCGCCAATCCTGGGCTTGAGGACCCGGATCTTGCTCTTGGGAATACCCAGGGCATTGGAGATAATCCGGCGGACATGGAAAGGCACCTGGGTGGAGGAGACAATCACCAGCCGCCCATAGCGGTCCATATAGCAGTAGGTGCGGAAGGTCTCCATCATGGCCTGCTGGGCCGCCTGCACCCGGTAAGTCTCATCAATGACCACATCGCAGCTGGCCAGGACAGACTCCACGTCTCCCTCCCCCTCGTCGGTATGGGCCAGCAGGTTGCGCTTGTTGTCCGCCCCCGTGAAGGGGCACAGGTTTTTCCAGTCCTCCTCCGGGTGAACCAGGATGGGATTGTCCTTGGCCTCGTGGAAATCCAGAATGGGCGTCTGAACCTCATACTCAACCTTGATGAGCTTCAGGGCCTTTTCCACGGCCTCCAACGTCTCCCCCGCCACGATGGCCACCGCGTCCCCCTGAAAGCGCACCCGATCCTCCAGAATATAACGGTCATAGGCGGAGGTTTCCGGGTACGTCTGCCCCGCATGGGTATAGCGGTAATGGGGCACGTCCTGATAGCTCAGCACGCAGGCGATACCCGGGACCCTCTTGGCCATGTCCGTCCGGATGCTCTTGATCCTGGCGCTGGCATGGGGAGAGCGGAGCAGCTTTATAATGAGACAGTCCTTGGGGGCCAGGTCGTCCGTATACACCGGCTTGCCGGTGAGCAGGGCCATGGAGTCCACCTTGCGGACCGGCCGGTTCACATCCTTGACAGCCTTTGTCATTTGACTCCCCCCCTTTTCCAGTTCAGATAGGCCTGAACCGCCCGCAGCTGGCTCACATAGCCGGTGCAGCGGCACAGGTTCCCCGCCAGGTAGGCGCAAATCTCCGCCTCAGTGGGATTCTCCAGCTCCCGCTCCATGGCCAGCACATTCATCACAAAGCCCGGGTTGCAGAAGCCGCACTGGTCCGCTCCCTGGTCCGCCATAAAACCGCCGAATTCCATGGCCTGGGCTTGCAGGCCCTCTAAGGTGGTGATTTTATGGCCATTGGCCCGGGCCGCCAGCACATTGCAGGAGAGCACGGGCGTATCGTCCATCCAGACGGTACACAGGCCGCAGTTGGAGGTCTCGCAACCCCGCTTCACTGAATAGCAGCCCTGCCGCCGCAGGAAGTCCAGGAGAAATTCATCCGCTGCTACCTCGGCGGTGAGCTTTCTTCCATTTAAAGTCAGTTGAATCTTCATTCTGGCTCCACCTCCAGCCTCTTCAAACAGCGCCCAATGAGCACGCCGGAGAGATACCGGCGGTATTCCTCCGAGGCGCGGCTGTTGGCCCCATAACCCAACTGGGCAGCCAGGGCTTTCAGCTCCTCCGGCTGGGAGGCCGTCACCAGCGCCGCCCGTTGGGGCCGCGCGCCCACGGCGCAGCGCCAGCCGTCCTCCCCCTGGGATACGCAGACAGCCAGCACCGGAAAATCAGTTTCCGTGTTGCGGAAGGTGGTATAGACCACCCTCCGGGGGGATTTCCGAAGAATGACCTGGAGCAAAATATCCCTGTCCGGCTCCCGTTTGACAAATTCCGTCAGGGGCACAATCCCCCCCTGATACAGCTCCACCTGTGTGTCCAGGGCCAGCAGGCAGGTCAGCAGGTCAGAGAAGCCAAACCGCCCCCAGATGGTTCCCCCCACGGTGGCGCAGTTCCGGAACTGCACGCCGACAATGGGAGCCAAGCTCTCCCTCACTGCCCCATTGGTCAGGGCATTAATCCCTGGGTGGGTCTCCAGCTGGCGGAGGGTCACCATGCAGCCAACGCTATAGCCGCCCTCCGTCTCTTCGATCTGATCCAGCTCCAGGCCGGACAGGTCGATCCCGGTATTCACAGTCCGGGTCTCCATCTTGAGCCATCCTAGTCCCCCCAGGATTTTATTGTTCTTCTTTTGGTTCAACGTCCAGGCCTCCTCCAACGAGGCAGCCCTGACGTATTCGCGCAGGTGCAGCATCCCTGTCCCTCCTTTTTCTATTCCACATTATAAATTAGGGGAAATAGGCTGTCAACGACAAAAACACCCCTTTTGAGGAGGTCCGGGTTCCCCCGTCAGCCGCGACAGGAACCCCCGGACTCCATAAAAAATCCCCTTCTCCCACCCAGGGCAGGAGAAAGGGATCTCAGTTTTAATTCAGTTGGACTTATTCCGCATGGTCCACGGTGTACATATACTGAATCAGATCCAAAACCTTGTTGGAGTAGCCGATCTCATTGTCATACCAGGCCACGACCTTCACAAAGGTGTCGGTCAGGGCAATGCCGGCACCGGCATCGAAGATGGAGGTGCGGGTGTCGCCCAGGAAGTCAGAGGAGACAACAGCGTCCTCGGTGTAGCCCAGGATGCCCTTCAGCTCACCCTCGGAAGCAACCTTCATGGCATTGCAGATCTCCTGATAGGTAGCGGGCTTTGCCAGGTTGACGGTCAGGTCAACGACGGACACATCCAGAGTGGGAACACGCATGGACATACCGGTCAGCTTGCCATTCAGGGAGGGGATAACCTTGCCCACTGCCTTTGCGGCGCCAGTGGAGGAGGGAATGATGTTGCCAGCTGCCGCACGGCCGCCGCGCCAATCCTTCTTGGAGGGGCCGTCAACGGTCTTCTGGGTGGCGGTGGTGGAGTGAACCGTGGTCATCAGGCCCTCGGTGATGCCGAAGTTGTCATGCAGAACCTTTGCGATGGGGGCCAGGCAGTTTGTGGTGCAGGAGGCATTGGAGACAAAGTTCATGCTAGTGTCATAGGTGGTGTGGTTGACTCCCATAACAAACATGGGAGTGTCGTCCTTGGAGGGGGCGGACATAACGACCTTCTTGGCGCCTGCCTTCAGGTGGCCCTCTGCCTTCTCCTTGGTCAGGAACAGGCCGGTGGACTCAACCACATACTCTGCGCCCAGCTCACCCCAGGGGATCTCCTCGGGCTTGAAGCAAGCGTAGACGTTGATCTTGTGGCCATTGACGGTGATGGAAGAGTCATCGCACTCAATGGAGCCGGTGAACTGGCCATGCATGGTGTCATAGCGCAGCATATATGCCATATAATCAGGGGTCATGCCGGGATCGTTGATGCCGACAAACTCGATATCCTCACGCTCAATGCCAGCGCGGAAGACCAGACGGCCAATACGGCCAAAGCCATTGATGCCAACTTTGATGCTCATAGTTTCATTTCTCCTTATCCTATTAGTTGTTATACATATTTGTAAACGTTTTCACAGGCACTATTATAGCGGATTCCAGCCAAAAATGGAAGGGTTTTCTCAAAATTTTAAGTTATTTTTTTGACAATTTTCAACCGTTTTTGACAAAGAGCCTTGCTCAAACCAGCAAATCTTGCTATATTATATTCTGACAGGATTCCTCCTGCGATCCGCACACACTATCGGAGTTGAGTTTTTGCAACAGAAAGAGAGGGGCTGCCTATGCCTATCTTTCCCAAAAATGAATATTTCGATCAGGCGCCGGGCGGTATCCTAATTTACAACCAGGAGGGGCTGCGTTACGCCAACCCCGCCGCTGTCAATCTCCTTGCCGCGGCCAGGTTCCCCATCACTCCCAACGACCCCCTGCCGCCAGTGTTGGAAGAGATCGCCGGAACGGCTTCTGCCGCAGTTATCTCCTTGGGCACGTCGGAATTCCAGGTGTATCCCCGCCGGTTGGCCGGGGACCTTCTCCTGGAGCTTCACCCCCAGCCCCCAGACATGGCTTCCCCGGAGGGACAGTTCACCCGCCTCAGCGACAGGCTCCGCCTGCCCCTGTCCCGGCTGCTGGGCGCCTTGGAGCGGCTGCCAGAGGCAGATACCCTGGAACAGCGCAACGATTTGCAGGCAGTTTCCATTCGGAATATCTGCTGTCTCATCCGCACCACCAACGCCTTGCAGCTATATGGTGAGCTTTCCTCAGGCCAGACCTTCCCCATGGAGATTCTGAGCCTGGCCGTGGTCTGCCAGGAGCTTTGCTCGGAGCTGGAGTCCCTGCTGGAGCTTGCCCAGATCCAGGTCAGCTGGCAGCTAAAGGCCGCGCCACTGGTGCTGGGTTCCCGTCCCCTCCTGCGCCAGCTCCTTCTGAACCTGGTTGCCAACGCCATTTCTGCAGGTGCAAACCACATCATCCTGACCCTGACCCAGGTTAATGGCAAGGCGAAGCTGACCCTGTCTGACAACGGCCACGGCTTCCCCCCTGACCGGCTGGCAACCGCCTTCGCCCCGGCCCAGGCCACCAATGGGGTGGCGGAGAACGGCCTGAATTTGGGCCTGCCCATCTGCCAGAAGATCGCCCAGCTGCATCAGGGAATCCTCCTGCTGGACACCAACTCCGCCAGCGGAACCAACTGCATTCTCTCCCTCCCCATCTCCCACGGGGAGCAGCCCCAGGTGCATGAACCCTCCGCCGGATATCCCGATTTCCTGGTGGAATTGTCAGATGTGCTACCTTTTTCCCTGTTTCGCCCTGAATTTTTGGGATGAATTTCTTGTATTTTGATCTTGCATTTTTTCAAATCAGTGCTAGAATATAACTAGAGATAACAATTCCAAAATAACCGCTGTTTTCTGATAAAAAACAGAAAAGGACTTGTTTTCAAACTCTTCCTCCCTCTTTTTTGAATTTTCCTTCCTCATTAAAAACCCTCGTGCATGTCACGGGGGTTTTTAATGCAAATCACGCCATAAAAAGCCTCTCTCCTAAAGAATGCGGGAGGCTTTTCGTTTATTCCTCGGTTTTCAGATCTTCCTGGGCATTTTCATCCTCAGCGGCCTTTTTGAAATCCTCCACCGTCACCTCCATCAGATCCTCCACGGTGGGATTCTCCAACCGGCTGACCCGGTCAGACTGGGTGACGATTAACGTCTCAAACAGGTTGCGCACATCCCTGGCGTTGCCGAAATTCACGTTGCGCTGCTGATACAGCTTGTCAAAATAGCTCCGGGCGTAGGCCAAAGCCTCCTGGTCTGGCTCGTAGCCGTTCTTTTTACACTGGGAGCAGAAGATTTGATACAACTGCTCACCGTTATAGTCATCGAAGTAAAAGTATTTATTGAACCGGGACTCCAGCCCGGGATTAGAGGAGATAAAGTCGCTCATCAGGTCCACATAGCCCGCCACGATGACAATCAGCTCATCCCGGTGGTCCTCCATATTCTTCAGCAGGACCTCAATGGCCTCCTTGCCGAAGTCGTTTTCCCCCTTTTGGCTGGTCAAGGAATAGGCCTCGTCAATGAAGAGGACGCCCCCCAGGGCCCGGTCGATGACCTGCTGGGTTTTGATGGCGGTCTGGCCCACATACCCCGCCACCAGGCCGGAGCGGTCCACCTCCACCAGCTGCCCCTTAGGCAGCACGCCGATGGCGTGATAGAGCTTCGCCATCAGCCGGGCAACCGTGGTCTTGCCGGTGCCGGGGTTGCCCAGGAAGACCAAATGCAGGCTCATGGGCGGCACCGGCAACCCGTTCTCCTGGCGCAGCTTGCGCACCTTAATCAGGTTGATCATGCTGTGGACATCCTTTTTCACCTGCTCCAGGCCGCAGAGCTCATCCAGCTGGGCCAGCAGCTCCTCCACCGTCTCCTCCGGAGCCTCCTCTTTTCGCTCAGGCTCCTGGGCTTGAGGCTCCGTCTGCCCTGCGCTCCGGGCGGCTCCCGGGAAGGGATCCCCCTGGGGCGGCGCTTTGGGCTCCGCTGGCGAGGTAGGCTCGCCGCTATAATTGCGCAGAACGCCCACGCACACCTCCACATAGTCCGCCTCCCGCCGGGTGATCTGGTCATCCACCGCCGCAAACAGGAGGAGGATGGACTCGCACAGGCTCTGGAACTGGACGGCTAGCCGGGTGTGATGCTCCTTGTCGCACTCCAGCAGCTGGTCATAAAATACCGGCGGCGTAAATGCGGGATGATCCGTCACCCGGCTCAGCACCTCAAAGTAGAGGGCGTCTCCGGGCTTTGCGCCGTCACTTTGGATGGCGTTATAGACGTCCACATAGTCCTCGTTTATCTGACTCCCCTGGCCCCATACGCAGATGGCGCAGCGGCGGAAATAGTTATCCGCAGAGAGCATCACCCGAAGTTGCAGCTCTTTGTTGGGGATCCGGGCCACAAAAGACCGGATCAGCTTCCGATATTCCCGGCGCACCATGGCCGCCGTCACCTTTTTATTTCCCATGGCAAAAACCGTTCCTTTTCACATTTCAACTCTTATTATATCCACTGTCCCTCCTTCGGTCAAGAAATCTATCGGAAGATCGAATTTCTTTTTGGAAATTTCCAGGGGAATTTGCAGTTGCATTTTGCGGCAAAATAGAATAGGATAGTAGAAGGATCAGCTTTGCTGATATCAAATCATTTATATTTGATTGAAAGGGAGATGAGAACCGAATGGATGGTGATAGTCGAAGTTGCAGAATTGCGGAATCCGGCCAGTCAACCCTTGACCCCACCCCCGGGCGACCATCCTGGTTCCCGTTCCATGTCAGGTGCTGAGCCTGAGTCTGTTCTTTCTGCTTCCGACCGAACACACACTGTTTCTGTATGGAGGTAGATATAATTGAACACACAAACCTATACGCTGGAAAATCTGGATGAACTTCTGGATTTGGTCCGGGAAAAAAAGTTCCGCCAGCTGAAATCCATCCTTTCGGAATGGAACGCGGCGGATATCGCAGAGTTCCTGGAGGAGGTTTCCGACCGCCTGGGCCATGAGAAGGTTGCCCTGGTGTACCGCATGCTCCCCAAGGATCTTGCCATCGAGGTCTTTGCCTTCCTTCCTACGGATAACCAGGGCAACCTGATCAACGGCATGAGCGATGTGGAACTGAAGGGCATTGTAGAGGACCTTTACGTGGATGACGCCGTGGACATGTTGGAGGAGCTGCCCGCCGCCGTGGTGCGCCGTGTATTGGAAAATGCAACGCCTGAAACCCGGTCCGTCATCAATCAGTTCCTAAATTATCCGGAAAACTCCGCCGGCAGTATTATGACCAGCGAGTATCTGGCGGTGAAGAAGGCCATGGATGTGGCCGCCACCTTTGACTATATCCGGGCCCACGGCCAGGATATGGAGACCATCTATACCCTGTTTGTCACCGATGCCCAGCGCCATCTGGATGGCATTGTCACCGTCAAGGATCTGCTGATGAACTCCTACTCCACCAAGCTGGAATCCATTATGAACACCAACGTCATCTACACCACAACCACCACCGACCAGGAGGATGTGGCGGAGATGTTCAACAAGTACGACCTGCTGGCCCTGGCCGTGGTGGATCAAGAAAACCGCATGGTTGGCATTATCACCGTGGACGACGTCGTGGACGTTATGGAGGAAGAGACCACCGAGGACATCGAAAAGATGGCCGCGATTGTTCCAACGGATAAGCCCTATCTGAAAACCGGCATCTTTGAAACCTGGAAATCCCGCATCCCCTGGCTCCTCCTCCTGATGGTCTCCGCCACCTTCACCGGCCAGATCATCACCTCCTTTGAGGACTCCCTGGCCGCCTTCGTGGCCCTGACCGCCTTCATCCCCATGCTGATGGACACCGGCGGAAACTCCGGCTCCCAGTCCGCAGTCACCGTCATCCGCGCCCTATCCCTGGGCGATTTGGAATTCCGGGACATCCTCCGGGTGATCTGGAAAGAGCTTCGGGTGTCTGTTGTCTGCGGCTTGACCCTGGCTGTGGTCAACTTTGTCAAGATCATGCTGATTGACGGCTTGCTCTTCCACAACGCGGGCATCACCCCCATCGTGGCCCTGGTGGTCTGCTGCACCTTGGTATTTACCGTCATCTGCGCCAAATTTGTGGGCTGCACCCTGCCCATGCTGGCGGATAAGGTGGGCTTCGATCCCGCCGTCATGGCCTCCCCCTTCATCACCACCATCGTGGACGCCATCTCCCTGCTGATCTATTTCCAGTTCGCAAAGCTGCTGCTCCACATCTGACCGAAGGAGGTTCCTTCTCCATGGGCCTGCCAAGGAGAAGGCGCCTCAAACGAAAAGGAGTTAAATTCTATGCTGACGAAAGTAGACCCCAAATCCCTGACCTTCAACCCCTTTGCCCTCATCGGCTCCCAGTGGGCCCTGATTACCGCCGGGACAAAGGAGGCCTGCAACACCATGACCGCAAGCTGGGGCGGTGTGGGTATCATGTGGAACAAACCTGCGGTCACCGTTTACATTCGCCCCCAGCGTTACACCAAACACTTCGTGGATCAGGAGGAAACCTTCACCCTGTCCTTCCTGCCTGAGAAGTACCGGAAGGAACTGGCCTACTGCGGCCGTACCAGCGGCCGGGACGAGGACAAGATCGCCCACTGTGGCTTCACCTTGGAGACCTCCCTGTGCGGCGCCCCCTACTTCGCTGAGGCGGAGCTGGTCCTGGTCTGCCGCAAGATGTACCGGCAGACGCTGTCCCCTGATTCCTTCCTGGATCAGGAGCTGATCCACCAGAACTATCCCCAGCAGGATTTCCACGATATGTATATCGCCGAGATCCTGGAGGCCTACAAGAAGGCCTGAACCTTGCATGAAAATCCCCCGCTGAAACAAACGTTCAGCGGGGGTTGCTTCGTTATCCCTTGCCCAGGAGGTCGGCAGCCAGGTTGGCCACCTTGAACACCGGGGTTTCCTGGGCCTTGACCGCCCGGTCCCGCTCCTCCCGGATGGGACTGCCCTGGGGGCAGTGCTGTTCGGCAAAATACTTTTCCAGGTCCCCGGATTTTTTCACCAGAGAATGGGGCAGCTTGGTAGCGATGTTCACCTGATCCCGGCAGCCCAGGCCCAGGATGGAGAGCTGTTTTCCGGTTTGATCCTCGCGATACTGCATACTAATCTCCACGCCAAACCTGTTTTAACTGGGCCGCAACTTCCTCTGGCACCCGCAGCGCCCCGTCGCCGGTACCCAGCTGGATGTGGGGCTTGCGGTCTCCGTGGAAATCGCTGCCCCCGGTATCAATCAGGCCATTCCGGCGGCCCAGGTCCTTCAAAAGCGCCCTCTGCTCCCGGTCATATCCCGTGTAATAGACCTCCAGGCCCCTGGCCCCGCAGTTTGCCCCATAGGCCACGAATTCCTCCAGCTGCGCAAGGGGATACCCGTATTGCAGGGGATGGGCAAGCACCGGCACGCCGCCGGCCTTGAGAATGACCTCCGCCGCCTCCGGGAAGGGCATCCTGGGCCGATCCCGATAGTAGGGACAGCCCGGGGAGAGGTAGCGGTGAAAGGCGTCGGTGACACTCTCCGCCCAGCCGCAGTTTACCAGCGCCTCGGCGATATGCGGACGGCCAATCACCGTGCCGGGATGGGCCGCCTCCAGGGCATCCATGGAGATGGGGCAGCCGTCCGCCTGCAAAGCGGCCACGATGATCCGGTTCCGCTTTTCCCGGCCATGGACGTTCCAGTCCAGCACCTGCCTCAGTGCCTCCGACTGAGGATCCAGAAGATAGCCCAACAGGTGTACGTCCTCCCCCTGGTAGTCCGTGGAAATTTCAATGCCGCCCATTATCTCCACCCCCAGCCGCCTTCCAGCCTCCCGGGCCTCAGCCACGCCGCTCATGGTATCGTGGTCCGTGATGGCTATGACGGACAGGCCCTTTTCCCGGGCCAGCTCCACCACCTGGGTGGGAGTTTTGGTCCCGTCCGAGGCAGTTGTATGAATATGTAAGTCTATCCAGCTCATGGTCAGCTCCCTTTTTCCAAATATCTTCAAAATGCACTTGAAATTGCCGGGCAATCCGGTATAATAAACTTATATCTGTAGACAAATAAGGAGGTTTTCCCTATGGTTATCACCAAGAAATTTAATTCCGTTGCCGAGTTGCAGAAGCTCCAGCGCTTGGCTTGCGAGGTGCCTGAGGATGTGTTCCTGCACTCCCTGGACGACTCCATCATGGTGGACGCCAAGTCCTTCATCAATCTGTTCACCCTGGACTTCACCCAGCCGGTGAAAATCGTCACCGAGTCCCCTCGCGTTTTTAAGGAATTTAATAAGTAAGATTTGAGCTTGTCGGCTTTGTCGACAAGCTCTCTCTCGAAAATGCAAGCATTTTCTCAAATTTGGCCCGCCCTGCCGCAGCGCACGCTAAAGCGCACGTTTGCAGGGCTTTTTTGATCCTCAGGTGAATTTGGAGAGCATGGCCGCGCCAATGATGCCGGCATCGTTGCCCAGGGCGGCCAGCACCAGCTTGCAGCGGCGCTTGGAGTTGCGGGCATAGTCCTCCCGGTCCAGAATCTCCCGCACAGGAGCCAGCAGGGCTTCGCCCGCGTTGGAGACACCCCCGCCCAAGCAGATGACCTCCGGCTGGAAGACATTCACCATATTGGTGATGCCAGTGGCCAAATAGCCCGCGTAGGTCTGAATCAACTCCCCAGCGGCCTGATCCCCCTGCTCCATGGCGGCGAAGGAGGTGCGGCCGTCCACCTGGGACAAGTCCCCCTTGACAACCTCCCACATCTTGGAATCAGGGTGGGCCGCCATGGCTGCCTTGGTCTGGCGGATCAGGGCAGTCGCGGAGGCATAGGCCTCAAAACAGCCTCTCCGGCCGCAGCCGCACAGCTCGCCGCCTTGAATGATAACGGTGTGGCCCAGCTCCGCCCCGGCATAATTAAAGCCGGCCAGCAGCCGGTTGTTGATAATGACGCCGCCGCCGATGCCGGTGCCGATGGTGATGGCCACCAGGCTCTTGCACCCCTTGCCCGCCCCGGCGTAAAGCTCCCCCAGGGCGGCCACATTGGCGTCGTTTTCAATCAGGACCTCCTTCCGGAAGCGCCGGGAAAGCTCAATCCCCAGCGGGGTATCATTGAAATGCAGATTGCAGGAGTACTCCACGATTCCCGTCTCCGAATTGGCAATGCCGGGGGTTCCCACCCCAACGGAGGCCACTTGCTCCATGGGAATCCCCGCCTCCGCCACAGCCTGTCTCACGGTCCTCTCTATGGCGGAGATAATGGCTTCGTCCCCATCGTTTACGGGACAGCTCATATGTACCTTCGCGGCGATCTTCCCCGCTTCGTCCACAACGCCGGCCTTCACATTCGTGCCGCCCAGGTCAACGCCGATATAATACTGCTCCATGTATAGCTCCTCTCTCTGCCGCCATGCCGGGGTAACTCAATGCGGTTTTCCCGCATATCTTAATATGGTACCATGTCTACTACGTTTTAGCCACAAGGTAATACATAATATATCACAACGCAGGGAAGATTTCAATGCCAGTTTTCATCATATCCACAACGGCTCAGACTTTGACGATTTCCCCCGAATGTGATATACTTACCTCTGAATCAAAAGAATAGAAATCGAGGTATTTAAATAGTGTCCAACAATATAAATCAGGAGTTGATTGAGTTCATCTCCCAATCCCCTACATGCTTTCACGCTTCCGATAATTTTTGTCAGATGTTCCGTGACGCCGACCTGACCGAGCTGTCCGAAGGGGAAGTCTGGAGCCTGGTACCTGGTCGCGGCTATTTTGTCCGCCGGGATCTGGATTCCCTCATTGCATTCCGCGTCCCCACGGGCCAAGTCCGCAGCTTCCACTGCTCTGCCGCCCACATTGACTCCCCCACCTTCCGCCTGAAGGGCCGGACGGACCTTTGCTCCGAGGGCTACACCCGCCTGAACGTGGAGAAGTACGGCGGGACCATCCCCGTCACCTGGTATGACCGTCCCCTCTCCGTGGCTGGCCGGGTGGTGGTGGAGAAGGAGGGCAAGCTGGTCAGCCGCCTGGTCAATGTGGACCGCAATTTGCTGCTGATCCCTCACCTGGCCATCCACATGAACCGCGCCGCAGCTACCAGCGAAACCATTTCCATCCAAAATGACATGATCCCCTTGTACGGGGATGAGACCGCCCGGGGCACCTTCCTGGACACGGTGGCGGAATCCATCGGCTTAAAGGGCGCGGACATCCTGGCCTACGACCTGTTCCTGTACAACCGCACCCCCGGCACCGTCTGGGGCGCCCACAACGAGTATTTATCCGCCCCCAGGCTGGACGACTTGCAGTGCGCCTACGGCATCGCCAAGGGGTTCCTGGCCGGCCACAACGAAAACACCGTCTCCCTGGTCACCCTCTTTGACAACGAGGAGGTGGGCTCCACCACCAAGAACGGCGCCCATTCCGACTTCCTGAACACCACCATGCGCCGGATCAGCGATTGCTTGGGCCTGGGTTTCCAGGAGTACCGTTCCGTCCTGGCCTCCAGCTTCATGGTTTCCGCGGACAACGCCCACGCAAAGCATCCCAACCATCCTGAAAAGGCGGACCCCACCACCTATCCCCTGATGAATCAGGGGCTGGTCATCAAGTTCCACGGCGGCCAGAAATACGCCACAGACTCCACCTCCGCCGCCATCTTCCGGGTCATCTGCAAGCGGGCCGGAATCCCCTGCCAGCTGTTCAACAACCACTCTGACATGGCGAGCGGCGGCACGCTGGGCAATATCTGCACCAGCCAGGTCTCCATCAACACCATTGACGTGGGCCTCGCCCAGCTGGCTATGCACTCCTGCTATGAAACCGCCGGATCAAAGGACCTTGACTACATGATCTCCGCCATGACAGAATATTACAATTCCCGGGTGGAACTGACCTCCTCCGGCACGTATCAAGTCAACCGCTGAGGGGACCTTCCAGACATTCTCAATCACAGGGGGGGAACAGCATGAACCGTATTTACGCTCTCATCATCAGCCTTTGCCTCTGCCTCCCGCTGCTGTGCGGCTGCGGCGGAGAGAAAACCGCCATCTCCTCCTCCGTAAACGAAACAGGCTCCATCGATCTCAGCGTTGGCAGCGAAGGGGAGGTGGTCACGGAATCTTCCGATTACTCCTCCATCCTCTGTGGCACACTCTGGTACTGCGAGAGCGGCGACGCTGCCTGGACCTTTGTTTCCGATGGGACCTACACCAAGGAGATGGTCAACACCTCCTACTCCGGCACCTGGACGCTGACGGAAACCGGCGATGTGATCACGCTGCGCATGACCGATGACTCCGACGGCACCACCAAAGAGTATCAGCTCACCTTCCATGACAACAACACGGTGGATTTGCTGGCCACCGATGGCAAAACCTATTGTCTACTGCCCTTCGGGACCTAAAGCCTGCCAGTTCGCCGGGTAGACAAAATAGAGGAACCTACAAAGCCCATTGGCGGCAAATTCAATTTTGCTGTCCTTGGGAATATAGATCAGCTCACCTGGGCCGGCGGATGTGGTGTGACCTTGCTCCACCACATCCAGCCGGCCTTCAATGATATAATCCATTTCATCATAGGTCAGATGCCAGGGAAACCGGCTGTCTGTCATCTCCATGATCCCCGCGCCCAGGCGGGGACTCTCTGAAATCGAAAACAAATCCCGTGTATACACCCGGTCCCCGCTCTTCCCCGTGTCCAGCCGATGCTCCTCGGACACTGATAGGGTGGGCACCGGGATTTTTTTGACCCCGCCGTTGAGCAGCTCCTGCACCACCTGCCGGACCAGCCGTTCCAGATTCGCTGTTTCCATTTTTTGTCCTCCTCTTTATGCCTACTTCCGGGTCATCCACATGGCCACCAGCACCGCTGTCACGCCGCCAGTCAGCTTGCCCAGAATCATTGGCAGAATCATATCCGCGTCAAAGCCCGCGGTGAAACCCAGGTGATCCCCAAAGACAAAGGCCGCCGAAACCGCAAAGGCCACGTTGATGACCTTTCCCCTGTTATCCATTTCATGGAACAGGTTAAACATGGGAATGTTGTTTGCCAGCGTAGCCACCATGCCCGCTGCCGCCCGCTCGTTGATGCCAAGGAGCTTGCCCAGCTTCATCAGCGGCTTCTGGAACACCTTGGTGATGACATAGACCAGGGGGAAAGCTCCCGCCAGCACAATGGCAATCTCCCCCACGATCTCAAAGCCCTCGTGAATCCCCGTCATGCCGGGGATCACCGTAAAACCGGTCAGCTCCTGGATAATGGCCGCAGCCAGGCCGATGGTGATGACAATCACCACGCCCTTGCCAAAGACCCGGAAGCCTTTCACCATGCCCTTGGGGATCAGCCACAGGCCGATGGCGATCAGGATGGCGATGAGCACAAAGGGGATCAGGTTCCGCAGGACAAAAATCAGCCCGAACCCGGCCACCAGGCCCCCACCAGGCTGCCGATGTGCACGGTGATGATCCCCGCCAGCACCCCCGTGGCCAGGAAGGGCTGATCCTCCGGCTTCAGGATCCCCAGGGCCACCGGGATGGTGAACACAATGGTGGGGCCCAGCATGGAGCCCACGATCAGGCCGCCGAACTGCCCCGCCTCCTTGGTCAGGGCCAGCGCCTTAGCCAGCGGTACGCCGCCCATGTCATTGGCCAGGATGGTTCCGGCAAACATGGCCGGGTCCGCTCCCAGGAAGGTATAAACCGGCACAACCACAGGCCGGAGCAGATTCGCCAGCACCGGCGCCAGGCAGATGATGCCCACCATGGCCAGGGCCAGGGAACCCATGGCGAGAATGCCCTCCTCAAACTGCTGGGACAGGCCGAATTTTCCACCGATGATGCGGTCAATGGCTCCCAAGGCCATGAAGATCACCATCAGATAAACGATCACCTCATTGATCGACATTTGTGTCCTCCTTCCAGCTCTCCACAGCATCTATAATGCCGATAATCCGGGCGTCCAAGGGTTGCTTTTCCCCCAGCCGCGCGGCGCTGCCCTGGGCGATGAGCACCCGCTCCCCCGGCCCGGCGCCCACGGAGTCGGCGGCGGCAAACACCTCGCCGCCCCCCTCCGGCTCCACCAGCAGGAAGGGAATCCCGGCCAGCTCCGGCACCTTCTTTGTGGCCCATAGGGCGCCAACTACCCGTCCGATTTTCATAGACTCCCTCCCTGCTCCTTCCAGAAGTCCGCTGCGGAGGGGGTCACTATGGCCCCGGGCGGAATCGGCTCCCCCCGAGCCGCAAGCTCCTTCGCCCGCCCTAGGGTGATCAGCGGACGGCTTTTCGGCTTCCTCTCCGGCCTGTCCTCCAGGATCTCCACGCCCAGGCGCCTGAGCTGGGCCTCGCCCCTCTGAAGCAGCTGCCGCAAGCCAGGCTTCACGCCTCCAGGGAGGCATCGGCTCTCCATCCCCCCGCCCCGGACCGCCACCCGCCGCCCCTGTAACAGGGCGCCCAGGATGGTCTTTGCCTCCGGGCAAATGGCCAGGCCATAGCCCACCTCCAGCATCCCCTCCATGGAAAGGGACTCCAGCACCAGGTCGCCGTTTACCCGCTCCATGACCCGCTTCACCGCTGCTTGGATCAGCTCCTCCTGGGTCACGACAGCACCACGCACCGATCTCCCTTGCGGAAGCCGCAGGCGTTGGCCTCATCATAGTCGATATGCACCGCCGGTGCGCTCTCCCGGCTGACCCGCACGACCACGTCCTCAAAAATTGTGGGGCGGGCAGTCAGGCACTTCAGCCTCACCACCTGCCCATCCCGCAGCCCCTGCCGCTCCGCTGCCTCAGGGATCAGATGGATATGCCGCCGGGCCACAATCAGGCCGTGGTCCAGGCGGACCTCCCGCTCGCCGTTTCGGATGGTGATCCCATGGGTTCCGCTTAAAATCCCGCTCTGGCGCACCGGCGGCTTGACGCCCAGGCTGTTCGCGTCGGTCAGGGAAATCTCCACCTGGCTCTCCTTCCGCTCTGGGCCCAGCACCACCACGTTGGAGATGCTGCCCTTTGGCCCCACCAACGTCACCCGCTCCTGGCAGGCAAACTGCCCCGGCTGGGACAGGGGCCGCACCCTTGTCAGCTGATAGCCCGGGCCGAACAGCGCCTCCACGTCCTGGCGGCATAGGTGTACATGGCGGCCAGAGGCCTCTATTTCCAGACCAATCCGGTCCACCACCGCCTCTGTCAACCGCTCCATCATTGTTTCCATGCCGTTCCTCCATATTTTCCCGCCTTCAGGCGGATCATCTGAATCCAAAGCAGACTGGACAGCCGGTTCAGCCCTTGAATGATGTCCTGCCGGCTGTGGGACGCCATAGGTGGCCAGGCCTCGCAGGCGGCCAACTCCGTCTGGCGCACCGTGGTGCGCACCTGGTTCAACCAGAGCATGACTGCTCCGTCCTGATAAGTGGGCAGGAAATGCCCCTGGCCGTAATATTTCTCCGGGTGGTGGGAGTGCTCCCGCAGCTCCGCCGCCGTCAGGCCGCAGAGGGTCACCTCTCTCACCGCCTCATCCAGCACATCATAGCGGATGCACTGCCGCACGAATTGCAGGACTTCCCCCAGCTCCCCGGTCAGCTCCTCATAGCCCCCCTGGTGGGCGGCCAGCTGGGCCTGAAGGATTTCCCCCTCCAGCTGATCGATCATCCCTCGGAACCGGATGCGGGGATGGGTCTTCTCCACCAGGACATGGCTGTTCAGGTGGGTCATGTGCTCCGGCTTTTCCTTGAACCGCTCCCCCTGCTCCGTCCGATAGCTGGAGGCGGTCTTTGCCCGGGTCACCTGAACCCGGTGCTCCGTCAGATAGGCCCTGGCCGAGGGGGACAGCACCTCCCCCGGCTCCAACACCACCGGACCCCGGGTGCCGCCGTCAGAGCGCACCCGGGCCTCCGCCTCCGTAATCAGCGCCATTTATTCCCCTTCCCGGGACCCATGGGGCAGGATGGTCTCCACCTCCGCATGGGGCCGGGGAATCACATGGACGGCAATCAGCTCTCCCACCTTCTCGCAGGCCGCCGCGCCCGCATCCGTGGCCGCCTTCACCGCCGCCACGTCGCCCCGGACCATGACGGTGACCAGGCCGCTGCCGATCTGCTCCCTGCCGACCAGCTGCACGTTGGCCGCCTTTACCATGGCGTCCGCCGCTTCGATGGCTCCCACCAGTCCTTTGGTCTCTACCATTCCTAACGCATTCGTATTAGGCATTTTTGTTACTCCTTTCTCCCGCCGTGTACTGCTCTCCGTCCGGGCCTCCGCCCGTTTTACTGGCTTCTGCTTTGGCCGCTCCTCCACCAGCCGGGGCTCCAGCTCCCCGGTCTCCTCTTCAGGCATGGGCAAAACCGGCGCCGCCAAAACCGTCGTCCTGCTTTTTCGCTCCTCCAATTCAGCTCAACCTCCGCATGATCTGTTCCACCAACTGCTCCACCAGAAGCTCACTGGCGTTCCCAGATCGGCATTCTGTCTGTGGGGTCTGAACCTCCCGCACGCCCCAGGCCACCCGCCGGATCTCCGACAGGTGCTGCGGCCCAATGTTATCCGAGGAGGAGGAGCCGCCCGCCGCGCCGCAGCCCAGGGTCAGAGCCGGGAACAGATTGGTAGTGTCTCCAATTCCCCCCAGGGCGCCGGGGGTATTCACCAGCACCCGGGAGGCGGGAACCGCTGTGGCAAAGCGCATAACCGCCTCGCGATCGGTTCCGTGAATCATAAAGGTATGGCCCGCCCCCTCATGGCGCAGGATTTCCACGCAGCGTTGCCGGCAGACCTCCTCATTCTTCTCCACATAGAAGGCCAAAATGGGGGCCAACTTCTCGCTGGAGAAGGGATATTTATCCCCCACCTTGTCCTCCCGCACCAGGAGCACCCGTGCCCCCTTAGGCGGGTTGCCCAACCCCGCCAGCTCAGCAAGGGCCTGGGCGGACTTCCCCACAATGGCGGGGTTCATGGTGCCGTTGGGGCGGAGAATATAGCGGGACAGCTTTTCCTTCTCCCCCTGGTCCAGCAGCCAGCCTCCCTGGCGGCGCAGTTCCTCCACCACAGCTGCCTCCATGTCCTTTGACACCACGATGGACTGCTCAGAGGCGCAGATGGTGCCGTTATCAAAGGTTTTCGAGGCAAAAATCCGTCCAACCGCCTCCCTGATATTGCAGGAGGGGTGCAGGTAAGCCGGCCCGTTGCCCGCCCCCACGCCGATGGCGGGGTGCCCCGTGGAGTAGGCCATCCGCACCATGGCCGCGCCTCCGGTGGCCAGGGTCAGCTTCAAATCCCGGTGCTTCAAAAGGGCCTGGGTCGCCTCCATGGTTGGCTGCTCCAGGCACTGGATGGCGTCCTTGGGGCCGCCTACCCCCTCCACGGCCAGAGACACCACCCGGGTGGCCTCTAAAATGCACTTGGTCGCGCTGGGATGGGGGGAGAAGATAATGGCGTTTCCCGCTTTTACGGCGATCATGGCCTTATAGATTACCGTAGATGTGGGGTTGGTGGAGGGCACCAGCCCCGCGATGACCCCCAACGGCACGCCAATCTCAATTACCCGCTCCTCCGGGTCCTCCCGGAGCAGGCCGATATACCGCTTGTCCTTGATGGCCTCATAGACCCGGTTGGCGGCAAACAGGTTCTTCTTCTCCTTGTCCTCCGCCTTGCCGAAGCCGGTCTCCTCCTGGGCCATCTTTCCCAGGCGGGCCGCGTTGGCGGCGGCAGCCTGGTGTATCGCTTCGCAGAGCTTATCCAATTGCTCCTGGCTCATGGAGGCCAGCTGGGACGCGGCCTGCTTCGCCCAGCTCATCCGATCCCTTACCTCCTGAACAGAGGCCAAATCCCGGTCCAAATTCATCGATCACACCTCCCTGGGTTTTCCGGCGGCGTCAATGACTGCCTGCGCAAAGGCCCGGCAGGCCGCCTGGCAGGCGGACTGGGTTCCTGTCAGCAACCCGCCGCCGTAATTTGTCTCGCTGGGCGGGTCAAACCAGCTCTTCATCGTCACATCCGCCGCCTTCATGGCCGCGTCCAACCCCAACACCGACTCCATGGGCGGCGCCACCCCCGCCTGGGCGGACAGGTAGCTGCCCGTGCTGCTGACAGTATGGGCAAAGTAGGCGATATCTCCGGCCTCATTGGCAGAGTGGAAGCCCACGCCGCTCTGTAAGAAATCCACCGCAGCCGTCAGGCCCGCCGTCACCTCCGACGGGGTCCGGGCCGCCAGGATGCCGATGACCTCCCCGGCCAGCTTGGTGGTGGCATTGGCCGCCCCTGCGTAGAGGCTCTTCCCGTAGATCACCTCCACCCTGGCCGCCTTGGTGGCCTCGTCCAGGGCGCAGTAGGTGGCGTCATCGCAGTCCGTGGTCAGGATGCCGATGCTTCTCCGCCCCTCCCGGAGCTTCAACTGCTGAGCCAAATCCTCGCTGACATTGGCAATGCTCTTGGCGCTTAGCACCTGTACCGGAATGAGATCTCCTATCATGCGCTCACCGCCATTTTCGCCTTTAGCTCCACCCCGGAGGTCTTGTACTTCAACATGGTTTCAATCAGCTCCGCAATGTGGGCCCCCGCCTCCACAGCGGGGGTTCCCCCCTTGTGGATATTGGAGATCACCGTCCGCTGGGACTCCGGCACCCCAATCCTGGCCCCGTAGGTAATATAGGCGGACATGCTCTCCGCCGTCACCAGGCCGGGACGCTCCCCCACCAGCATACACACCAGCTCCGCGTTGGTCAGGCTTCCAATATGGTCAGAGGCCCCCACCCGGCAATACTGGACGAAGATCACCTTGGAATAGGGGATGTTCCGGGCCTCCAGGCCCTGCTGGATGGAGCGCATGCAGTCCGCCGCGTTGGCCTCAATGGCCGCCGAGGACAGGCCGTCCCCCACCACCAGCGCCACCTTGGGCTGGCTGCCCAGGGTATCCCGGATGATCTTCTGGGCCGATTCGTCAAATCTCCGGCCCAGGTCAGGCCGGGTCAAATACACGTCCTTATTCTCGCACAGGGTCTGCACCGGCACATAGCCCTGCCGCTGGGGGAAGTCCTCCGCCACCAGGGAGAACACCGAATCCTGGGCCGCCGCGTGATCCGCCCGCATACGGAGCATGGTCTCCGTCTTGTAGCGGGCCCCGGCCCGGCCCAGGCCCAACCGGGCCGGGGTTTTCTCCTTGAGCTTGCGGAACTCCGCCCCGTTGGCCGGGTGCTCAATGAGATACTGCCTACGCAGGTCCACCTCTGTGATATCCAGCAGGCATTCCTCCGGGGAACCCTCCCGGGCAGGCGGGGCTGGACAATCCTTCCTCTCCCCCTGCATCTCCTGTACCAACCGGGTCACAATGTCCCGGATTTCCTGTTCGTTCAAAGCGCTTCCCCCTTATTTCAGCAGAATGGAGCCGTCTCCAGCCCGTCCGGTCAGCTTTCCGTTCTCCAAAAAGCCCATTTCCTCCAGCCAGCGCCGGAACTCCGGGATGGCAGTCAGGCCAAACAGCTCCCGCAGGGCGGCTGTCTCCTGATAACCAGTGCTCTGGTAATTCAGCATCACGTCATCGCCGTGGGGTACCCCCATAAAATAGGTGCAGCCCGCCGCCGTCAGCAGCACCGCCAGGTTTTCAATGTCGTTCTGGTCCGCCTTCATATGGTTGGTATAACAAGCGTCACAGCCCATGGGGAGCCCACTGAGCTTGCCCATAAAGTGGTCCTCCAATCCGGCCCGGGTCACCTGCTTGGCGTCATACAGATACTCTGGCCCGATAAAGCCCACCACCGTGTTCACCAGGAAGGGATGGAAGTGCCGGGCAAAGCCGTAGCACCGGGCCTCCATGGTTACCTGGTCCGCCCCGTTGTGGGCTTCGCTGGACAGTTCGGAGCCTTGGCCGGTCTCAAAGTACAGCACATTGGGCCCGGTGGCCGTCCCCTGGCTCAGGGCAAGGGCCTGAGCCTCCTCAATGGTCGCCGCAGAAAAGCCGAAGGCCTCGTTGCCTTTTTGGCTGCCCGCGATGGACTGGAAAATCAGGTCGGTGGGCGCCCCCATGCGGATGGCGTCCATCTGGGTGGTCACATGGGCCAGGACACAGGTTTGGGTGGGAATGCGCCACTTTACCTTGATATCCTGGAATCGCTCCAACACCCGCTTCACCGACTCCGTGGAATCGTCCACCGGGTTCAGCCCCAGGACCGCGTCCCCTACGCCGAAGGTCAGGCCCTCCAGCAGGGAGGCCATGATGCCGTCGGGGTCGTCCACCGGATGGTTGGGCTGTAAGCGGGCGGACAGCGTTCCCGGCAACCCGATGGTGGTGTTGCACTTGGCGGTGACCCTTATCTTCTTCGCTCCGTAAACCAGGTCCAGATTGCTCATCAGCTTGGCCACGCCCG
>CAYLVH010000012.1:0-30509 GCA_964387095.1 uncultured Oscillospiraceae bacterium
CACTTTGTTCAGCTTTGTTGCAAAAATTGATTTCCGTGGTTCCGGCCCCATTACCGACGCCACCCTGGAGAAATGGGAGGACGGGGAAGTGCTGGTATTGACCATTGACAACCCAAATGTGCCGGAAGAAGGCCAGTCGGTGGTCACCGTCTGGGCGGACCGGGAGGATTACTCCCTCCTTCAGGCGGAGATCGCCTGGGAGGGGACCATGGTGCTTCATGTGGAGTTTGAGGACTTTACCTTTGCGTGATGAATCCCGGGAGAGAGCCCTGTGCGTTGCGATTTTTATGGGATCATGCTACAATATGGAACGTCAAGGTTCTTGGAGAAAGGACAGGGAAGTGTAATGGAGGATTTGTTAAAGCGCTGGCTGGACGAGGTGCTGGCGGAGGAGCTGAAGGGCAACGCGTTGACCCTGCTGGAGAGTGGAATGCCCATCCGGCGAGTGGCGGAGGATACCGGCCTGACTGTGGAGGCCATTCTCCAAATGGCAGAGGAGAAGAAAACGCAAAATCCTGAAAGATAGATAGGAAGGTTTAACATGACAAAGGAAACGGCACGCACCTGGGTTGAGATCCGTATGGATCGTCTGGCCTATAATTACCGGCAGATTCGGGCAAAGCTGGCCCCTGGGACCAAATACCTGGCCCTGGTCAAGGCGAATGCCTATGGACACGGCGCCATCCCTGTGGCAAAGAAATATCAGGAGCTGGGGGTGGATTATTTCGCCGTGGCCAGCCTGGATGAGGCGGAAGAGCTGCGAAATGGGGGGATCACAAAGCCGATCCTGATCCTGGGCTATACGGATCCCCAGTTCACCGGGGAGCTGCTGGAGTACGGCTTGACCCAGACCGTGTATGACCGGGAGTTGGCCCGGCGGTTTTCCCAAGAGGCCCGGGCCAGGGGAAAGCGCCTGCGCGTCCACCTGAAGGCGGACACCGGGATGGGCCGCCTGGGCTTCCTCTGCGATGAGGAACACCTGGACGAATCCGCTGCCGTCCTGGCGGAGATCGCGCGCCTGCCCGGGCTGGAGGCCGAGGGCCTGTTTATGCACTTTTCCGTGGCGGACTCCGATGACGGGGACGAGGTGGCCTATTCCCGGCTGCAAATCAGCCGCTATACAGCCCTGTGTGCCAAGCTGGAAGATCTGGGCGTGATCGTCCCACTCCGCCACTGCGCGGCCTCCGCCGCCCTTCTGAATTATCCCCAGGCCCACTTCAACATGGTGCGCCCAGGCATTATTCAGTACGGCCTCTATCCGGAGCCCTCTGCGGTTAGCAAAATTGATCTGAAGCCGGTGATGGAGGAAAAGACCCGGGTGGTCTCAGTGAAATGGCTCCCCAAGGGCACCGCCATCAGCTATGGCCGCTCCTATACCCTGGAACGGGACAGCCTGGTGGCAGTGGTCGCTGTGGGCTATGGGGACGGCGTGTTCCGCCAGATGTCCAACCGGCAGCAGATGCTGGTGCATGGCCAGCGGGTGCAGCAGATCGGACGGGTGTGCATGGATATGTGTATGCTGGATGTGACGGATGTACCCGGCGTCAAGATTGGGGACGAGGTCACCGTCTTTGGAGACGGCCTGCCCCTGGAGGAGAAGGCCCGGGCCGTGGGCATCATCACCTATGAGCATCTCTGCGCGGTGTCGCCCAGAGTGCCCCGGATTTATGTGGACTGATTCGACGAACTTTTTCTCCATTAGACACATACACTGACCTGGGAGCAGACTTCAGGGACGGCGGCTGGAACCGTGTGGAAAATTTCCGCAGTGTGTATAAACTCGGCTGCCCCGTGGGAAAATGATAGTAAAGCGCATGACATAGGCCCTATGTAATGTGGTGAACTATTTCCAGCGGAGTGTGAGAATGTGGATAACAGTGTGAGACGAGGAGATATTTACTACGCAGATCTTAGTCCGGTGGTGGGCAGCGAGCAGGGCGGTGTACGGCCGGTTCTGGTCATCCAGAACGACACCGGAAACCGGCATAGCCCCACCATTATTGCGGCGGCCATTACGTCCCAGATGAACAAGGCAAAGCTGCCGACGCATATCGAGCTGATCGGCACGGATTGCGGCCTGACCAAGGACTCTGTGGTTCTGTTGGAGCAGATCCGCACCCTGGATAAGCGGCGGCTGCGGGAGAAACTGGGACATCTGGACGACAGCAGAATGGCGGAGGTGGACTGGGCCATCGCGGTGAGCTTCGGACTGCAAAGCCGGAACACCAGAGAAATATGATTCCTTCGGGCATTCAGTCCTCGTAGCATCAAAAAAACGCGTCAGAGCGCGCCGGTCGGGCGTCTCTGGCGCTCTTTTTTTGCCCGGCCGCGCATAGAATTTCAGGGAGGAAGGAGGGAGGACCATGGAATGGAGGATCCCCGTCCGCCTGGAAGGGGAGGAGGTGGCCCAGCTGCGCTGCACTGGGGACGGCCTGAGAACGGCGTTTTTCCTGGACTGCCCGGAGAAGCCGGGGCTTTTTAAGCTCTGGCTGGAGGGGAATGGCGCCTTCTTACTGGGGACGCCTATGCCTACGGCGGGGCGGCTGGTGCTGAAGAAGCTGGTTTCCAACCGCCAGCTGGAATTTATGCGGCCCATCACCTCCGCCAGCCTGGTGCCTGCGGGAGAGAAAAACGTCCCCCGGAAACCCAATCAGGGGGAGGGGGCTTTGCCGGAGGAGATCACCGACCCTGAGCTGCGGGAGCAGCTGTCCGGGAGCGGATTTCGCGCCCACCGGGAGGGGGAGCGTCTGATCCTCGCCCGGCCCTGGCAGCCGGGGCAGGAGTTTCCCGCTCCGGCCCTGTTCACGTTGATGCAGTGGGAGAACGGGAGACTGAGCTTGTGCTTGGAGCAAGGCTGGCCGGTGGTGTAGAAGCCAGCAGTCCAAGCCTTGGTGAGGATTTTCGGATTGCCGTGCCGTTTTGGTTGCTCCCCTTCCATTTCTGTGATAAAATGAGAAAATCAAGTATCAATGAAATGGAGAATTTATGTTAAACCAGCGAGAGAAAAAGGAGTTCTGCGCCCTGCGCCGCCAGGCCATCGAGCGGGACTATATGCACTTAAACCCCCGGCAGCGCCAGGCGGTGATGACCGCGGACGGCCCGCTATTGCTGCTGGCCGGGGCGGGCAGTGGAAAGACCACGGTGCTGATCAACCGCATTGCCTGTCTGATGAAGTACGGCCGGGGCGCCCGGGGGGAGGAAGTGCCGGACTGGGTGGGCCCGGAGGATCTGGGTTTCCTGGGGGAATACATAGAAACCCAGAACCCGGACCCGGAGATGAAGGCCCGGCAGGAGCTGCTCTGCTCCTGGCAGGCGGCGGCGCCCTGGTCCATTATCGCCATCACCTTCACCAATAAGGCGGCGGGGGAGTTGAAGGACCGTCTGGAACGGATGCTGGGCGCCGATGCCCAGGACGTCTGGGCCTATACCTTCCACTCCACCTGCCTGCGCATCCTGCGCCGGAACATGGAGCGGCTGGGCATGAGCAGCCAGTTCAGCATTTACGACACGGACGACTCTGTCCGGGTCATCAAGGATATCTTGAAGGAGTTCAATCTGGACGACAAGGCCTTCCCGCCCAAAACCGTCCTTCGATATATCTCCCAGGCCAAGGACGCCATGAAGATGGGGCCTGAGTTCCTTCAGGAGTGCGAGAACGACGGGGATTTCCGCATGATTAAAATCGCAAAGATCTATGTGGAGTACCAGCGCCGCCTGTGGGATGCCTCCGCCCTGGACTTTGACGACATTATTTTCCACACCGTCCGCCTGCTGCAAGAGGATGAGGAGGTTCGCGCCTATTATCAGAACAAGTTCCGCTATGTCCTCATCGACGAATATCAGGACACCAACCACCTGCAATACCTGCTTGCCTCCCTGCTGGCGGGCAAGTGGGAGAACATCTGCGTGGTGGGCGACGACGATCAATCCATTTACCGCTTCCGGGGTGCCACGATTGAGAATATCCTCTCCTTTGAGAACCAGTACAAGGGCGCCCAGGTCATCCGCCTGGAACAGAACTACCGCTCCACCGGCAATATCCTGGCCGCCTGCAATGAGGTAATCCGCCACAACCAGGGTCGCAAGGGCAAGGAGCTGTGGACGGAGCAGGGGGACGGGGAGAAGGTCACCCTCTATTCCGCCATGAATGAGAGTGATGAGGCCCGGTACGTTGCCGCCTCCATCCTGAAAAACTATGGCCAGGGGCGCTCCTGGAAGGAACATGCGGTGCTCTATCGCATGAATGCCCAGTCCAACCAGCTGGAATATGCCTGCAAGCGCAACGGAATCCCTTACCGCATCATCGGCGGTACCCGGTTCTTTGACCGGACGGAGGTCAAGGATATGTTGGCCTATCTCTGCGTCATCCACAACCCTGGCGACGATCTGCGCCTGCGCAGAATTATCAACACCCCCGCCCGGGGGATCGGAGCCAAGACCTTGGAAACCGCCCGGGAGATCGCCATTCGGGAGGAAAAGGCCCTGTACCACGTGGTGGAGCATGCTGCGGATTATCCCCAGCTGGGCGGAACGGCGCCCAGGCTCATGGCCTTTGCCCGGATGATTCGGGAGCTGCAAGGGAAATCCTTTGAGATGGATTTGGATGCGTTCTATCAGGAGGTCCTTTCGGTCACCGGCTATGTGACGGCCCTGCAAGCAAAGGACTCCGTGGAGAACCGCAGCCGCATTGAGAATGTGGAGGAGCTGGGCTCCTCCATCCGGGGCTACCTGGAAAACGCCGGGGATGAACCCACCCTGGCCGGCTTCCTGGATGAGGTGGCCCTGTACACCGACCTGGACAGCCAGCAGGCCGGGGAGGACTGCGTGGTAATGATGACCATGCACTCGGCCAAGGGGCTGGAATTCCCCTATGTCTATGTTGTGGGCATGGAGGAGGGGATTTTCCCTGGAACCCGCTCCATCGGAGACCCGGAGGCAATGGAGGAGGAGCGCCGCCTGTGCTATGTGGCCATGACCCGGGCCAAGGAGAAGCTGACCCTGTCCTGCGCCGCCCAGCGCATGATCTTTGGACATACCAGCAACAACCGGCCCTCCCGCTTCGTGGGCGAAATCCCCCCGGAGCTGCTGGAGAAGTGCGGCAGCGGCCATCAGCAGCAGCGCCGGATGTACCGCTTTGACGCAGATCCCAACGATGAGCCAGAGCACTACCAGCGCCCCCGCTATGAGCAGCGGGGCGGAAGCTCCTATGGCGCCGGGGGGCGCCCCAGGGTCAGCCGCTCCTCTGGATGGAAGGGGACCCGCTCCATCGGTTCTGCCGGTATAAGCTGGAGCACAGCCCCCATCGCCAATTTCCGCAAGGGCGACATGGTGGAGCACGCGGCCTTCGGTACCGGCATGGTTTTAAATTTGATGCCCATGGGTGGGGACGCCCTGGTGGAGATTGCCTTTGATACCGTAGGGACGAAAAAGCTCATGCTGAAAACTGCGGCCCAGTATATGAAGAAAAAAGAGTGAACGGGAAACGAGATGGACATAAAGCTGCCCATCTCGTTTTTCGTGGATCCATTCCGCCGTCAATCCATGCCGGAAGCTCAAAACAGGGAAAAATCTTGAAAGCTTTCCATGTACCGCCAGCAATCCCGGCGCATTTCCTCCTGTTGGGGGGCATAGAGGGGGTCGTAGACCCCCACATCCCTGCACCCCGCCAGCCGGGCTGAGGCGCAGGCCAGGGGAGAGTCGTCAAAGACAATGCAATCCCCGGGGGAAACCCCCGCCAGCCGGGCGGCCTCCCGCCACACCTGGGGATGCCGCTTTTCCAGGCCCAGCTCCTGGGCATAGAGGATAAATTGGAAGTAGTCCCGCAGGCCCAGCCGGTTCAGTGCCGCCTCACAAAGCTCCGGCACACTGGCTGTGACCATGGCCATGGGCAGGCCCTGCTCCCGGCAGCGGGATAAAAACTCCACCGCCCCCGGCTTGGCGGGGCAAAGGTGGGCGTAGGCCTCATAGGCCAGGGCGTGCCATTCCTCCATGATCTGCTCCGGGGTCTCCTCCAGATGGTAATAGGTTTTGGTGAACTCCGCTGCGGTGGGAAAAATGGAGTGAACCACAAAGTCCATGTACTCCTGGGTCACTTCAAGTCCCCGGCGGCGGGCAAATGTCCGGTCGATGTCCACCCACAGGGTGTTGGAGTCTGTGATGGTGCCGTCCAGGTCAAATAATAAAATCATGGGTATCCTTTTCTAATCAGTCCAAAAGCGCCAGGGGAAGTCCACAGCTTCCTGGGCATAGTCGATCCCGATGCGGGTGCCTGTGTGGAATTCGGGGGATTCCCCCGGCAAGCCCAGCTCAGGGAGGGCGGCACAGAGAAACAGCCTGTCCCCCAGCAAATCCAAGCCGTTTTCGGACCTGGTCACAGCCAGAGCCTTGCACAGCTTGCCCGGACCGTTGCCGAAGTTTTTCCGCTGGTAGGGGGTCAGAGCCTCGGGCTCTTTTCCGTAGCGCAGGCGGCACATGTCCGGCAGGTTATACACCGGGCGGATGCCCCGCAGGAGCACTGCGGCCGGCTCCCCCTCTGGCTCGGTCACCACATTCAGACAGTGGTGCATCCCGTAGATCAGATAGACGTAGACATGCCCCGGCTGGCCGAAGAGCACCTCCGTCCGGGGGGTGCGCAGGTAGTTATAGGCGTGGCAGGCCTTGTCCATGCGGCCGATATAGGCCTCGGTCTCAGTAATCTGACCCATGAGCAGCCGGTCCTCCACCCGATGGACCAGGTATTTGCCCAGCAGGTCCTTGGCAACCTCCACCGTGTCCCGGTTATAAAATTCCCGGCTCAATCGTTCCATATCAGTCCCGATTGGCCCAGTCCAGGCTGCGGCCCACTGCCTTGTGCCAGCCCCTCAGGAGCATCTTCCGCTGCTCCTCCCCCATGGCAGGGGAGAAGGTGACGTCGCAGCTCCATTTCCGGCTGATCTCGTCCAGGCCACTCCAGACGCCGGTGGCCAGGCCGGCCAGATAGGCCGCGCCCAGGGCGGTGGTCTCCCGGATCACCGGGCGGCGGACCTGTTTGTCCAGGATGTCCGCCTGGAACTGCATCAGGAATGCGTCCCGGCTGGCGCCGCCGTCAGCCTTCAGGCTTTGGATGATGATGCCGGTGTCCTTTTCAATGGCGGAGACTAGATCGGCGCTCTGATAGGCGATGGACTCCTGGGCGGCCCGAATGATATGTTCCCGCTTGGTGCCCCGGGTGATGCCCACAATGGTGCCCCGGGCGTACATGTCCCAGTAGGGGGCGCCCAGGCCGGTGAAGGCGGGCACCAGATAGACACCGCCGTTGTCCGGTACCTTCTGGGCATAGTATTCCGCGTCCTTGCTTTCGCTGAAAAAGCGCATCTCGTCCCGAAGCCACTGGATCACCGAGCCGCCCACAAAGACGGAGCCTTCCAGGGCATACTGCACTTTGCCATTCAGGGAAATGGCGATGGTGGTCAGCAGTCCGTTCTGGCTGCGGCAGAGCTGGTCGCCGGTGTTCATCAGCAGAAAGCAGCCGGTGCCGTAGGTGTTTTTTGCGTCGCCGGGGTTGAAGCAGCACTGGCCGAACAAGGCGGCCTGCTGGTCCCCAGCGATGCCCGCCACCGGGATTTCAAAGCCCGCAATGGAAGTGTAGCCATAGATCTCGCTGGAGTCCGCCACCCGGGGCAGCATGATCCGGGGGATGTCCATTGCGTCCAGCAGCTTTTGATCCCAGTCTAAGGTCCGGATATTGTAGAGCATGGTGCGGCTGGCGTTGGTGCGGTCGGTGACGTGGACCCGGCCGCCGGTCAGCTTCCAGACCAGCCAGGTGTCCACGGTGCCAAAGAGAATTTCCCCCCTTTTGGCCCGTTCCCTGGCACCCTCCACATGATCCAGAATCCACTGGATTTTGGTGGCTGAGGAGTAGGCGTCCGGCACCAGGCCGGTGACCTCCCGTATGTATTCATCCATGCCGGGCCGGGCACAGAAGGCGTCCACCAGAGGGGCGGTCCTGCGGCACTGCCAGACGATGGCGTTATAAATGGGCTTGCCGGAGGACTTCTCCCAGAGGATGGTGGTCTCCCGCTGGTTGGTGATACCGATGGAGGAGATGTCCGCCGGATTCACGTTGGAGCGGGCAACCACCTCGTTCATAACGCCGTACTGGGAGGACCAGATCTCCATGGGATCATGCTCCACCCAGCCCTGATGGGGATAGATTTGCCGGAACTCCCGCTGCTGCACGCCGACAATATTCTGCTGATCGTCAAACAGAATGGCCCTGCTGCTGGTGGTACCCTGATCCAGAGCCAAAACAAATTTGGACATAAAAGCCGCCTCCTTGGGGTTTTTCATTCATTGTAGCATGGGGCTGGGCGTTTGTCAAATGGGGAAGAAGGGAAGTTTATCCGGGGGTTTCAGGTAGAAACGGTTCGGGTCAAAATCAGAGGTTAATTCTTACGCGACGTTGTTTTTTTCCGCCAAATGTGTTATACTCAACCAACTTGGAACTATAAGGATGGGAAAACCATGAAGATGAACCCTGAAAGAATCGCCATTATCACCGACAGCTGTGCGGACTTAAAACCCGAGCACATCGGAGATAACCCGATTTTTGTTGTGCCGCTGATCATCACCTGTGGGAAACAGGAGTATCGGGACGGCTATGATATTTCCGCGGAGGAGGTTTACCGCCAGGCGGAAATCCGGCTGCCCAAGACCTCCTTGCCCCGTCCCGCTGACATGTATGAAGCCCTGGAGCGGATCCGCAAGCTGGGCTATGAGAGGGTGATTGCCATCATGCTCTCCTCTGGCCTGTCCGGCACCTATAATATGATGCGTTTGGCCGGCGAGGATATGGAGGACCTGGAGGTCTGCGCCATAGACTCCCTGAATGGATCTCTGGGCAGCGGCATCATGGTGCTCCAGACCATGGAATATATCAACCAGGGCCGCTCTTGGGAGGAGATCAAGGAGATTGCCCACAAGTTGATTAAGAGTACCTACGCCTATTTCTCCATTGACACCCTGGAGTATCTGAAAAAGGGCGGACGTATTGGACGTGTCACTGCCGTGGCCGGTTCCATGCTGAATCTGAAACCGATTTTGTCCTTTGCCTCCACCGGTGAGCTTGTCTCCGTGGCCAAGTGCCGGGGGAATAAGCAGGCGCAGGCCAAGCTCATTGAGCTGACACGGAATGCCTTGGGGGATCATAAGCGCTACAACCTCATCGCCGCCCACGGCGGTGCGCCTGAGGCCTACCAGACACACCGGGAGGCCCTGCTCAAGGCCTTCCCGAACTATGAGTCCTTTGTGGAATCTGAAATCGACGCGACCCTGGCCGTCTATACGGGGCCGGGCCTGATGGGAGCGGGCATCCAGATCCTGGATGATATGGAAGGCTGACCTGCGAAGGGGCACGAAAAAAATGAGAAAAATAAAAAATTAGGGGTTGACATTTCGGTGAGGGAAGCGTATTATAATACCTGTGCTTCACCAGGCACGGAATAAAATAGGATGCACGAGTGGTGGAATTGGTAGACTCGCTGGCTTCAGGTGCCAGTGTTCGCAAGGACGTGCGGGTTCGACTCCCGCCTCGTGCACCAAGCCCCTGAATCATAGGATTCAGGGGCTTTCCCTTTGCTGATTTCGAAAAAGCTCGCCGCCCGGCCAACTGGCCGGGCGGTTTGGGGTTTTGGAGTTACTTAATGTAATTGGTCTCGTAGCGGACGCCCAGATCCCGGGGAGCAAGCTCCTCGACGGGATATCCCATGGCGATGGCGGAGACGGTGCGGAAGCCCTGGGGCAGGTTCAGCAGCTGGGCAGGCTCAGGACGGCCCTGGGTGGCCTGGCTGATGCCGAAGAGATAGACGCCGCCCAGGCCTTGATCTGCGGCGGCCAGCAGCATGTTTTCCACCACCACGGCAGCGTTGGCGCCATTTAGAATGTCCTCATTGGAGGAGGGGGCGGAGACATAGATGACCGTGGGTGCGCCGTAGGTGGGCTTGGCAGAGGGGTCGTTGACAACCTCACTGAAGATGGCGTTCAGCTTGTCCAGGACCTGGGGGTTCTGAACCACGGTCAGATGGATGTCCTCCACCTTGCCCATGGCGACGGGAGCGTTGTAGGCGGCCTCTAGGACGGCCCGGAGCTGGGCGTCAGTGATCTGCTCGGGGCGGAACGCACGAATAGACTGGCGCAGTTTCACAACATTTGTAAATTCCATAATCATGTACCTCCTTGAAATTGAGCGAACCAATCACTTCTAAGTTTATTTTACTAGAAAACGAACAGGTGTCAAGGGTGTTTCCTGATGGAAGGGCGGAATCCCGTGCCGAAACGGGAGAAGGTGGAGGCCCTGCAAAAGATGAAGACAATGATATAAAATTTCTAAAAAGTGCAGGAAAAATGAAAAAGAATTGGATTGACTTTTAGGAGGATATGGATTATAGTCTATTTAGTGAAGGTTGCCATAAAATAAGGGAATCCCTTATAAATCTTTGGAGGAGTTGATGAAATATATAAGCAGAACTTCGACTTTATCGTGGATAAGGCAAAATCCATTGACAAGCCCATCCGTGTTGCCATCGCCGGCGCAGACTGCGAAAATATTCTGCGGGGGCTTTTGAGGCGCAGGCTGCCGGCTTTACTGAGCTGATCCTGGCTGGCAATGAGGAGCGGATTACCGGCATGCTGAAAAAGCTGGGCCTTATCGCGAAGAAATATACTCTGGAACCCGTGGCTGAAACGGAGAATGCGGTGCAGCATTGTATCGAGATGGTCCACGATGGTAAGGCGGACGTTCTGATGCGGGGCAGCATGCAGACCGCAGACCCGTGACTTCCTGCTGCCCATCATGGATAGGAACAACCACCTGCTGGAGGAAGACCGCCTGCTGACGCAGGTCACCATGGTCAAGTTTGCTGACTATGACCGGGTTCTGGCAATTTCCGACGTCACGGTTCTGGTACATCCCAATGAGAACCAGCGCAAGAAGGTCATCGAGAACATGGCCGGCCTGCTGACGGTTCTGGGGTATGAGAGGCCCAACATCGCGCTTTTGGCGCTGACGGAGCAGCCTGCGTTCCATATGCCCGACACCATTGAGGCACAGAACATCGTGCGCGACCACGGAGTGCATCCCATTGCAAACTGCGAGCTGGCTGGTCCCATCTCCTATGACCTGATTGTTTCCAAGGAAGCAGCGCGCCTGAAGGGCTATGACTGCCCTCTGTGCGGCGAGTTCGACGGCATCGTTGTTCCCGAGCTGCTCAGCGGCAACGTGTTGATCAAGGCCCTCCAGATGAACGGGCACGCTTCCTCCTGCGGCGTGATGGTTGGCGCCCGGATTCACATTGCTGTAACTTCCCGTTCCGACACCAAGGAGCAGTCCTTCCTGTCCCTGGCAGCCTGCGCAGCAATGCATATGGCCAAGTAATCGGAGCATCAAACGAAGCGCTCCGGGCGCACGGCAAAAGTCCGTGCGCCTTTTTGGGCCAAGGCCGGGGAAGCGGATGCTTTTTTCCTGGGAATATGATATCATGGAAGCATTCCGAGAGAGAAAACGGGTGAAGCTATGAAATACGAAAAAGAACCATATTATTTCAGCTTGTTGACGAAATTTGAGCAGAGTATTTATTTAGAACTGCTGGACAGCATGGTGAAGTTCCGGAAACGGACAGAGCTAACCCGCTGGGGGATCAATTTAGAGGAGCTGAACAAGCTCTTTTTTGCGGTATGCTTGGATCACCCGGAAATCATTTGGCTGAGCTGGGAAAATCTGGTGTATATGCAGCCGGAGGATCAGCAGCGTGGAGGGAAAGCCAAGGTGATGGCCGTGGAATATACCTACACCATGACCCGGCAGGAGGCCGGGAAAAAGATGCGGCAGATCGATCTGGCGGCCGCGCCTCTGATCCGCCGCATGGCCGGCTCAAGGATGTCGGATTGGGAGCGGGTTCTCTGGCTCCATGACGCCCTGATTCACGGGGCGGATTATGATGACGCGGAGAAAAGGGATCATAAGGTTCGCCATGAAAACCATTCCATCTTCGGAACCCTTGTGAAACGGGAGGCAGTCTGTGAGGGTTATGCGGAAGCCATGACCTATATCCTGCGGCAGATCGGCATTGACTGCATCACCTGCGTAGGCGGGGGAAACTGGAGCAGGGGAAAAAATCCCGCTGAGGAAATCCATGCTTGGAACTGTGTGACCATTGACGGCTGTTCCATGCAGATCGACGTGACCTGGGATGATCTTGGAAACAGCAGGAAAGAACTGGGGATTACCTATCAGTATTTTGGCCTGACCGGCCGGGAGATGGCGCTATGCCATGGCTGCGGCTCCTTTTTGCCGCTGCCCGAATGCGACTGTCCCGGCATGAACTATTTTGTCCATCATAAGCTGATGGTAAATGACCTTGACCAGGTGCGGCAGCTGGTGGGCAAGGCTGTCAAGGAGAGAAAGGGCTTTGTGGAGATGCGGGTGGGCAGCACCGGACTCCTTCAGCAGATGATGGAGCGGGACCGGCAAAGCAATCCCCTCTGGCTGCCGCCAAACTGCCGGGAGATCATCGGATACCGCTGGTACAAGCCCAACGAAAAGCTCGGCTGGGCGAGAATTGATTTCATCTATTCCTAAGGAGAGAAGCAATATGGTGATTCCCACAACCGGACTGAACAACTGCGGTGGGCGGTGCCGGCTGCTGGCGCAGGTGGAGAACGGAACGGTGGTCCGAATCACCGGAGACCCGGATTATCCCGACCTGATGCCCTGTATCAAGTGCATCCACGCGCCGGAGACCTTCCTGGGCCCGGACCGGCTGACCACTCCGCTCAGGCGTGTGGGCAGGCGGGGAGAGGGGAGGTTTGTCCCCGTCACCTGGGCGGAGGCCCTGGAGGAGATCGTGGAGCAGTGGGTGCGCATCCGGGACACCTACGGCCCTGCCTCCCGCTATGTGAATTATGGGTGGGGGGTTTCCGCCTGTCTCAATGGCACCCAGCTGGCCCAGCGGCTTCTCCGGCTAGACGGGGGCCATTTGGACTATTATAATTCTTATTCCACCGCCTGCTGTGCCTATACGACGCCCTACCTATATGGAACCAGCGAGAGCGGTTCCACCTACGATACCCTGCTGGACTCCGGCCTGATCCTCCTGTGGGGGCACAATCCCGCAGAGTCCCGCTTTGACAATCTGATGTATTGGCTGAGAAAGGCCAGGGACAAGGGAATCCCCATACTCGTCATCGACCCCCGGCGCAATGCCACAGCCAAGGCCCTGGGGGCGGAGTGGATTTCCCTGAACCCCTCCACCGACGCGGCGCTGATGGACGCCATGGCTTATGTGATCTGGTGGGAGGACCTGTATGACCACCCATTTGTGGAGAACTTCTGCCAGGGGTTTACCCGGGAGAGTATGCCGGAGGGGGCGGAGCCGGCTCGGTGCTATTTTGATTATCTGGCCGGAACCCGGGACGGCACCCCCAAGACGCCGGAGTGGGCGGAGCCCATCACCGGTGTGGCGGCTGGGGATATTATCCGGCTTGCCCGGCGGTTTGCCGGGGCGAAGCCCGCCGCCCTGCTCCAGGGCTATGGGGGCCAGCGCCACGCCAATGGCGAGCAGTTCACCCGGGGCGGTATTATGCTGGCCTGCCTGACCGGAAACGTGGGGATTTCCGGGGGCTGGGGCGCTGGTTCTGGCTATTGCCATACCGTGGAGGAGCCGCGGCTGCCCTCCCTGCCCAATCCGGTGAAGGCGGAGATCCCCTGCTACGGCTGGACCAGCGCCCTGGAGGGGCCGGAGCATATGATGCCCGAGGACGGCCTCCGGGGGGCGGAGAAGCTGAACTGCGGCATTAAAATGATTGTGAACCTGGCGGGAAACGCCCTCATCAATCAGCACGGGGATATCGGCCGGACAAGGGAGTTGCTGGCGGATGAGACAAAGTGCGAGTTTATCCTATGCAGCGACCTGTTTCTCACCCCCAGCGCCAAGTTCGCGGACATCCTCCTGCCTGGCATTTCCATGTTCGAGGGGGAGAATCTGGCCTCCCCCTGGGATCAGGGCAATTTCGTGGCCTTCTGCAACCAGCTTGTGGAGCCAGTGGGGGAGAGCCGGTTCGAGTTTGACTGGTTGGCCCAGGTGGCCCGGCGGCTGGGGCTGTATCAGGCCTTCACCGGGGGCCATGGGGACTATCGGGGACTGCTGCGGGCCTGCTATGAGGAGCTGCGGCAGAGGAACTCCGAACTGCCAGACTATGATACCTTAAAGAAAACCGGCATCTATCGGTATCAGGATCGGGATCGTGTGGTGGGCTTTGAGGATCGGAGGTTTCCAACCCCCTCCGGGAAGGTGGAGATCTACTCCCCGGCTTTGGCAGCGCTGGATGACCCCAGGATCCCGGCGATTCCCGGCTATGTGCCTGCGGCGGAGGGTCCTGTGGGGGATCCCCGCTTCCCGCTGCAGCTGACCTCCTGGCACCCCATCAACCGCTGTCACTCCATCCATGACAATAACCGGACCATGCAGGCCCGGTTCCCCCAGCGGCTCTGGATGAACCCGGCGGATTGCGTCCCCCGGGGGCTGGAGGACGGGGAGATGGCGGAGGTCTGGAATGACCGGGGGCGGATGCTGGTTCCGGTGCTGGTGACGGAGGATATCAAAGCCGGTACGGTGGCCCTGGCCCAGGGGGCCTGGTATGAACCCGATGAGGATGGAGTAGACCGCCGGGGCAGCATCAATGTGCTGACCAGCCTGGAAATGACGCCCCTGGCCCACGGAAACGGGCAGCACACCAACCGGGTGGAGGTGCGGCGCTCAGCGCAGCAGCCAATTCAGCATCATTAAAAGTCCGAAGCCGGGAAGCCCTAGGACGCCCAGTACCAGGGCGTTGACCAGGTTGACCCCCAGTTGAATGCCCAGGAGCTTTCCCAGCGGCGCGAACAGGGCCAGCAGCCCGGCGCCCAGGGCGCTGCGCGCAAGCAGGAGGAAGAGGGCTTTTAAGGGCTTCCAGAAAATAATCATGGCGATGATCGCCACAGCGAAGCCAGCCAGATACAGGGACGCGGTATCCGTGAATTTCATGATGGGGCCTCCTTTTCAGCTTTGTGCAACCTTATGAGGCAGGGAAAAGGAGTATGAAGGAAAATTTTTTCAACGCGATTCGATCGTATATTTCGATTGGTGTGGGATATACTGAACTCAGACAGCAAGAGCGAACTCCCCGGCAATCGCTGGCGCAGGGCGCGACGGCTGTTGTAGATAGGGCGGACGCCGGGGAGTCGCAGGAATTGCCTGAATATCCCTTTGGGTGGATCGCCTACAGAAGGGCGGGGGCATCGATTGCAGGTGCTCCCGCCTGGGGCTGTCAAGGCATCTTTTCCCCAGGCTCATTTCCCAACAATATGACATAATATTACAAATATCGGATTAAAAATTACAAAATGGTTGCAATTTCCAGGCGGTTATGGTATAGTACAGATGATATCCTGAACAGAGGAGGCGCTTTTCATGGCTGACAAAGCCGACAAATCAACAGTACCCATGGGTCGGCGTCAGAAAGCCCGCATTGCACAGCGAAGGCGTAGAAGGCTTATCGCGGCCGGCATTTTTATATTGCTCTGCTTGATTGTAATCTTCATTGTGTGGATGAGCCGGGAGAGTAATACGAATTCGAACGGGAACGAAACCGTGATCATATCCTCCGTAACGGAAATGGATGAGGGCCTGACTGCGCAGGAGTATTCGCCGGAGGATACGGAGCTGTCGGAGGATACGGATTCTCCGGAGACATCGGCAGTGGAGGAGACTGAGGCGCCGGAGGAGACAGAGACTGTCCGGGAAACTGAGTCAGCGCAGGAAACCGAGACTTCAAAGACGCTCCAAACTGCCGGGAGTGGAACCACCGGAACCGCCAGCAAAGGCAGCACGGGAACGACTAAGACTGATACCACCAGTAAGGTCAGCACCAGTACTAGCACTAAGACCAATACCAGCAACACGACAAATACCAATACAAACAATAAGACAACTGAGACCGTCACCCTGAAATCCGGCACATTGAGCTGCACGGTGACATCGGCAACCCAGGGGAGCCAGGCAAATCTAACCTGGAAGGCATTGGATAGCAAGGGCAATGACATCACCTCCAAGTGTACCATCACCTACAGCGTAACCAACTGTACCGTGAAGGGGAATACAGTGACCTTCCGGAATGTGGGGACCGCTTCCGTCACCGGCACGATTACATATAACGGTTCCCAGGTTACGACCAATGCCATCTCTGTGAAGGTGGCTGCACAGCCTGCGGTGACCACCACCCCCGATCCGGTGGTGCTGACTGCCGCCAGCCTGAGTTGCACAGCGGATACCGCCAAGCAAGGGGAGTCCGCTGAGCTAGCTGTCACCGCCCTGGATGCGGCTGGCAAGGATATTACCTCAGACTGCACCATTATATATACCTCCGTGGGCTGTACCGTGGAGGGGAATACGGTGACCTTTGACACCTTAGGCACTGCGGAGATTACCGCCAAAGTCACCTACCAGGATGTGACCTTGACTACGGAGACCGTTTCCGTTGCCGTCACTGGCCCGCTGGCCGCAGTGACCTTAACCTACACACCAGACAATTCTGTAAAAACCACCGTCAGCGTGGGGGATACCGCTACGCTGTCCGTCAAGGCGGTTGACGTCAACGGCGCGGAGCTCAGCGGCTGCACCGTCACCTATACGGCCACCAATGCCACTGTGGAAGAGAATAAGGTGACCTTCGACCACCAGGGGAAGGTGACCATCACCGCCACCGCCCTTTTGGACGGGGTTACGGTCACCTCCGGCCCGGTCACGGTCTATGTGGATTTCCAGGTGATCCTGACCAAGGCGGGCAATATCACAGTGGTCATGGGGCAGCATGTGACGAATGAGCGCTTCGGTTGGTATATCTGCCTGCCCACTCTGGCCACCAAGGTGACAGAGAAGGATGCGGATGGAAATGAGGTTGTCAATGACAGCTTGGCCGTTTACAACTATAAACTCCTGGATATGACGGTGTCTATTGTCTCTGAGGACCGTGAGGAGAGCGATACCGCTACTGTCGAGGAGTTGTACAGCGCCCGCACAGAGGCTTTGACCGCCGAAGGGGCACAGATCCTTGCCGGCAAGAAGTCCACGGAGACCGGATATTACCAGATCACCTGGCAGAAGGACGCCACTGTCACCACGGAGTACTGCTATGTTGGCTCCGCCAGTGAGAGCACGTTGATTGCCACCTATCCTGCGGAGAATCGGGAGGGTGCCGAACAGCTGTTTGCCATTATCGCTTCTACCTTCCAGGAGGGCAATCTGAATGTGACCCACCCGGCAAAGTAAATTCAAAAGAACGGATCCCCGTCTGTTGCGGCAGGCGGGGATTTTTCTTGAAAATAGGGGAAAGCTGTGTTATGCTTATTTGGCAAACGCCGGTCTATGGCGCATTTTGCGAGAGAATTGGAGGAATCCCTGTGGAACAGTCGCAACAGATCTTGGAAATTTCCACAATGGCTGCCAAGATACTGCTGGAAAGCGGGGCGGAAATTTTCCGTGTGCAGGAAACTGTGGTGCGCCTGATTGAGCACTACGGCGTCAGAGACTATAATGTGTATGTGATCGCCAATGGCTTTTTTATCAACATTGATGAACACGATGAGCATCACCGCACAGCCATTCGGTATGTGCCCCTTCACGGTACCAATCTGGCCCAAATCGCCCGGGTGAACCAGATTTCCCGGGAAATCTGCGCGGATGCCTATGACATTCATGAGGCCCACCGAAGGCTTGAGGCCTGCCGGATACCGGAGAAGGAGAAGAAGCCCCTCATGGTGTTTGCCTCCGGTGTAGGGGCCATGGGCTTTTGCTATGTGCTGGGGGGAAGTCTGTACGACAGCCTCTTTGCCCTGGTGATGGGCCTGATCTTGCAGGTTGTGTTGTACTGCCTGGGCAGGCGCTCCAAGTACCTGTCCTACCTGATGGGTGCCTTCCTGGTGACCCTGGCCACCGGCGGACTGGTCTACGCAGTGGGCGTGGGGGCGGATTTTAACAGCGTGGTCATCGGCGCGATTATCCCCTTGGTGCCGGGAGTGGGCTTTTCCACCTCCATTACGGAGCTGTTCAACGGCGACCATGTCTCCGGCATCATTCACCTCATGGATGCGATGTTGTCCGCCATCTGTATCGCCGTTGGCGTGGGCGCTGCGGTCTATCTGATCCGGATGATGGGAGGCGCGGTGTGATGCAAAATCTGCTTTTGGAATTCCTGATGGGTTTTCTTGGCGTCTGGGGCTTTGGGGTGCTCTTTCATGTGCCGGGGATCAAGTGCGTTTACTGCGGCATTTTGGGTTCCCTGGATTGGGTATTTTATCTGATGATTAGAAATTCCGGATTGCCCTACGGTGCCGCCGTGACCATGGCTGTTTTTGTGCTGGTGCTGGCCTCCAGGGTTGTGGCGGCCTATATCAGGACCCCGGCCACGATCTTTGTGGTGACCGGTATCTTTCCCCTGGTGCCCGGCGCAGGGATCTACTACACAGCATATTATTTTGTCACCGGTGACGCGGCCATGGCCAGCCAGAAGGGCAGCGAGACTGTCATCACCGCGCTGGCCATCGCCATGGGGATTGTTTTGGCCAATGTGGTTCCGCAGAAGTGGTTTAATTGGATTGCCAAGCTGCGGAGGGAAAAGTGAGAATTAAGGAAATGGTGGGCAGTTTATGACTTTGGTACAGCTTCAATGCTTTTTGTCCGTATCCCGGACATTGAATTTCACCCGGTCAGCCAGTGAGCTTTTCTTCACGCAGTCCAATCTCAGCAAGAACATCGCGGCCCTGGAAAAGGAACTGGGCTTCCAGCTCTTTGAGCGCAACAGCCACTCAGTCCGTCTGACGGAGCAAGGGGCCTGCTTTGCCCGGGAGATCCATAACGTGCCGGATATTGTGTCCCGGGCCGCCTTCGCGGCCAGGGAGGCGGGAAAGCTCCGGGACCGCGTTCTAAAAATTGGCGTCATGGAGGGGTATGAGATCGGAGAGGCGGTTTTGGAGCGGCTCCATCGATTCCAAAAGGACTATCCCCAGATCACCCTGCACTATGAGCGCTATGGATTCCGGGATCTGGCGGAGAAGCTGATTGCTGGGAAACTGGATCTGACCATCACCATGAGCCAGATGGGCCCGCTGGATACCGGGATCAGTCACATGCTGCTGGAGCACTGCCCGGTGAACCTGGTGGTCAGCAAGCGCAACCCCCTGTCCAAGGAGCCCCAGTTGACCCTGTCCGATTGCAGCGGCGCCACCCTGATCACCTTGAAGCCGGAGGAGTCCTATGGCAGCTATAATATTTCGGTCAATATCTGCGACCGCTATGGCTGTCAGCCTGGTGAGGTGGTGGAGTGCCCGAATATCGAGTCCCAGTTTTTGGAGCTGGAGGCCGGCGACGGCATTGCCATCTTGGACGCAAAGTGCAGGGTGAATAACTCCCCCTACGTGGTCACCTATCCCGTCCGAAATATGGAGTACGATATGATGGTGTACTGGCGGGAAGACAGCCAGGATCAGGCCAAGACCCTGCTGGTTGCATATTTAAAGGAGTATTTAAACCGGGCTGAGGAATAGCTCCAAAATAGAAAGACGCCGTGGGATTGCTCCACGGCGTTTTGTCATTTCTTCCGATTCTTTTTCTGTTGTTCCTGCTTCTTGCGCTCCTTGTAGGGGATATACTGATCGGAGTATTTGTCCCGCTCCGGATATTTCTTATAATAGCCTTTGGCGTATATCACCCGAAAATAAAGGGCGATAAGAGCCGGAATCAGCATGAGCCAGAACATCCAATCTGTATAGACCAGCAGAACCAGCAGCGCATAGCCCAAAGCAATCGCAAGGAATACCCATGTTAAAATCAGGGTTAGCGTCATGTTGTTTTTGAAATACTCATTCATTTTAAACATTGGGGATACCTCACAACTGTGTTAGATTAGGAAAAAGGGAAAGCAGGACATCCCGCTCTCCCTTTCCCTAGAGTTTCTCAGGGGGGGAGATTCTCGAAAGAATTACTTGCTGCCGTAGATACGGTCCTCGGCATTCGCATCCTTCATCTTGAACATGGGGATGGTGAAGATGAGGCCGACGACAATGGCAACAATCAGGATGGTCCAAGCCAGGACACCATTGCCGCTATTGATCATCGCCATGGTGATGCTTGCGGCGACAGCGGAGGGGATCAGCTGGATGGCCATGATGATACGGTTAGCAGACTGATACTCGCGGCGGCCGAACACATAGCTCATGGAAGCGGGGTGCATGGTGGGAACACCGCCGGTCATGCAGGCGACGCCGAAGCCCCACACAATCAGCATGGGAACGCTGCAGGAGCCGGTGTTGGCAACTGCGCTGGCCTGAGACATCAGACCCACAACGGGCAGGATTTCGGAGATGCCCAGGATCAGGGTGGCGACGGGGGTGCCGAAGCGGTCGTCGATGACGCCGAACAGGAAGGACACAGGGATGCCCAGGATAGCACCGACGGCCAGCCATCTGGAAGCCTGACCAACAAAGAGGAACATGGCGCCGGTTGCAGCGAAGGTGGGGTTATCTGCATTAACAGAGGATACTATATCCCAGTTGGCGTTGCACAGATACATGAACCATGTAACCATGGAAGCCATGCAGGCGTTGATGACGTACTGAAAGACGCCGAAGTTGACAATCAGGATCCAGGACTTGGGCATCTTCAGGACCTGAGCGACGGTCAGATGGACCTCATCTTCAGTGTTAGCCTCAGACTTGGGAGGAGTATCGGAGCCGTCGGGATACAGGCCGGCATCCTCGGGCATATCCTTCAGCAGGAGGCCCACCAGGATGGCGATGATGACCAGCACGACAGCGACGCCCACATAGAAGGGACGGTAGTCACCCTCCCATGCGGAAGAGATTAAGCCGGTCATAACAGAGGTGCCAACCACGGAGAACAGGGGAGAGCCCAGGGTGACGAAGCCCAGGACGGAGCCACGATAGCGGATGAACCAGGAAGCAGCCAGCTGGAAGCCGGACATCTGGAAGCACATGCAGCCGCAGCGGACCAGGAACAGGGAAACAGCATACAGAGCATAGTTGCCGTTGATGGCAGTATACATAGTACTTACATCAACACCGGCGTTGTTCGCGTTTGCGGAAACAATCTGGTACGTTGCGACGACGCCATCGGTGCCCGTAACGGTAACGCCGTTTGCCACAGCGATGCCGATACAACCCAGAGCGCAGACAGCGATGCAGGGGATCAGGGTCTTCTTAACACCGAACTTGATGAACAGGGTGCCATAGACAAAGGTCAAGACAATGCATACAAAGTTACCAACAGTCATAGGCATCTGGGTTGCGGTGGCGGACCAAGCAGAGGATGCCTGAATGATGTTGATCTGGTCGTTCTGCAGACCGGAATACATGAAGTTGAACAGGATGCCCAAAATCATGAACGCGATCGCATAACGAGCAAATTTCTTATTTTTCAGCATAAGAATTTTCCTCCTCTTAATAATGAGTAGCTTATTGACATTCGCTCGTGTTTGGAACTGCCGGACAAGCCAGCCTGAATCCCCCCTCTAGTTTTAGCGGCCTGGGCGGCAGAGCCTCGCGTTTCACGGGTGCCGTGAAAGAGCGAATATCGTGCCCTGTTTTACTCATATGGGCACTTTAGCTAAATATAAGTATAGCGGAAAAGCACTTTGATTGGAAATTACCAAATTGAATTCAGAAAACTTTGCGATTCCAAAGAGGAATCGTAAAACCTGAAAAACTGCTTGGCAATTCTAAAATGGAATCATTATGGAAACAAAAGATTGCAAAAGGATGACAAAACCTGGAAAAAGCTATTTGCCTTGTGCAAGCTGACATAAAGTTGGGTAAAAATTCGTTGTTTTATCCGAAATCAACCATAAAAAATTGGTGGGAATTCAGCGCTTCCTGTGGAGACGGGCGGCGCTCAGGGTGTTCACCATCAGCATGGACCGGGTCATGGGGCCACAGCCGCCGGGAACCGGCGTAATGGCGGAGGCCTTTTGGCTGACGGCGGCAAAGTCCACATCCCCGCAGAGCTTGTCCACCTCGTTGCGGTTCATGGCCACGTCGATGACCACAACCCCCTCCTTCACCATGCCGGCGGTCACCAGGTTCACCTTGCCCACGGCGGAGACCAGGATGTCCGCCTGGCGGGTGATCTCCGCCAGATTGGGTGTATGGGAGTGGCAATAGGTCACGGTGCCGCTCTTCTGAAGGAGCAAAATGCCCATGGGTTTGCCCACGATGTTGGAGCGGCCGATGACCACGCAGTGCTTGCCGCAGGGATCCACGCCGGCCTCCTCCAGCAGCCGCATGACGCCGGCGGGAGTGCAGGGCTGGAAGATGGAGTTACCGGTGAGCATGCGGCCCACATTATAAGGGTGGAAACAGTCCACATCCTTGCTGGGGTCGATGGCCAGCAGCACCTGCTCCTGGTCCAGCCCCTTGGGCAGGGGCAGCTGGCAGAGTATGCCGTCGATGTCGGCGCGGTGGTTCAGCTCGTGGATGAGATTTAATAGGGTTTCCATGGATGTACTGGCGTCCAGATGGTATTCCACGCTGTTGATGCCGCACTCGGCACAGTCCTTCTCCTTGGAAGTGACATAGACCCGGGAGGCGGGATGGTCGCCCACCAGGATCACGGCCAAGCCGGGCTTATCGGACATCTGTGCCACCTGATCCCGAACCTCACCCTTCACCTTGGCGGAGAGGGATTTTCCGTCCATAATGATTGCCATATTAAGCGTCCTCCTGATTATTTGTTCTCTTGATTTTTTCCCGCCTTTTTTCTCTGGGGAGGCAGGGTGACCCGGTTGACAAAAAGCTCCTCCGGACTGTGCTTGCGGAATTTCAGCTGCCACACCAGCAGGGCGGTGGCCACCACGAAGGAGATCAGTGCTAGCATCTGGGAGGTGCGGATGGGCACGCCAAAGAAGGTCAAGCCGAAGAAATACAGGCTGTCGGTGCGCAGCCCTTCGATCCAGAACCGGCCCAGGCCGTACCAGGCCGCATACATGGTAAAGATCTGGCCGTCATACTTGCGCCAGTGCTTGGAGATGTAGCGGAGCAGGAAAAAACCTGCCACGTTCCACAGACACTCGTAGAGGAATGTGGGGTGGACATAGATCTGCTCCCCGCCCACCACCAGGCCCATGCGCCAGGGGAGGGTTGTCTCCGTACCATAGGCCTCCTGGTTAAAGAAGTTGCCCCAGCGGCCGATGGCCTGGCCGATGAAGAGGCCGAAGCAGCCCACGTCCAGAAAGGCGCCAATGGAGAGCTTTTTCACCAGGCAAAAGCCGGTGACGGTAAGTACAGCGGCGATGATGCCGCCGTAGATGGCCAGGCCGCCGTCCCAGATGGCAACGGCCTCGGCCCAGTCGAAGGAGCCGTCCGGCTTGGTGTATAGGTCCAAATAAAAGATGACGTAATAAAGCCGCGCGCCGATAATGCTCAGGGGGAGGGCGAAGATCAGCATGTCTACCACGTTTTCCTGAGTGATGCCGTAGCGGCGGCAGATGTGGCAGCTGTACCAGACGCCCAGCAGGAAGCCGATGCCAATGATGATGCCGTACCAGTAGACCGGTTTGGAGCCGATCATAAAGGCCACCCGGTTCAGGTTCAGGGTGATCCCCGGCCCGGGGAAGGTGATGGGATTCATAGTTGTGCGGTCCTTTCGTTGGGGAAATTAGCGTTGTTTGGGGGCGATGATGGAGAGGGCGGAGCGCTCCTGGGTGATGTTTTCCTCCAGGAAGCGGAGCACCTCCTCCGGGGTGATGCTCTGATAGAGGTGGCCGAAGTCGAAGTAGCAGGCCCCGGCGAAGTGCGTTCGGGCCAGGGAGATGCAGACGCCTTCAAAGGAGTTTAAGCCCCGCATCCGGGCGCCGTAGCAGGCGCGGCGCACCCGGTTGAAGCGGGAGGGGTCCGGTTCTCCGGCGGCCAGCTGCCGGGCCTCCTGGAGCACCATCTGGCGGACGGTTTCCGGCTCCTTGCCCTCGCCGCCAGCCAGCAGGAAGGCCGCGCCTGGCTCCAGGGAGAATTCCGCGCCAAAGGTCTTGTTGATCAGGCCGGCGCGATACATTCTGGCATAAAGGGGGCTGGAATTGCCGCAGAGGAGCTCAGTGGCCAGCTCGCCCACCAGCTGCATCCGCAGGGATTGCGTGCCCATGGGGGGCGGGGTACATTTAAAACCGGCATAGTAGATGGGGGAGGAGACCTCCATCTTCACCTCATGGGTGGATTGGTTGGCCCTGGCCGGTTCGGTGCCGCCAAAGTCGTGGACAGGCGGCTCCTGTACCGTGTCCGGGAGGACGGCCCGGGCGATTTCCGTGACCGTGCGGGGGTTTACATCCCCTGCCACGGTGAGCACCATGTTGCAGGGGTGATAGAAGGTCCTGTGGCAGCGGTACAGGGTGTCCGCGGTGATTTCGGCAATGGATTCCGCCGTGCCGGGGACGGAGATCTTCAAAGGGTGCTGGGAATACAGCGCCGCCAGCAGATTGGCGTAAACCTGGAATTCCGGGCTGTCCTCGATCATGCGGATTTCCTGGCCGATGATGCCCTGTTCCTTGGCCACGCTTTCCTCTGTGAAGTAGGGGACGGAGACAAAGGAGAGCAAGGTGCGCAAATTGGCCTCAAATCCCTGGGTACTTTCAAAATAGTAGCCGGTGATGGCGTTGGAGGTGAAGGCGTTCACCGAAGCGCCGTTGGCGGCGAGAATTTGCAGGGCGTTCCCCTCCTTGGTGTCGAACATCTTGTGCTCTAGAAAGTGGGCTACCCCCGCCGGCGTTTGAATGGCACGGCCATGTTCCTGCCAGGTGACGTCCATACCGCCGTAGTTGGTGGCGAAGAAGGCGAAGGTTTTCCGGTAGTTCGGCCGGTGGACCACACAGATGGTCAGACCGTTGCGGAGCCGCTCTGTCCACAGGGTCTCGCCGATGTCAGGAAATTCCCGCTTTGTCATTGCGCGTCCACCTCCTTTGCTGCTTCGGACTCTGGGCCAAGCAGAATGTAAACCGTATCCAGCTTGGCGGCCTGCGCGGCCTCCGCCACCTGCCCGGCGCTGACATCCTCCACCAGCAGGGCAAGCTCCGAGGGGCCGATGTCCGGGCCGGTGATGACCTGGCTGAACAGGAAGGATTCCAGCTGTCCCTGGGAGTCGTTGGCGGCCGATAGGCTGTTAATCACATGCCTTTTGGAGGCGTCCAGCTCCTCCGGGGAGAATTCGCCCCTGCGGATGGCCTCTAGCTGGGCCAGGATCTCCTCCTTGGCCTGCTCCAAATTGCCGAACTCCACGCCGGAGGATACCAGCATCAATCCGGCGTGCTTGTCCAACTGAGAGGAAGCGTAGTAGCACAGGGACAGCTTTTCCCGCACGCTCAGGAAGAGCCGGGAGTTGGGGCTGCCCCCAAAGAGGGCATTCATCACCAGCAGGGCGGGATAGCCCTGGTCAGCTAGGGTGCAGCCGGTGCGGAAGCCCATGGTCAGCTTGGCCTGGGTCACATCCAGCCGCTCCGTGACCGTCTTGGCCTCCTGGGGCGCCGTCTGACGCACTTCGTCAGGGTAGGGGTAATCGTCCTGGCGGGGCAGGCCGATGAGGGCCTCCTTCCAGGCGCCCTCGATCTGGTTCAGGGGGGAGGAGCCGCAGTAGTAAAGCTCAATGGGGCAGGTCAGGATCATCCTCTGCCAGAGCTGGAACAGCTTTAGGTTGTTCAGCTTGTCCAAGGTCTCCGCCTTGCCCAGGCGGGAGACGCCGAAGGCCTCTCCGTCACTCATTTCCTCCACCAGCCGCTGGGTGGCGTAGAAGCGCTTGTCGTTGACCTGGGAGGCGATCATGGCCCGGAGGTTCTCCTTTTCCAGGTCCACATATTCGTTGCGGAAGCGGCCGTTCCGGGTGTTAGGCCGGAGGAGCAGATCCCCCAGCAGAGCGATGGCCCGGGCGGAAATGGCCGACCCCTGGGTATAGGCGTCGTCCAGAAAGCTGCCCACGAAGCCGATGCACTGGGTTTCGCCCCGCTTGCGGATGGATGGCTCCACCGCGCCCCCATATAGCTCATCCAGCAGGCCGGAGATGGCCTGCTGGTCCGGGCAACGCCGGGTGCCCTGGAAGAGCACCAGGGGGAGCAGGGCGTTGGGGGCGGCGGTCTCCTCCCGGAGCGGGGCCAGGAGATGGAGGCCGAAATAGCCGGTTTTGAACTTTTTGGTGCGGATTGCGGTCAGCCAGACCCCAGGGAGAAGCTGCCTGCGGTTTACAGTTTCCATTTGATACACTCCTTGTTTCGGATGCTGCCTGGCAGCGCGGAATGATACGGAATTAGTATGGTTTATTCTGCAAGGTTTAAGCAAGGAATCTCTCTGTTCTTGTATTTTTCTTTGGAATGATTTATTATAGCACGTGTGGAAAAATCAGGCAATCACCAGATTTTCGGGACAGGGCAGCGTGCTGTAAAGCCGATCCCCTTTCATTGCCGCGGCAATGTTTTCATTTCACCCTGAAGGATGAAAAAAATGAAGTTTTTAGGAAATCATGCTTGACATAGGCCATACGACATGGTAAAATAGCACTGTTGTAAAGCGAATCCCTTTACAAACTCGAGACCGGATGGAGGTGCGGGGATGAAAAGCCAGGCTTACCGGATGGCGATGCTCTTCGATTTTTACGGCGAGCTGCTGACAGAACGTCAAAAGGAGCTTTTCGACCTGTACTATAACGAGGATCTTTCCCTGTCCGAGATTGCGGAGAACACCGGCATCACCCGCCAGGGGGTCCGGGACGCCATTGTCCGGGCGGAGGGGATCCTCAACGAAATGGAAGAGAAAACCGGCATGATCGCCCGCTTCCTCCGCCTGAAAAAGCAGGCGGAGCTGATCGAGCAGGCTGCCCGGGAGATTTCCGCCATCAATATCCGAAATTATCACGACCGTCGCATTGGGGAACTGACCGTACAGATCAGCGAGGCTGCCGGTCACATGAAGGAGTAACCCATGGCATTTGAGAGCTTGACTGAAAAACTCTCCGCCGCCTTCAAAAAGCTGCGGAGCAAGGGCCGCCTGACGGAGGCGGACGTGAAGGAGTCCATGCGGGAGGTCCGCTTGGCTCTGCTGGAGGCTGACGTCAGCTACAAAGTGGTCAAGGACTTCGTCAAGAAGGTGACAGAGCGCTGCGTGGGTGCGGATGTTCTGGAGAGCCTGACTGCCGCCCAGATGATCGTGAAGATCGTAAACGAAGAGCTGACGGCCTTGATGGGCGGAAGCTCCTCCAAATTGACCATCAATCCCAAGTCGCCTACGGTGGTGATGCTGGTGGGCCTTCAGGGCGCCGGCAAGACCACCAACGGGGCAAAGCTGGCAGGTCTGCTAAAAAAACAGAACGGACGGCATCCCCTGCTGGCAGCCTGTGATATCTACCGGCCCGCCGCCATCCGGCAGCTGGAGGTTGTGGGCGGACAGCTGGACATCCCCGTCTTTCAGATGGGACAGACCGACCCGGTGGACATTGCCAAGGCCGCTGTGGAGCACGCCAAGAAGCACGGCAACGATATGGTGTTCCTGGACACCGCCGGCCGGCTCCATGTGGACGAGGCCCTGATGACCGAGCTGAAAAATATCAAAGCTGCGGTGAATCCTGACGAGATCCTGCTGGTGGTGGACGCCATGATCGGCCAGGACGCGGTGAACGCCGCCACTGCCTTTGATGAGGCCCTGGACATCACCGGCGTGGTGCTGACCAAGCTGGACGGCGACGCCCGGGGCGGCGCGGCCCTCTCCATCAAGGCCACCACTGGAAAGCCCATCAAGTTTATCGGCACCGGCGAAAAGCCGGACTGCATTGAGGTGTTCCACCCGGAGCGCATGGCATCCCGAATTCTGGGAATGGGCGACGTGCTCTCCCTGATTGAAAAGGCTCAGGAGAGCTTTGACGAGAAGAAGGCCAAGGAGCTGGAGGAGAAGATGCGGAAAAACCGCTTCACTCTGGCGGACTTCCTGGACCAGATGGAGCAGCTCAAGGGGATGGGAGACCTTTCCTCCCTGGCCGGTATGCTCCCAGGCGTGAACACAAGTATGCTGGAGAACGCCGACCCCGATGGCAAGGCGATGGCCCATACGGAGGCCATTATTCGCTCCATGACGCCCCAGGAGCGGGAGGACCCCTCCATTCTGAACGCCAGCCGCAAGCGCAGGATCGCCCTGGGCTGCGGCCTGCAGGTGGCCGATGTGAACCGGCTGATGAAGCAGTTTGAGGGCATGCAGCAGCTGATGAAGACGGTCTCCGGCGGAAAGCTGCCCGCCGGCATGATGGGCGGACGGATGCCCAAGGGCATGATGGGCGGCATGGGCCGCGCGGGGAAAAAGGCCCGGAGAAAATCCCAGAAAAAGAAGAAAAAGAGATAAGTTGGTTCGCGTTTTTTAGAATCAAAAGAATCAAAAACGCTTTCCATATAAATGGTTTTTAAAATACTTTTGGAGGTGAATGATAAAATGGTTAAAATTAGACTGCGCAGAATGGGCGCGAAGAAGGCCCCTTTCTATCGTATTGTGGTGGCTGACTCCCGCTTCCCCCGTGATGGCCGTTTCATCGAGGAGATCGGCACTTACAACCCCTGCGTTGAGCCCTCTGAGATCAAGATCAATGCAGAGCGCGCTCAGGCATGGATCAAGACCGGTGCTCAGCCCACTGAGACTGTGAAGACCCTGCTGAAGAAGGCCAACGTGCTGTAATTCTGGAGGCCCCGGATGAAAGAACTCTTGACTTACATCGCTCAGAATCTGGTTGACAACCCTGATGCTGTCAGCGTAACAGAGTACGAGAGCGATGGCGAAACTGTCCTGGAGCTGCGGGTGGATCCCGAGGACATGGGCAAGGTGATTGGACGTCAGGGCAGAATCGCAAAGGAGATTCGCACTGTGGTTCGTTCCGTTGCCCAGCGCTCCGATAAAAAGGTCTCTGTGGAGATCATTGGCTGATTGGCTACGAAAAGCCGCAGGGTTCCTGCGGCTTTTTCTATTTACCGATACAATGAGGACTGTGGTGTGAAAAATCACACAAAACACGCGCCCATTGCCTGGCCCTGATGGGCAACCGGCGACGGCGGCGAAAATCCCCCGGTTCACCGGGGGAGAAGTTCATTTCTATTTGTGCCGCAGGTAGCGGCGGAATGGAGGATTACGATTGATGAACGAAGAACAATATCTGGAAGCGGGCAAGATCATCAATACCCACGGCATCCGGGGGGAGGTAAAGATTCAGCCCTGGTGCGACGGGCCGGAGTTCCTGCTGGATTTTGACCAGCTCTATGTGGACGGCAAGCCAATGACCGTGCTGAGCGCCCGGATTCACAAGGGCAATGTGCTGGTGATCTTCCAGGGGATTTCCTCCATCGACGAGGCGGAGGCGCTGAAAAATAAGATCGTCTACCTGGACCGTGGGGATGTGGAGCTGCCGGAGGGCCGCCACTTCATCGCGGATTTGATCGGCCTGACTGTCCGCAACGCGGAGACCGGCCAGGAGATCGGCAAGCTGGTGGAGGTGCTGGATTATCCCACCCAGGACATTTTTGTCGTCAAGGGGGAACATGAGTATCTCATCCCTGCCGTGGATGCCTTTATGCGAGAGATCAATGAGGAGGAGGGCTGGATGAGTCTGATCGTCCTGGATGGGATGGCCACGGATGAGAATTGATATCCTGACTCTGTTCCCGGATACGGTGGGGGATATGCTCTGTGAGTCCATTCTGGGCCGGGCTCAGGAGCGGGGATACATTAAAATAAACACCTGGCAGATCCGGGACTACACCACCAATAAGCAGAACCAGGTGGACGATTACCCCTACGGCGGCGGCCGCGGCGCCGTGATGCAGGCGGACCCGCTGTACCGCTGCTGGGCGCACGTCTGTCAGGACGTCACCGAGTTTGAGCGGGTGCGCACCATCTATCTTTCCCCCTGCGGGACCCCGTTCAATCAGACAGAGGCCCGGCGGCTAAAAAATGACTTTGACCGGCTGATCCTGGTCTGCGGCCACTATGAGGGGGTTGACCAGCGCTTTGTGGACGAGTGTGTGGACGAGGAGATTTCCCTGGGGGACTTTGTGCTCACCGGCGGCGAGATCCCTGCTATGGCTGTGGCGGACGCGGTCTGCCGCATGGTACCCGGCGTCCTGTCCGATCCGGAGTGCTTCCGGGAGGAGAGCCATTGGAACGGCACCCTGGAATATCCCCAGTATTCCCGGCCGGAGGTCTGGCACGGGAGGGCGGTGCCTTCGGTACTGCTGTCCGGCCACCACGCCAACGTGGCCAAATGGCGCCGGAAGCAGTCCATCCTGCGCACTAAGCGCCGCCGCCCGGACCTGTATGCCAAGCTGCGCTTTGAGACCAAGCAGGAGAAAAAGCTGATGAAGGAGCTGCGGGAGGAATATCCCAAGGACTTTTCTTAGGAGAGGAGAGGGCAGGATGCAGAAGTTTTTAA
>CAYLVH010000013.1:0-30021 GCA_964387095.1 uncultured Oscillospiraceae bacterium
TGTGGGTGCCGAAGGTGGTGTGGCGGCAGTGGTCGGACCAGTAGGTGTCCACCAGGCGAAGCTCGGTGATGGTGGGGTCGCGCTGCTCCTCGTCCCGGAAGTAAGCCTGTAGGAATTCCAGGTCAGCTAAATCCATGGCCAGGCCATAGGAGCCGATCATGTCGGAGAGCTCAGACTGGGACTTGGCAATAAAGCCCTCCAGTGTGGCCACAGAGGTGGGGACCTGGTACTCCTGTACCAGGGTGGCGGGCTTGTCCATGGAGGCCTCCCGGGATTCCACAGGGTTGATGAGATAGGCCTTGATCTTGTCCAGCTCCCCTTGGGTCAAGGTGCCTCCCAACACATAGATGGTGGCGGAGTTGACCAAGGGGCGGTCGCCACAGGACAGCAGCTGAATGCACTGGGCGCAGGAGTCGGCGCGCTGGTCGTACTGACCGGGCAGGGCTTCCACAGCCAGAATGGAGTGGGGGCCGGAGATGGGGGGCATGGTCTCGTCATAGAAGCTGTCGCACATGGGTTCGGAGAACACGGTGGTGCGGGCCTGGAGATAGACCGGATATTCGATCCCTTCCACATCATAGCGGTGGAGGATGCGGACGGACTCCAGGGAAGAGATCCCCAGCTGTTCCTTCAACTCCCGGAAAACGTGTTGCGCCTCCACGTCAAAGCCGGTGCGCTTCTCAGCGAAGCAGCGGAAAACATAGTTCATTTGTCAACCATTCCTTTCAGGCTGCCATTGCAGCGTTTATCTTTGTAGGAACTGGGCGGAGGAAGGTTCCGCCCCCCTGTTTTATACCAGTTGGATCATGGCTGCCAGACTGCCCCGCTGCTGGCCCGTTTTCCGGTGGGTCCAGTACTTGTCCGGTTGGCAGCAGGTGCATTCGCTGGTGATATCAATCTGATCCCGGGGAACCCCGGCCTTTTGGAGCCAGATGCCGTTGATCTGCTTCAAATCCACCCGGAATTTCCCCTTTCCCAAGGGTTCAATGGCAGGCTCGACCTCCTGGCCCAGGGCTTCCAGCATGGCGTCAGGCACATCCTGGTGGGTCTCAAAGCAGCAACGGGAGATGCCTGGGCCAATTGCGGCCCGGATATCCGCCGGATCACAACCGTAGCGTTCTTGCATGGCCTTGACGGTGTTCCGGGCGATGCCCAAAGCGGTCCCCCGCCAGCCGCAGTGGCAGGCGCCGGCCACCCTGCGAACCGGGTCGCAGAGGAGCATCGGGATGCAGTCCGCGGAGAAGATGACCAGGGGGAGGCCGGGGACGTCGGTGACAAGTCCGTCCGCCTCGTAGTCCCGTGACCGATATAGGCCCTTTCCGGCGTCCGCCATGGTGCAGGAGCGGACCTCCGCCTTGTGGACCTGATTGGAAAAGACCAGCTTTTCCACATCGGTGCCCATGGCCCTGCAGAAGCGGCGGTAATTTTCCAGAACCTTTTCCCGGTCATCCCCTCTTGCGTGGCCCAGGTTCAGGGAGGAAAAGATGCCCTGGCTGACGCCTCCGTAACGGGTGGAAAACCCGTGGGCCAAAGCGCCGCAGCCTGCCAAAAGCTGGGACTGGAGGAAGACGACGTCGTTTTTAGTTTGCTCAATAAAGCTCATAACGCCTCCAAATTTGCGTAAAAACGGGAATACAGAAATGCAGAATCAGCGGATGAGCGCGAATTCTGCATTTTTCGATATAAGAGAGGTTAGTCTTTGGAAGGGGCCATATCCTGGTGATACTCCGCGCAGGTACACTTCTTCCACTTCAGGCCGCTGCCGCAGGGGCAGGGGTCGTTACGGCCCACCTTGATCTTCTTGCGGGTGGGTTGCTTCTTGACGGTGCCGTCGTCCGCGCCGGAGGCCCCTGTCGCCTTGGCAACGCGCTGACGCTGGATGGTGGGCTGCTTCAGGCGGGTGCTGTAAATGCGGCGGACCGTCTCGTGCTGGATGGCGGTGATCATCTCCTCAAACATGGCATAGCCTTCGCGCTTGTACTCCACCACGGGGTCGTACTGGCCGTAGCCCCGCAGGCCGATGCCCTGTTTCAGGTCGTTCATGGCGTCCAGGTTGTCCATCCAATATTCGTCCACGGTGCGCAGCAGCATGACCCGCTCCACCTCCCGGAGGAGGGGTTCCCCATTGGGGGCGGTGCCCAGCTCCTGCTCCTTGGCGGCGTATTCCTCAAAGGCGCGCTTGGTGATCTGCTCCACCAGCTCCTCCGGGGTGAGCTTTGCCAGTTCCTCATCGGTGAGCAGGAACTCGCTGGGGCGGAAGAACAGGCCCCGGTAGGAGGCGGTTGCCTCCTTGAATTGGGAGGTGGTGAGGTGGCCCTGCTCACCGGCATGGCCCAGGATGGAGTCGGAAATCATCTTGGAGATCATGGAGTGGATGGACGCCTGCAAATCCTGCCCCTCCAGCACCTTGCGGCGCTCGGAGTAGATGACCTCACGCTGGGTGTTCATAACGTCGTCATAGTCCAGAACGTTCTTACGGGTCTGGAAGTTCTTGGATTCGATGGTTTTCTGGGCCCGCTCAATGGCCTTGGAGAGGAAGCCCTGCTCAATGGGGGTGTCATCGTCCAGGCCCAGCTTATCCATACGGGAGGCCACGCTGTCGCCGCCGAAGAGGCGGAGCACGTCGTCCTCCAGGGACAGATAGAAGCGGGTCTCGCCGGGGTCGCCCTGTCGGCCGGCACGGCCCCGGAGCTGGTTGTCGATCCGGCGGGACTCATGGCGCTCGGTGCCCAGGATGAACAGGCCGCCCACGGCCCGGACCTTGTCAGCCTCCACCTTGATCTCGTCCTTATATTTCGCCTCGGCGGCCTGGAACATTTTCCGGGCCTCCAGGATCTCTTCATTGTCGGTTTCCGCGAAGCCGGTGGCCTCCGCGATGAGCTCATCGGACATGCCGGCTTTGCGCAGGTCGGCCTTGGCCAGGTACTCGGCGTTGCCGCCCAGCATAATATCAGTACCACGGCCAGCCATGTTGGTGGCCACGGTGACGGCGCCAAACTTGCCCGCCTGGGCCACGATTTCCGCTTCCTTCTCGTGATTCTTCGCGTTCAGCACATTGTGCTTGATGCCGCGTTTATCCAACATCCGGGAGACGATTTCAGACTTTTCGATGGAGACCGTGCCCACCAGGACAGGCTGGCCCTTTTCGTGGCACACCACGATTTGCTCCACAACCGCCTTGTACTTGGCGGCGGCGGTCTTGTACACCACATCGGAATGGTCCACACGGGCCACAGGGCGGTTGGTGGGGATCTCCACGATATCTAGGGCGTAGATGGTGGCAAACTCCTCGTCCTCGGTCATGGCGGTGCCGGTCATACCAGCCAGCTTTTCATACAGGCGGAAGTAATTCTGGAAGGTGATGGTGGCCAGGGTCTTGGACTCCCGGGCCACGGTGACGTGCTCCTTGGCCTCAATGGCCTGGTGCAGGCCGTCGGAGTAACGCCTGCCGTACATCAGACGGCCGGTGAACTCGTCCACGATGATGACCTCGCCGTCCTTAACCACATAGTCCACGTCACGGTGCATCAGGCCGTGGGCCCGGATTGCCTGGTTGATATAGTGGGACAGGGTGGAGTTCTCTGGATCGGAGAGGTTTTCAATCTGGAAGCGGGCCTCCGCCTTGGCGATGCCGGAGGCGGTCAGGGTGACAGCCTTGTCCTTCTCGTTGACAATATAGTCCATGCTGTCATAGCGGGCCTGGGCGGCGGCCCGGGCTTCGGATTCCTCCATGCCCTTCTGCATATTCTCCTCGGTCCACAGGTCGATGTAATTCTCCGCCTCATCGACTTTGGAGTCCTGCTTGGCCACCACCAGGGGGTGAAGGCCGCAGACAAACTGATCCACCACGGCATACTGCTCAGAGGGCTTGTCGCCCTGGCCGGAGATAATCAGGGGGGTGCGGGCTTCGTCAATGAGGATGGAGTCCACCTCGTCCACGATACAGAAGACATGGCCCCGCTGGACCACCTCCCGGTCATAAATCGCCATGTTGTCCCGGAGGTAGTCAAAGCCAAATTCATTGTTGGTGCCGTAGGTGATATCCGCCTGGTAGGCCGCCTTGCGGTCGGCGCTGGAGATAGCATGGATGACCAGGCCCACGGTCAGGCCCATAAAGCGGTGGATCTTGCCCATCCACTCGGAGTCACGCTTTGCCAGATAGTCGTTGACGGTGATGATGTGGACCCCTCTGCCCGTCAGGGCATTCAGATAGGAGGGGAGGGTGGCCACCAGGGTCTTACCTTCGCCGGTCTTCATCTCAGCGATCATGCCCTTGTGCAGGACAATGCCGCCGATGAGCTGGACGTCATAGGGACGCATGCCCAGCACGCGGTCCGCCGCCTCACGGACAGCGGCAAAGGCCTCAGGCAGGATGTCATCCAGGGTCTCTCCATTCTGGAGGCGCTGCTTGAACTCCGGGGTCTTAGCCTGCAGCTGGGCATCGGTCAGGGCCTTATACTCATCGGACAGGGCGTTAATTTTCCTGACAATGGGGTAAATCTTTTTCAGCTCTTTTTTGGAGGTGTTGCCAAAGAGCGTTTTCAGAATAGCCATAGGTTGATTCCCTTTCTGTGCCCCTGTGGGGCAAACTAGAATATCGGGCGGATTGCCCGGAACAGATATGAAAAGAAAAGTGCGGCGTTTGCCGATAATCGCACTCCAATATATTATAGCATATTCTTCTGGAAGAAAGAAAGCCTATTTGGAAAGAAAAACAAGAATTTTCCTTATCGTACCTCACGGTACATGGTGGCGGCCTCGTTCTTGCCCACGTTGTCTGCCACCACCAGGACCTCCACCTTTAAAGCCTTTTCGCCGAATTTGATTTCCAGGATGTCCCCCACCTTGACCTGATAACTGGCCTTGACCGGGCGGCCGTTGGCCGTAACCCGGGTGGCGTCGCAGGCCTCATTGGCCACGGAGCGCCGCTTAATCAGGCGGGAAACCTTTAAATACTTATCTAAACGCATGTTGAACCTTCTTTCGTAAAAGAATAGAGCGACAGTCATTTTCTGCCGCTCTGTTGTTGTGGATCATGATTTGCCGGCAACGGCATCCTTCAGGGATTTTCCGGGCTTGAAGGTGGGTACACGGGTGGCGGGGACCTGGATGACCTCCAGGGTCTTGGGGTTGCGGCCCTGGCGGGCGGCACGCTGGCGGCATTCGAAGGCGCCAAAGCCCACCAGCTGCACCTTTTCGCCATTGACTAACGCATGGGAAATGGTATTCAGCACGGCGGAGACTGCCTGTTCACTGTCCTTTTTTGTCATGCCGGTCTTTTCTGCCACGGCTTCGATGAGTCCTGTCTTGTTCATACAATGTCCTCCTTATTGTTTATCAGCTTTCTGAGCTGACCACAGGGCAAGCTGGTCCTCTGGGGACAGGGTGTCTAGGGGAGTTCTGGCCTCTGCGGCGGCAGATTCCATGGCGCGGAATCTAGCGATATACTTTTCACATGTTTTGCGCAGGCATTCCTCGGGGTCCAGCCCGGCCTGAAAGGCCACGCCTGCGGCGGCAAAGATCACATCACCCAGCTCTTCCTCCACGTTGGACGGTTGGTTGACGGCCTCCTCCAACTCGGAAACCTCCTCCAGGAGCTTGTCCATGGCAGAGGGCACATCCGGCCAGGCGAAGCCGGCCCGGGCAGCCTTCTTCTGCAGCTTCTCCGCCCGCCAGAGGCCGGGCAGGGTACGGGCCACGGCGTCCAGGGTGTCGGCATAGGACGACTGGCCCTTCTCCTGGCGCTTCAGCTCCTCCCACTTGGAAAGCTCCTGGTCCAGGTTATCAAAGTGCCGGGCGCCAAATACATGGGGGTGGCGGAAGATCATCTTTTTGCAGCAGGTATCCGCGGTGTCGTCCAGGGTGAAGTGTCCCGCGTCCTCCTCAATGCCGGCGTGGAAGATGACCTGCATCAGAACATCCCCCAGCTCCTCCCGGAGCAGAACGGGGTCCTTCTGGTCGATGGCCTCGCAGGCCTCCAGGGTTTCCTCGATGAAGTTGCGGCGGATGGATTCGTGGGTTTGCACCCGGTCCCAGGGGCAGCCGTCCGGGGAACGGAGGAGCCGGACCAGATCCACAAGGTCCGCCACGGTGTAGTGGTCTTTATATTCAAAATTTACCATAATTGTTCATCCTATTCAAGGCATTTCAGAAAAACTGTAATTTTTTTGGATCCTGCTTATTTGATGCGCAGCAGCTTGGCGATCTTGTCACCCTTGGGCATCAGGGCGGTGTCCTCCCGGGTCAGAACCCGTAAGGTCACCAGCAGCACCGCATAGACCCCAACAGCCACCACCACGGCGGCCAGGCAGGCGATCTTAGAGCCAAGCAGGCCCACAGTCAGCTGATAGAAGCCCCAGCAGACGACACCCATGGCGGCAGAGGCCAGCAAGGGTTTCAGGAAAACGGTGAGGAAACCGGGGCAGTTGGGGACCACCCGGCTGATCACAATCAGGTCCAGCACAGCGGTGACCGTATAGCAGACACAGGTGCCCAGAGGGGAGCCCAGCAGGCCGATCTTGCCCACCACCACATAGTCGAAGATGACCATGATAATGCCACCAATGAGCATGGTGATCATGGGGAGGGTGACAACGTTGTGGGACTGGAGAATGGAGTTGCAGACCAGCATGATGCAGACGAAGATGGAGGCAAAGCCCAGCAGGGAGAGGCACTGCCCCGCCAGCTCGGCGGTGACGGAGGAAGCGCCGTAGGAATAGAAGAGCAGGGCCAGAGGCTCCCCCAGCACGATCATGCCGATGCCGGAGGGGAAGGCCAGCAGCGCGGTGACCTTCAGAGAGGAGCCCACAATGCGGGCGGCGCCGGTTCTGTCCTTCCTGGCAAAGCAGGCGGAGACGGCGGGGATGACGGAGGCGGTGATGGCCACCATCAGGGAGGCGGGCAGCTGATAAATGTTCTGCACGCTGGAGTAGTTGGTCATGGTGGCGCTCATTTCCGTCTCAGTCATGTTCCAGACGGACATCAGGCGGCCCTGGACCAGGGAATTGTCCATGGCGGTGATGATAGCCATGGAGGAGGAGGACAGGGAGATGGGGATCGCCAGTTGCAAAATGCGCTTGAGAATGGTGCCGGTGGACTGGGGAATGTCCGTGGACCCCCTGGGTTCAGCCCGGCGGGATTTTAAGTAATCCACAAACATATAGATGAGGGCCGCCAGGGTGCCCAAAGTGACGCCCATAATCGCGCCTGCGGCGGCGATGGAGTTGCTCTTGCCCAGATTCAGCAATATGATGGCCAGGCCCAGGCCCACCACCAGCTTGATGATGGCCTCGATGACCTGGGAGACAGAGGTGGGCACCATGTTGCTGTGGCCCTGGGCATAGCCCCGGAAGGCGGACAGGCAGCCCACGCCAATGACTGCAGGGGCCAGAGCCCGGATGCAGGCGGCAGAGTTGGGCTTGTTCATGACCGTACCGGCGATGAAGTTGTTGCCAAAGAACATGATGATGAAGGAGATCACGCCCAGCGTCAGGAAGATCGCCATAGCGGTGCGGAACACCTTGTGTACCTGGTTCTGCTTACCCAAGGTGTTTGCCTCACTGACCATTTTGGAGACCGCCACTGGGAAACCGGCGGTGGAGATGGTCAGCAGGATGTTATAGACATAGTAACCGTTGGTGAAGTCCTGATAGCCTTCGCCCAGGATATTGACCAGCGGGATTTTGTATACCGCGCTGATGACCTTGACAATGACGATGCCGGCGGCCAAAATGGCGGCGCCGCCAAAGAAGGACTTTTTCTGTGCTTTTTGTTCAGCCAATGGAAAGGCCCCTTTCTAAAATAATCGGAATTTACGTCAGCCAAAGAGCCTTGGTAGGGCATAGTGCTCCACCTCATATCTGATTTTATCCAAATCAAGGGTGGTAAATGTGCCATTCTCATAGAGAATTTTGCCCCGGGCCATGGTCAGGCAGACCTCGGAGCCATTGGCGGCATAGACGACATTCTCCACCACATCGTGGCAGGGGAGGAGGTTGGGACGGGTGAAGTCCAGGAGGATGATGTCCGCCAGATAGCCGGGGGCAATGACGCCGGTATGGCGGCCCAAGGCCTTGCCGCCGTTGACCGTCGCCATGCGGAGGGCCTCTGCGGGGGTGACAGCCATGGGATCATGGGTGACGCCGTTGTGGAGGGTGGCGGTCAGCTTTAGTTCCCGGAACAGGTTCAGGCTGTTGTTGGAGGAGGCCCCGTCGGTGCCCAGAGTCAGGTTGACCCCGGCCTGTTTCAGGGCGGGGACCCGAGCGATGCCTGAGCCCAGCTTCAGGTTGCTGCAAGGGTTCAGGGCGGCGGAGATCCCCTTCCGGCTCATCAGGGCCATGTCCTCATCGGAGACCCAGACGCAGTGGGCGGCAATGGAGCGGGTGTCCCAGACGCCGTAGCCGTCCAAAACCTGAATGGGGGTCTTCCCATGGCGGCCGATACATGCCTCATGCTCGGAGCGGGTTTCGGAGATGTGGACCTGCATGCCCATGCCGTACTGCTTGGCGTAGCCAGACAGATAGCTCCACAGATTGGGGGAGAGGAAGGAGGTGTACTCCGCGTGGATGGAGACCTCCGCCTTGATCTGGTCGTCCCCCTGGCCACCCCACTGGCGGCGGAATTCCTCCAGGTCTTTACAGGCGTAGTAATCCTCCGGCCTGTCTGTGGGGGAGAAGATTGTCACCGAGCGGGCGATGTTGGCGCTGATGCCCGAGGCCGCAACCGCCTGCGCGATGTCGCCGCAGAAGTAATACATCTCCCCGATGGAGGTGGTGCCGCTGGCGATCATCTCCGCCAGGGCCAGCTGGGAGGCAATATAGACGGTGCGGCCGTCCAGCTTCTCCTCCGTGGGGAAAATATAGTCGTTCAGCCAGGTTTGCAGGTCATACCCCCCTGCGAAGCCCCGCATCAGGGTCATGGGGATGTGGGTGTGGGTATTCACCAGCCCGGGCATCAGGACCTTGCCCCGGCAGTCGATCTCCCGCTCAAAGTCCCCCTGGGGCCGCTGCTGGCCCACATAACTGATCCGCTCACCCTGGGTTGCCACATATGCGCCGGTGAGGACCTGGTTTTCCTCATTGACGGTGAGGATAGTGGCATTTTTAAATAGGATCGGCATTCAAAATCCCTCCTCATTGAAGAGTGGCGCCGCAGATGGGGCAGCGCTGCTGGCTCTTGATGGCGTCGATCCTGGCCCGGAGTTCCATCACCTGGGCGTTTTTAAGATCCAGCTGTTCCAGGATTTGGGCCAGCATGGCGTCATTGTTTTCCGCCCCCAGATGGGCGTCGTAGATGATCTGCCCGGCGTCCCGGAGCAGGGTGGCAATATCCGCGTTCAGTTCCCGAATCTGTAAGTTCAGCTTGGAGATATCCACCACATCTCCTGCCCTGCGGCTGGCGGAGCGGGCGGCACTCTCTGCAGCGGAGCTGACCGATTGGGCGGCAAAGCGCACCCGGCCCAACAGATCTTTTACCTTATCATCCATGGAGGAAGCCTCCTTTTTCCTGTAGATTGAAATACTTACACGTTTTTATATCATACACCAATTCATATGAAAAAGCAAATAGACAATCTGGGGGAATCTGGAAAATGCCGTGGAAAGGCCCCGAACGCCTTTTAAAAAATTAAAACAAATGTTCGAAAAGGGATTGACAACGGGGAAAATTCCCCGTAAGCTGGAAAGTAGAACGGAAAAGGAGGTAGTTAAAATGATTACACCCATTGGATATGAGAAAACAGAGGCCGGCAGCGGAGGGCAGATCATAAAAATGATACTTGCCACCCTGCGGGGAAAGGGCGCGAAGGGGAAGGCTCCCCGGGTGGAAACCCCGGAACAGTTCCGAAAGCTGCTGGGGACGATGGAGAGGAAGGAGCATATCAGGATCCGGCGGGGCAGCCGCCAGGCCCTGGGAGACGTGCTGGAGGGGGTCCGCCGGACGGTTCACAGCCAGGCGAAGGCGGTGCTCCGGGCGGGAGATTGGGTGATTTCCGGCCGGAGCGGGGAAAAGGGAATGGAGTATGAACTGGCCTATGGGCTGGAGGGGGAGACCGTCCTCCTGGCAGGGGGCCGGAAAGCGGAGCTGTCCCAATGGCAGGGGGAGACGGAGTATTACTGGTTTGTGACGGTGACCTTCCGGCGGCCGAAAAAGGCCGCCCAGGCGGGAAATCTTAGCCCGGCGGAGACCTGCTGGCTCCAGCGGAGGCTGAACCATCAGCTGGGCACGCGGCTGGCTGTAGACGGGAGCTATGGCCCGGAGACGGCCAAAGCGGTGGAGCAGTTCCGGAAAAAGTGGCGGCAGGAGACCGGGGTCTGCGCGGACCCCCCTGGAGCAGGAGCTGGCGGAGCTGCTTGACCTGAAAGGCGCCCCATGCTAAAATTCAGGCAATGATTTTTGTGTAACGGGTGAGTGTATGAAGGAGAGCTATGATATCGCCATTATCGGCGGCGGGGCGGCGGGCCTGATGGCGGCGGCGGTCATTGCCCGGGAGAGCGGCGCAAAAAAGCCCCGCACGGTGGTGCTGGAGCAGGGGAGCCGGCTGGGAAGGAAGCTGCTGGCCACCGGAAATGGCCGGTGCAACCTCTATAATTTGAACCTGTCCCCTCAGCGGTATCTCTCGGAGCATCCGGCGGCGCTGAAGCAGGGGGTCCAGGCTGTCCTGGACCTGGACGAGCTTTCCCTCTGGAGGGAGCTGGGGATGCTGACCCAGGCGGATCAGGAGGGCCGTGTCTATCCCGCCTGTCATCAGGCGGCGGCGGTGCTGGAGCTGCTGGGGACTGTGGCGGCGGGGGGAGGCGTGGAGCTGCTCTGCGGCTGTTCTGTGGAGAGAGTTAGCAAGCAGAGGCAGTTCCTGCTGACGCTGGCAGACGGAAGCGCCATCCGCGCCCGCCAGGTGATTCTGGCTGCCGGGGGCAAGGCCGCCCCCAGCCTGGGGAGCGCCGGCCGGGGCTATGATCTGGCCAGGCAGCTGGGCCATACGGTCACGGATCTGCGGCCCGGCCTGGTGCCGGTACGCTGTGTCAATCCCAGCAAGACCTTGAAGGGGGTCCGGGAGACTTGCGGCGTGGCGCTCTATCAGGGGCAGCGGCTGGTGGAGCGCCGGGACGGCCAGGTGCAGTTCACGGAATATGGTCTCTCTGGCATCGTGATTATGCAGCTTTCCAACTACATGGAGGCGGGAAAGGGCTATTCCCTGGAGCTGGATCTGTTCCCCCTCATGGAGGAGGCGGAACTTTGGGGGTTCTTTCGGCAAAAACGCCGGGATAACCCAGGGCAGAAGGCAGAGTTCCTCTTGCTGGGCGTGCTGAAAATCCAGTTTGCCCAGCTACTCCTCCGCTCCTGCCGGGTGGACGGAAAAAAGCGTGCCCTAGGCTCCCTGACCGACCAGGAGCTGGCGGCGGTGGCCGCCCGGGTGAAGCACTGGAGGGTGCAGGTCCGGGGGCTCCTCCCCTGGGAACAGGCCCAGGTCACCTGCGGCGGGGTCAGGCTGAACGAGGTGGATATGGGCACCTTCCAGTCAAAAAAAGTCCCCGGCCTCTATCTGGCCGGGGAACTGCTGGACGCAGCCGGGGATTGCGGGGGATTCAATTTGGCCTGGGCCTTTGGAACCGGGGTCCTGGCGGCCAGGGCAACGCTGTGAAAATGCCCATGTGCCATAAAGTAACACATAAATATTTGACAGACAGCAGCCCATTATTCCCGTGTAACAAAGAGAAAGCAATGTACAATTTACATCTGAATGATATAATACTTTTAGGGTAGAGCAAGGGGAAAATTAAGGTCTACGCTCCGTAGATAGCCCGCAGATATAAGGAACTCTACGCTCCGTGTGTGTTTATTAAATTCCCCATCATCTACAATAAAGGCAGAAAGGAGGACAGAAACTAATGGATCAAATCCGAATCGGCAAATTTATAGCCGAATCAAGAAAATCAATGAACCTTACCCAAAGGCAACTTGCCGACGCACTTTCCATCAGCGATAAAACAATTTCCAAATGGGAGTGTGGAAAAGGACTTCCCGAAGTTTCGCTCATGCTACCATTGTGTGCGGCATTAGATATTACTGTCAATGATTTGCTTTCGGGTGAAAAGGTTTCCTCAACTGATTATCAAAAGAAAGCGGAGGGAAACATGATGAACTTAATGAAGGAAAACGAAGAAAATAGGAAAAGAATGGCGTTGTGCGTCATTGCCGTCGCAATCACGGTCATCGCTGTATGCGCCCTGATAGTAATAGCATCCTATATTGACCTGCCTACGGTGGTACGTATCATATTGATTGTGGGTGCTGTTTTAGTGGCGGTAGCGGGCATAGCAGCGGGCGCAATGCTTGACATTAAGGCCGGTTATTTTGAGTGTCCTCATTGTAACGAACTTTTTGTTCCGAGCATGAATGAGTATGTAAAAAGCTATCATACTTTTACAAAACGCAGATTGACCTGTCCTAAATGCGATAAAACGGGAATGTGCAAACATCGTATCACAAGATAAATACGACTTCGGGTAATAGCAAAGCCAGCCGAGCCAGTCAACGGTCAAGATGAACGGCGCATGCGCGTCGCCGTTGACAGTCTCGCCCGCCTTTGCTGGTAGGCAATCAAGGGGCGACATCAAGGAGCGCTGCCGCCAGAGGAAGGGCATGAACAGGTAGATGAACTGATAAAAGTACGCGACGCCAACCACCAGGGCAAGGATCGCACTGATGAGGTTCAAAATGACATTGTTTAACATAACGGGCTCTCCTGAGTTTTTCTTACTTATAAGTTTAATATAGGAGGGAAAACAATGCCGATTAAGAAATAATTAACCGATTCAAATTATATTTAAGATTCTTAAGAAAATGTGAAGGAGCCCGATCCAGCGGCGGTGGGCAGGCCGGGAAGCGGACTCACTCAATGGCCTTGGGGAGGTCCCATTTGAAGATGGTAGCGAGAATGCGCACCACAAAGGTGATGGAGGCCCCGGAAGCGGCGGCCCAAACGGAGGCGAAATGGAAGTAGCAAAGGACCCAGAATGTGATGCCGCCGATGATGGAGGCCACGGCGTAGATGTGTTTTTTCATCACGTAGGGTACTTCGTGGATGATGATATCCCGCAGCAGGCCACCGCCTACGGCGGTCAGCATGCCCATGGAGATGACCAAAAACGGATTGGCGGCAAAGCCGGTGTCAATGGCGGCCTGGGCGCCAGTTACGGTAAAGACGCCAAGGCCCGCAGCGTCAAATATGTTGAAATAGGGGTTGATCTTCTCCGCGTTTTCCAGGTAGTGGGCTTTAAAGATCTTGGCCAGAATAAAGACCGCCAGCGCGGAAGCCGCGGCGATGGCCACATCCAGGGGTTGACGGAAGGCCATAGGGGGGATCCGCCCCAGCAGCAGGTCCCGGGTAATGCCGCCGCCCACGGCGGTGATCACGCCGAGAAAGAGGACGCCGAACAGATCCACCTTTTTCTGTACAGCCACCATGGCGCCGGAGACTGCGAATGCGATGGTTCCTATGATGTCGAGCGTGGTAAAGATCGTATCGGAAAAGGGCACGGTGCGCACCTCCTGATTCGAGATTCAGGGGTATTGTATCATAGCTTTTGGGAATTTGCGATACCCCGCTCAAGGGGTTGCTGGCATAAAATGCCGGTAAATTTTTAAAACCGACACAAATTTTCCTTTACTTTTTTTCTATTCTGTGATACAGTATGTTAAGTCAAGTTCACACGCGCCCGTAGTTCAATGGATAGAGCGTCAGATTCCGGTTCTGAATGTTAGGGGTTCGAGTCCCTTCGGGCGTGCCATCATACGCGCCAACCCTGCAAGTGATTTTTGTGGGGAGGGCGCGTTTGGTTTTTCTGCCGCAGATCAGGAAAACCAGACCAGTGGGAAAGAGAGCAGCAGCTATTTGGCCGCTGTTCTCTGTCTATTTTCGGGACAATGGCGCCGCGCCATCGCCCTCTGCGTGGGGCGGCGCTTGTCAGGCCACCCCATCTATCCTTCTCTGGACCTTTGGTAGGCGCATTCCGAAGGATGCGCTAGCTCTCGACAGTTTCCCATCAAGGGGCTATAATTAAAAATTAGGAGTCGAATCGTATGGATAGCGGGGTGCTTTTCAAATGAAGCTGATTATACAATATACAGCCTGTCGAAAAAACCGGTCATACATCAAGCATGAACCGGGTTTTTCGACAGGCTGAAGCGTGGACCTTTTGAGCAAAGGTACACGCCTCTTTTTATGGAAGATTATTCATTTAGCTGAGCAGAGCGCTCTCCAGGTCGGACAGCATGATGCCCAGTGCGGTGATGCCGCCCTCAGTCGGATACCAGACGCCCGGATTCTCCAGGATGACCAGGTTGCCATTCTGGTAGGCGTCGGTCTCCATGATCAACTCATTCTCCATGATCTCACTGGCCAGCTGTGCGCCGGAGGCGTTGATGGCGGAGTCACGGTCCATGACGAAGATGTACTCGGGGTTCAGAGACACGATTGTCTCAAAGGAGACCTGGTTGCCGTGGGTGGGGGCGGAGCCGGAGCTATCGGAGCTGTCGGAGCCATGGCTGCTACTGCTGTCGCTGCCGGTGGTGGCGGCGCTGGCGCCGATGTTGTCAAAGCCGATCTCGTTGACGATCAGGGAGCAGCGGCCGTCGTTGCCCAGCAGGATGAAGCTGCCGCTGGTGCACATGCCCGGAACGCAGGTGTGGCCCTCAGCAAACTCGGCCAGCGTGGCGATGCGTGCGTCGTACTGAGCCGGCAACGTATCAACCTGCTCGCTCTCCCCAAAGATGGTGCCGATGGTGGAGGCGTTCTTGCGGACAGACTCTACCAGGCCCAGGCCGGCGTTATCGGTGCTGCGGCGGAGCACAGGGGCGATTTCGCTGAGCTCGTCATAGGAATCAGACGCACGGCCGCCCATGAGGATCAGATCGGGTTCGCAGACCATGACGGCTTCCAGATCAGGGGTCTTGACGGAACCCACGATGGACAGGTCGCCCTCGTTGTAGGATTCGAGATAGGGCAGCGTGATGGTGGGCACGCCGCCGATGAGGATCGCCATGTCGAATAGGGTGGAACCCAAGACCAGCTGTGAATGGCGGTAGGTTTTCAGGAACTGCCGGGACAGGTTTGCCATGATCAGGCCCAGGAAGGAGATGGGGCCAACCATAGCCGTGGCTACGGCGATGCAAAGGGTCACCCCCAGAAGCGGCTTGCGGATGCATTTGTCGTAGTCCACACCCAGGTTGATGGCCTGGTCCTTGCCCAGGGAGATGACGTCCAACACAGCCGGTTCTTTCCGCAGCGCGAAAATGACGGCTGCCAGGACCACCAGGAAGACGACAATGACCTCCGAGTTGATATTCTCAAAGCTGGCCACCAGGGTTTCCGGCAGGCTGTCATACTCATTGAGGTCCATAATGCGGGTCATGGTTGTCTGTATACTGGAGAAGAAGGAGGTCAGTACTGTGCCGATCAGTAGGATATACAGGACATTATGGTGGGTCTTTTCAAATAAGAAACTGTAAACAATAGTAGCCACAATGGCCATGAGCACCAGATCCACTGCGAAGGCCAGATTGCTGTTGGTGGCCAGAAGGCTGGTGGAACCGGCCACAAACACCACTGCGGTATGAATCAGGGAATATAGGGAGTTCATACCCAGCAGACGTGGCGTGACGATTATGTTGTTGATGATGGTTTGGAACACCAGGGCCGCTCCGTCGATGGTAAAGGCTGTAATCAGCATGACGACGAGCTTGGGGGAGCGAAGGGTCATGGAATACCGGAACAGCTTCGGATGATTGAACTTCACCGCGTAGAACATATAGCCCACGGCGCAGAGCAGTACCACGACTGCCGGGATGATTAGTTTCCGCTGATTTGCACGGACTGCCGCTTTGTTCAACTTTCCACCTCTCCTTTCTTTCTATCCAGGCGGATCGACTTCCGGCCGTGGTTCAGCCGGTAGAGCAGCATGGCGATAAAGACGATGCTGCCGACGATGCCGATGATCAGCTCAATGGGAAGCTCATAGGGAGAAATAATGGTCCGGCCGATCATATCACATACCAACACAAAAATGGTGCCAAAGAGGGCGGTGTCCACCAGGGTACCCCGGATCTTGTCGCCCTTAAACATGGCCACCAGGTTTGGGACGATCAGGCCGATGTAGGAGATGGAACCCACCACCATCACCACGGAGGCGGTGATCATGGCCGCAATGGACAGGCCCATAAAGAGCACGAAGTTGTAAGGAACCCCCAGGTTTTTGGAAAAGTCCTTGCCCATGCCCACAATGTTGAAGTGGTTGACAAATAGGAACGCGATGATGACCAGGGGCACCACCAGATAGACCAGCTCATACCGGCCCCGGAGGACCATGGAGAAGTATCCCGCCAGCCAAGTGGAACGGGCCTGGCTCATCTCATATTTGTAAGCGAAGTAGTTGATGACGCCGGTGATGACGTTGCCGAACATGATGCCCACCAGGGGGACCATCACCGCGTCCTTGAACTGGATGCGCCGGATGAACCAGACGAAGATCCAGGTCCCGGCAATGGCAAAGACAAACGCGAACAGTGCCCGTCCCCACAGGGTGGAATTGGGCATAAACAGCAGTGCCAGTAGGATGCCGAACTGGGTCGAGGAAATGGTGGCGCCAGTGGTAGGCGAGACAAATTTATTCATACAGAGCTGCTGCATAATCAGGCCGGCCACGCTCATGCCAACGCCGGTGCATAGGATGGCCAAAAGGCGTGTCAGCCGGGAAATTAGGAATATTTCAATCTGCTCCGTGTCCCCGCCAAATATTCCGGATAAATTCACATCCGGAACCCCCGCAAATAGAGACCATACGGAGAGAACCAGCAGCAGGGCTGCCAGTATGATTGTGGATCGATACTTTCTAATGGGAATGTCCCCCTCTCTCACCCTCCTAGTTATAGGATGCTAACTATGTAGACGAAAAGAATACGCAATGGAACAGGAACTGGACTTACATGCTCCTGGCATTGCGCGTTGAAGATATATTAACACAAAAAAGTTAGTCATGTGCAACCGATAAAATAGACGAAACAAAGGGGAGGGGGGATGGTTAATTTATGGAAAATATCTAAATCGGCGGTGGGATATCCGGGGCTGTCTGCCCATTTTATCCGTTGAGGAAATGGCCGGAAGCTGTTATAATAAATCAAACAAAAGTTCGGTCAAAAAGGGGGAGCTTGCTTTGAAGCTGATTCACTGTTCCGATCTGCACCTGGATTCGAAAATGGAGGCCAACCTTCCGCCGGAGAAGGCCCGGGAACGGGGCAATGAACTCCGCCGCACCTTTCTCCGGCTGGCGGATTATGCGGCGGAGCATGGGGTTACTGCGGTCCTGATTGCGGGGGACCTCTTTGATACAGAGCGGATTTCCGCCAAGACGGCGGCCATCCTGTTGGACGGGATCCGGAGGGCCGGAGGGGTGGACTTCCTTTACCTGCGGGGAAACCACGACGAGAGCGCTTATGGCTTTGCCGGGTTGGAGCTGCCGGAGAATTTAAAGCTGTTTTCCAACCATTGGAGCAGCTACCGCTACGGCAATGTGGTGATCTCAGGCATTGAGTTTGACGGCCAAAACGGCAGGACTCTGTATCAGGAGCTGTCGCTGAACCCGGAGGACTGCAACATTGTGCTTCTCCACGGTCAGATTTCCGCCAGCATGGGGGAGGAGCAGGTTTGCCTGCCCGCCCTGAGGGGGAAGGGGATCGACTACCTGGCCCTGGGGCATCTCCACAGCTATCAGGCCCAGGCGCTGGACGAGCGGGGCGTCTATTGCTATTGCGGCTGCCTGGAGGGCAGGGGATTTGACGAATGCGGAGAAAAGGGCTTTGTGCTGCTGGAAACCACGGGTTCCGGACGGCTTGCAGCCAGCTTCGTGCCCTTTGCAAGCCGGACCCTGCATGCGCTTTCGGTGGATATCACGGGCCTCACCACGGTCCCGGAGCTTTCCCGTGGGCTGCGCAGGGCGGTGGATGGAATCGGCGGGGGAGATATGATCAAGCTCACCCTGACGGGCACCTGCACCCTGGACACCCAAAAGGACCTGAACTACCTCCGGGAGGAGCTGAACGGAGCATATTACTTTGTGAAGCTCAAGGATGAAAGCCGCCTGGAGCTGAACCCGGAGGATTATGAGCACGATATCTCCCTGAAAGGGGCCTTTGTCCGCCTGGTGATGGGGGGCGATGAGGACGGGGAGGAGAAGGAACAGATGATTCGCTGGGGAATCCAAGCCCTGAGCGGGGAGGGGATTCAGGTATGAAGCTGCTTCGCTGTTACATTGAAAATTTTGGGAGGCTCCACCAGTATGCCGTGGAATTCCAGCCGGGAATGACGGTCATCAAGGAGCCGAATGGCTTCGGCAAGACCACCCTGGCCACCTTCCTGCGGTGTATGTTTTACGGACTGCCCCGGGGGAATAAGAATGCGCTGGATAAGGACCTGCGTAGGAAATACACGCCCTGGCAAGGGGGAAGGTTCGGGGGCAACCTGGAGTTTGAACTGGAGGGCAGGGAGTACCGCGTGGAGCGCACCTTCGGTGAGCGGCCTAGCCAGGATACCTTTGCCCTCTATGAGCAGCCCGGCCTGCGCAGAAGCCGGAAGTTTTCTAAAAATATCGGGGTGGAGCTGTTCGGATTGGATGCGGAGTCCTTCGAGCGGAGCACCTATATGCCCCAGCTCCGGGAGTCCGGCCCCCTCTCAACTGGCAGCATCCAGGCGAAGCTGAGCAATCTGGTGGAGGACAGTCAGGACATCAATCGCTATGAAAAGGCTGTGGAGGCCCTGAGAAAAGCCAGAAGCGCCTACATACCCTACCGGGGCAACGGGGGAAGCGTGGAACAGGCGGGGCGGAATATCACCAGGCTCCGGCGGGAACTGGAGGACTGCCGGCAGGCGAAGGAGCGGCTTTCAGAGGAAGCTCGCCAATTGACGGAGCTGGAGCGGCAAATTCGGGCTAAGAACGGTATGATTGACGATACCCAGCGGAGGATTGCCCAGGTCTCCGGGGCAGAGGCCCGGCGGGCCATTGGCCGGGAGTATCAGGGCCTTTTGGACCAGAAAGGGGAGCTTGAAAGGGCTGCCCGCCAGATTGCGGACCGCTACCCCAAGGGTCTGCCCGGGGAAGAGGAGTTGACTCCGGTTTCCCGGGCCCTGGATCAGTTGGCCGCAGCAGCCCAGGAGGATGCCGGGGCGCAGGCCCGGGAGGAGGCCTTGGAGCTGCTGAGACGGCAGGAATCAAAGTTTGCCGGGGGGATTCCCACACAGGAGGAACTGGATGCCTGCCAAGCCGCCTGTGACGACTACATTTCCCTGACCGCCCGGCTCCAGGGCAGCCGGCTCTCCCAGGAGGAGCAGCGGGAGCTTCAACGGTTAGAGCGTTTTTTCCAGAGCGGGGTTCCTGCCCTGGAGCAGTTGAAGGACTGCCAGCGGCGGCTTTCCAAGGCGGCGGCCCTGCGGCGGGAGAACAGCCGGCTGGCCGCCGGTGGGCTGACGGATAGCCCGGAGGCCCAGCCTGGATATGGGAAACCCTGGGGAGTTTTGCCCTGCTTTCTAGGGGGCGTTTTTGCCGTTCTGGCAGGGATTATCCTTTTGATTGCCCGCCGTTATGCTTTGGGCGGCGTCCTGTTGGGAGTTGGAGCGCTCTGCCTGATGGGGGCTGTCTATCTGAACCTGCGCAAGCTGATTGCGGACAACGGATCCGGACAAGCCACCCGGTTGAACCCGGGGCTTTCCCGGCGGATCCAGGCCAACCAGGCGGCGGCGGAGCAGGAGGAGCAGAGGGTTCAGAGCTTTGTGGCCCAATATATGGGGCCGGCTTGTGGCGGCCAGGAGGGATTGAACCAGATCCAGAGCAACCTGGTGCTCTATCTGTCCCTGGAGGAAAAGCGGGCGGGGTTGACCCGGCAGACAGAGCAGCTCCGGGGGCGCCGTGACGGACTTGCGGAACAGCTCCGGGCCTTCCTGGGCCGGTATTATCAACAGGTCCCCCTGGAAAAATGCGGACGGCTGCTGGCGGACCTGCGCACAGACTGCGCCGCCTTCCGACAGGGCAAGGAGACGGTGGAACGCTTTGCGGCCCGGGAGAACCAGCTAGAGGCGGCGAGCGGCTGGAGCGAGCAGACGGTGGAGCAATTTTTCCACAAGTATGAGCTGACTCCCATGCCCCGCACCCGGGGCAGCTTGCAGGCCATCCGGGACGATCTGCGGACCGCCCGGGAGCTAAAGACCCGCTATCAGCGGGTGATGGAGCAGTTGAAGCGCTTCATGGCGGAACACGGTACGGATTTTGCCCCGGAGGAGCCGGAGGAAGCAGCCAGCATTGAGGGCCTGAAGCTGGAGGTGAAGCATCTGAGTGGCGACGTCCAGGCGCTGAACCAGACCTTGGCGGAGCAGCGGCAGCGCCTTGCCCGCCTACAGGAGCAGGCGGACCGCATTCCGGACCTGTCCGATCAGCTGGACAGCTGGCGGGAGAAGCGGGACGCCGGGCGGAAGAAGGCGGAGACCCTGGATAAGACCATCGCGTATCTGGAACAGGCCCGGCAGAGCCTTTCGGAAACCTACCTGGACAAAATCAAGCAGAGCTTTGTCCGGTATCTGAATCAGCTGTTGCCTGAGGAGGACGGCAGCGGAGTCTTTGTCAGCCAGGAGTTGGAGGTCAGTCTGGAACGCAGGGGCCAAGTCCGGGAGCCGGGCTATTTCAGCGCAGGCGTCGGGGATCTTGTGAAGATCTGTATGCGGCTGGCGCTGATTGACGGATTGTTTCAGGAGGAAAAGCCCTTCCTGATCCTGGATGATCCCTTTGTCAACCTGGATGATGAGAATACTGCGCGGGCGCTGACCCTGCTCCGGAAGCTGGGGGATCAGCGGCAAATCCTTTATCTGGTCTGCAACAGCAGTAGATGCTAGAAAAGGCTGTATTCCGAGGAGGAATGCAGCCTTGTTTTGACAAAACTTATCTTGCCTGGTACTGGGACAGCTCCTTGACCACTTCGCCGGCGATGATCAGGCCGGCCACTGCGGGCGCAAAGGCATTGCTGCCGGGAATCTGGCGGCGATGAGCGCCTGTTCGGTCGGGGTCCGGGGGGCAGCTGGTTTCCCAGCTGGTGGATTCGTGTCCAAGGGGGGTAACGGGCGGCTCCTTGGAGTAGACCACCTTCAGGCTGGAAATTCCCCTCTTTTTCAGCTCCTTGCGCATGATCCGGGCCAGGGGGCAGATGGAGGTTTCATAGATGTCCGCCACCTCAAAGGCGGAGGCATCCAGCTTGTTCCCGGCGCCCATGCAGCTGATGATGGGAACCCCCGCCGCTTTCGCCTGCTCCACCAGGGCCAGCTTCCCGGTGACGGTGTCAATGGCGTCCACCACGTAGTCGTACTGGGTGAAGTCAAAGAGGTGGGAGGTGTCCGGCATATAGAAGGTCTGGTAGGTGTTGACCTGGATACTGGGATCAATCAGCGCGATGCGCTCCCGGGCCACCTCCACCTTGTAGCGGCCAACCGTCTGGTGGGTGGCCAGGATCTGGCGGTTCAGATTGGTCAGGCAAACCCGGTCATTGTCGATGAGATCCAGGGTGCCCACACCGCTGCGGGCTAGGGCCTCCACGGTGTAGCCGCCCACGCCGCCGATTCCGAAGATGGCCACCCGGGCATTGCGCAGGCGGTTCAGGCCGTCCGCTCCCAGGAGGAGCTGGGTTCTTGCATATTGATCGAGCATATTATGTGTTCCTCTATACCAAGTATCTGATGGATCAAGTGGGGATGGAGGCGCTGAGGGATTCGATCTTCTCCAGGATGCGGGTGGCCTCGTCCCCGGTGGCGGGAGTGGGGCGGTAGTCGTTGTAGGAGGAGACGGAGGACAGGGAACAGGGGATGATGTTCACGTCCGGCTCATCCTGGACCTGGCCGTCCAGGACGGTGAAGGTCTGCTGGTAGATCATGGTGTCCTTGTCGCTGGGATTGCTGTTGCCCCCGAAGCAGAAGTTGCCCAAGCTGTAGACGATGTTGACCCCGTTGTACTCCTCAATGCCCTGGAGCACATGGGGGTGGTGGCCGATCACTAGATCCGCCCCCAGATCCACAGCCTGATGGGCCAGATAAATCTGCGTGCTGTCCGGAACGGTCTCCTTCTCCACGCCCCAGTGGAAGGTGACGATGATCAGCTGGGCGCCCTGCTCCTTGACGTCGGCCATGGCGGCCTCCAAATCCTCGACGCAGTCCGCGCCCTTGGCCAGCTCGTAGATCCCCACCAGGCCCACCTTGACGCCGTTGACCTCGGTGACAGCCACATCTTCGTAGCCGAAGGTGATCAAACCGGCCTCGGTGAGATACTCCTGGGTGTCCGTGTAGCTCTGGGTGCCGTAATCGTGGCTGTGGTTGTTGGCCAGGTTGCAGGCCTCTACCCCGCTGGAGGTCAAAATCTCCGTGTAGGAGGGGTCGCCTTTGAAGGCGAAGGTCTTGTCCGCCCGGCTGGTGGAGGTGGTTAAAGTTCCCTCGAAGTTGACGATGGTCAGGTCGTCGGCCTCAAAAATATCCGCCACATTGGAGAGAAAATAGTCCAGGCCGTATTCCTCCGCATAGGCCGGGAGGCTGGTGGATTGGTTGAAATTCTCGTCGGTGCCCAGGGTGCAGTCCCCCACGCAGCTGACGGTCAGGGTGACGGGTTCCGCCTCTGGGGTTTCACTGGGGAGGTCGGTTTCGGCAGCTTCGATTTTCGCAGGGGAGGTTTCCTCCGTCCCCTCCGCGGCCTGGGTTGTGGAAGCGGAATTCTCCGCGTTTTCCGTGAGACTTCCCTGGCCGGTCTGCCGGTGTTTGCAGATGACGATTAGGACAACTGCCACAAGGATCGCCACCACCAGGGTGATGATCAGGTTGCGGATAATGCGCTGCCCTTCTTTTCTCTTGTTGACTCTTCGTCCGCCTTTTCTGGCCATGGGGGTATCCTCCGTTCTATGTAGTTCAGTAATTGGCTTCGATGGTTTTAATCAGCCGGTAGAGCATGGTGTTGATCGGTACGGGAATGCCGTATTGCCTGCCCAGCTCTAAAATTTTACCGGTCAGGGTGTCGATCTCGGTGGGCTGCTTTTTGCGGATGTCCTGCAAAGTGGAGGAGTTGTGCTGGTAGGTGTCCGGCACCAGCTTGGAATAGAACTCCTTCCGATAGCTTTCCGGCGTATCCCAGTAGGTGGAATAACTTGCGGCCTTCATGACGGAGAAGATCTCGTCTATGAGGTCGTTCATAATATCCACGGACTGCCGGCACTCCGTCAGCGCCCCATAGTGAACCCCCAGCACAGCGCCCAAGGGGTTCAGGGTGCAGTTGTACAGCATCTTAGCCCAAAGGGCCTTGCCCACGTCCTCCGTGATCTCGCTGGGAATGCCGCCCTGGCTGATGGCCTGGGCCAAGGGTGCCAGGGGGGCGGGATCCAGCCCGTAAAGGTTGCCCAGGAGAATGGGGGCGGTGTGGACGGTGATGTTGCTGACGTTGGGGGCAGTCCGCTGGAAGCCGGTGATGACCCGGGCGGAGCAGACCTGCTCCTTTGGGAAGTTCCGAAGGTAAGCGGCGTCATTGCCCCAGCCGTTTTGCAGGATGACCAGCTTGCCGGTTGGCTTTAAAATCTGCCGGTGGGCAGCCAGCGCGTCGCTGACTGCCCCATTGGCCATGGTCTTGGTGCAGATCAAAATATAGTCAAAATACTGTTGGGGGAAATCCTCATAGTGGTCGGAGAGATAATCCGGCTTCCCGGCTGGAAAGTCCAGTTCACCGAATAGCCCGGTGCGCTTTACGCCGTCCCTCCGGATCGCCTCCAGGGTAGCGCCTTTGGCGTAAAAGGAAACTCGGTTGCCGGAGGAAAGTAGGGTGGCCCCCAGTGCCACGCCGATGGCGCCGACGCCGATAATTAATTCATTCATGGTAAAACCCGCTTTCTGATAGTCTGACTCCATTATAGTCGAGAAGTGTCGTTTTTTCAACCGCTTACAGCACCAAAGTGCCTGTTTCAGACTCCAGTAGGAGGAAGATTTTCTCCTCCGCGCCAGTCTCCCCGTTCAGGTAGTAGATCACATGGCGGCCGGACTCCCCTTCACACTTGACCTCCCAGCAGGGCAGTTCATAACCCCCCTCCGTTGGGATGATCACATACTGGGTAGAGAGGACTTCCACCCGTTCCGGCACCTTTGCAGCCGCCTCCGAGCGGGAGAGCACCGGGGTAGCAATCTCCCGCTGCTGGTGTCGGGTCAAATAGCCCTTGGCCTCAAAGCCGGTGATGGTGCCGGTGTCCAGTGCCACGGAAACCTTGATCAAGTCAGGATAGCAGATGGTGCCCTCCTGTTCATAGGCGAAATTCACCGTCACAACGCCGGAATCTTCCTGGTAATAGCTCTCGGTCATGTTGGAATAGCCCTGCTTTCCCAGGAAGGTCTTGGCCAGGGAAACGGCCTTCTGATAGGTTATCAGGTGATTCTGAATCTGGCAGGGGCGGGTATACTGGATGACCACACCGCCGGCCTCGGAGACCTCCGGGCTGACCGGGACCTCGTTGACGGTGCCTTCAATCAGCCAGCCGGGGATGGAGCCCTCCAGCCGGGAGGTCACAGAAAGCCCGCCGGAGATGCCCAGGAAGGCTTCCGCATTGGAGACCGCCTTTTCCTGGGTGACGGCGTCCAGCCCTTCCAGGGCAAGAGGGGATTGCTCATCCAGATGCTGGGAGAAGGGGCCATCGTAGATCAGCGTGGGAAGCTCGTCATAGCCGTCCTCAATTTCCTCATACATGGTTCCAGAGGAGTAGGAGGAGCCGGATTCCATAGAGGCCATACGGCTCTCCGCGCTGTCTACGGATTCCAGGGTGATGCTGCCGTTTTGGACATCAGCTTCCAGGGCGGCGAGCTGTTCAGAGAGTTGGGAGGCCTGTTGGGAGAGGCGGCTCCAGGTTTTCAGCTGTTCCTCTGTCCAGCCGCCCTCCTTTGCCGCCGAGCGGGAGACCGAATAGGCGTAGTCGCCCACCCTGGCCACAAAGGCGGCTGTCTGCTCCAACTCCAGATTGGCGTAAGGAAGTTCGCCCAGGGACATCTGGGCGGCCTCCGCCCTGCCGTAAATTTCCGTACACAGATTGGAGATCATGGAGGGAGAGGTGGCGTAGGACGCCTTCTCCAATGCAATATCCAGCTCTCCCACGGCGTTGGAAAGCTCGTTAAAGGCGTGCATCTGGTTTAAGGCCAGATAGCGTTGAAAGCGCATGTTTTCCTGCTGTTTGCAGACAATAAGACCAATTAAAATAAGAAAAGCGGCCGTCAGATAACTGATGATCCTCCCCCAACTTCGGCGGCCGAGTTTGACTCTGTCCATGGTCTGACCTCCTATCATTGTCATTTCCCGGTTAGTATCGGCAAAAAAAGCAACAATATGCACCAGAAAAATGGGGAACAGGAGGTATTTTGTTTATGAAGCGGAAAATATCTGTAAATTTGTTGAATTCCGGCGGGAAAGCATATATAATACCTGGGAAATGAGCAGCAAGAAAGGAAGCCTGAGAAATGAGATTATTTGATGTGTTGGGGCCGGTGATGATCGGTCCTTCCAGCAGCCATACGGCGGGGGCGGTCCGCATTGGACTCACCGCCGGACGGCTGCTGGGGGAGGAGCCGGTGAAAGGGGAAATTCAGCTTCACGGCAGCTTTGCGGCCACAGGAAAGGGGCACGGTACAGACCGGGCTCTGGTGGCGGGCCTGCTGGGGATGCGGGCGGACGACGAGCGAATCCCCCTCAGCCTTGAAGTGGCAAAGGAGCGGGGGTTGGAGATTACGTTTGCCAACGTGGAGCTGATGAACGTACATCCCAACACGGCGGTGCTTCACCTGGTGGGGGAGAGCGGCAAGGAGGTGGACCTCCGAGGGGCTTCCGTGGGCGGCGGCCGTATCAAGATCACCCAGGTGGACGGCATCACCGTGGATTTCAGCGGTGAGCAGAATACCCTGATCGTCCACAATGTGGATGCCCCCGGCCATGTGGCGGAGGTGACCACTGCCCTGGCCCAGCGGAAGATCAACATTGCTACCTTGCAGCTCTACCGCAGTGAGATGGGCAGCTATGCCATCATGGTGGTGGAGACGGACCAGGCCATTCCCGAGAGCCTGGCAGTTTGGCTGCGCTCCATTCCGGGGATCTTGAAGGTAACCCGGTTAAATATGACCACGGAATAAGGAGGGGGAGAATATGGGATTTCCTTCGATCAAGAAGATGCTGGAGGCGGCAGCGGATAAGCCGCTGGATGAAGTGATTCTGGATGCGGACCTGGAGGAGTCCGGTCTGCCCCTTCCGGAGGCCATTGCCCATATGGAAAAGCTATGGGAAGTGATGCTGGAGGGCAGCCGGCAATACCGGGGCGGGGACCGCTCCAATTCCGGCCTCTCCGGCGGTGACGGCGAAAAGGTTGAACAGGCCCTGGCGGGAGGCGTCCTCCTGGGGGGAGATTATCTGAACCAGGTGACTGCAGAGGCTCTGAAAACCGCCGAGCGCAATGCCTGCATGAAGCGCATTGTGGCCGCTCCCACAGCGGGAAGCTGCGGCGTGCTGCCTGCGGTTTTAATCCCCCTTTACCGGGCGGGGGAATATGATAAGGAGGAAATTTGCCGTGCCCTGACGGTGGCGGCGGGCTTCGGCCAGGTCATTGCCCGGCGGGCAACCCTGTCCGGGGCGGAGGGGGGCTGCCAGGCGGAGATCGGCTCTGCCAGCGCCATGGCGGCAGCTGCTCTGGTCTACCTGAAGGGGGGCACCGGGGAGCAGTGCGCCCACGGGGCGGCCATGGCCCTTGGAAATTTGTTGGGGCTGGTCTGTGACCCGGTGGCTGGCCTGGTGGAGGTGCCCTGCGTGAAACGGAATGTGATCGGCGCTGTGGGCGCGGTGACTGCGGCCAACATGGCCCTGGCGGGGCTGACCAGCGTGATCCCCTGTGACGAGGTGATCGACGCCATGGGCGCCGTGGGGAGAAAGCTGCACAGCAGTCTCCGGGAGACGGGCCTTGGGGGCCTGGCGGGGACGCCCACCGGCTGCGCCCTCCGGAAGAACATGTTAGATTGACGGAAAAAGCCTACTGAGGAATCAGCAGGCTTTTGGTATGTCTGGATTTATTTGCGGGTCAGCTTGTGAATCCATCGGTAGCGGTTGACCCGGAAGGCGGTGGGGATGCACTTGAAAATCTGGTCACAGTTCAGGCAGGCCACCACAGCCACCACCGACAGCTTCCACCAGAAGGCCGCGGCGAAGGCCAGGGGCATGACGATGACCCAGGTGGAGATCAGGTCCAGGTACATCATGTACCTGACATCCCCTCCGCCCTTGATAATGCCCACGCCTGCGGGCATCTGATAGGCCATGCCGGTGATAATGAAGCAGAGAAGGATGAGAATCTGATTGGCCATGACCCTGGCGGAATCAGACAGGGCATAGATGCTGAGCAGCGGGATGCGGATGAAGTACAGGGCCACGCCCAGCAGGACAGCAATGGCCAGATAGAGGATTTGCAGGGTGCGGCTGAATTCCTTGACCTTTTCCACATCCCCTTCGCCCACGGTCCGTCCGATGAGCACAGCGGAGGCGGAGGCTTCGCCCACCGTGATGACTTTCAAATACTGGAACATGGTGGTGGCGACGGCGTTTGCCGCGATGGTGTCCGAGGACAGGCGGCCCAGAATGCCGGTCTGGATGGGGGTTGCGATGCCCCAAAGCAGCTGGGAGAGGAAGGAGGGCCAGAGGATTTTCCAGAAGTCCCGGATGTCCTGGAAAGCGAACTTGAAGGGATTTGAGGAGAAGAGGCGGAGCTTCTTGTCCTTGAACAGCAGATAGCCCAGGACGATGAGCAGCTCCAGGATGCGTGCCGCTAGGGTGCCCACGGCAGCGCCCCGGATTCCCATTTCCGGGAAGCCAAAATGGCCGAAGATCAAGGCGTAGTTGATGCACACGTCCACAATCAGGGAGACGATGGAAATGCCGAAGGAGACATTCACCGTCTCTACGCAGCGCAGGGCCGCCATGAGCACGGCGGACAGCACGTAGATGGGATAGGTAAAGCGGATCAGCTCCAGATAGGCCAGGCCCTGGAGGATAATTTCCTCATCTTTGGTAAATAGGGAAAGCAGTGCCCTGGGGCAGAGGGTGGTGGCCAGGAAGATGGCGCCCCCCAGCACAAGGCCGGCAATCAGAGAGATGCCACAGAGCCTGCGGATGGGTTCGGTGCGATTGGTGCCCCAGTATTGGGAGCCCAGCACCACCAGGCTGTCGGATATAGCCATGGTAAGCTGCTGCACCATAAATTGGATCTGGTTCACCGTGGCCGCGCCGGACAGAGCCGGTTGACTGTATGCGCCCAGCATCAGATTGTCCGCCATGTTGATGGAGTAGGTGATGACGTTTTGCAGGACTATCACCAGCATGAGATGGACCAGTGTGCGATAAAAGGATTTATCTCTTGTAAGTAATTTCATAGCTTGCCTCGCTTTGCGGAAGGAACAAAAAATACCTCCGAGCAGGAACCCGGAGGTGTCTGTTGTAGGTTTACTTTCTGAGGGTTATTTCAGAGCGATTGGGACCGGTGGAGACTAGGATGATGGGGTAGCCGATCTGCTCCTCCAGGAAGTCCACATAGGCTTTTGCGTTTTCGGGTAGATCGTTATAGTCAGTGATGCCCCGGATGTCCCGCTTCCAGCCAGGTAGCTTGGTATAAATGGGCTTTGCGCGGTCCAGCAGGGCGGGGACAGGGAACACGTTGGTGCCCTCTCCGTCAATCTCGTAGCCGGTGCAGACGGGGATCTCGTCCAGATAGCTGAGAACGTCCAGGCAGGTCAGGGCCACCTGCGTGGCGCCCTGCACCATGCAGCCGTACTTGGTGGCCACGGTGTCGAACCAGCCCACGCGGCGGGGGCGGCCGGTGGTGGCACCGAACTCACCCTTGTCACCTCCCCGGCGGCGCAACTCGTCGCCGGCATCGCCGGTCACTTCGCTGATAAAGGGCTCAGTTTTGGAACCCACGCAGGAGGAATAGGCCTTGGTGACGCAGATCACGTCCTTGATCTCCGTGGGAGGTACGCAGGCCCCCACGCAGCCGAAGCCCGCCAGGGTGTGGGAGGAGGTGGTCATGGGGTAGATGCCCAGATCAGGATCCTTCATGGAGCCCAGCTGGCCCTCCAACAGGATGGTCTTGCCCTCCTTTAGCGCGTTATGGACAAAGGTGACAGCGTCGCCCACATAGGGACGGATCTGCTCCCGCAGCTCCAGCAGCTGGTGAAACAGCTCATCGGCATCCAACAGGGGCTTGTGGTACATGTGCTCAAACAGGATATTCTTCATTTCCACCGCCCGGGTCAGACGCTGGCGCAGGCGGTCCTCATGGAACAGGTCGGCGACCTGGATGCCCACCTTGGCATACTTGTCAGAGTAGAAGGGCGCGATGCCGCTCTTGGTGGAGCCGAAGGCATTGCCGCCCAGACGCTCTTCCTCGTAGCCGTCCTGCAGGACATGATAGGGCATCAGGAGCTGAGCCCGCTCCGAGACAATCAGATTGGGGGCGGGGACGCCTTGGCTAGTGATGCTTTCCAGCTCACTGACCAGCTTCTGGATGTCCAAGGCAACGCCGTTTCCGATAATATTGGTGATGTGTGGATAGAAGACGCCGGAGGGCAGGATATGCAGGGCAAAACGGCCATATTCGTTGATGATGGTGTGACCTGCGTTGGCTCCGCCCTGGAAGCGGATGACGACGTCAGATTTTTCTGCCAGCATATCGGTAATTTTACCTTTGCCTTCGTCACCCCAGTTGGCGCCTACAATCGCTTTTACCATGATTAATTTCCTCCATTGTGCATCCTAGGAGTTGCCCGGTGTCCGGACAGGGACGCAAAGCATAATCATAATCTATTATAGCGTGAACCCCGGAATAAAACAAGAGGGGAAACCGGGAAAAGCACGGAAATCAATTTTTGCAACAAAGCTGAACAAAGTGCTAAAATAGGAA
>CAYLVH010000014.1:0-29103 GCA_964387095.1 uncultured Oscillospiraceae bacterium
CTTGACAAGAGGAAAGGGGATGTGATATGATACAGCCAGCGCGTTGAACGGAAAGAGTAGCGACAGCGCCGCCCAGGCAGAGAGCAGCGGCCACCGGCTGAAAGCCGCTGTATGGAGGCGGTCGTGAAGTGCGTCCGGGAGTGTGCCGGGTAATACCGGCCGGGGGGATCCCGTTACAGATCCCATCAAGTGAGAAAAAAGAGTGGAACCGCGATTGACGCCTCTTGCCCGGTGCAGAGGTGTTTTTTTTTCACGCTTCTTTCCCGTTTTTTATGATAAGGAGACATGAATATGCAGATTTATAATTCCCTGACCCGCCGCAAGGAAGAGTTTGTGCCCATCGAAGAGGGCAAGGTGCGGATGTATTGCTGCGGTCCCACTGTCTATAATTTTATCCATGTGGGCAACGCCCGCCCCATCATCATGTTTGACGTGCTCCGCCGCTATCTGGAGTACCGGGGCTATGACGTGACCTTTGTCCAGAACTTCACAGACGTGGATGACAAGATCATCAAGCAGAGCATCCGGGAGGGGATTTCCTTCAGCCAGGTGGCGGAGAAGTATATCGGTGAGTACATCACCGATGCCCGGGGCCTGGGCGTCCGCCCCGCCACCATCCACCCCAGGGCCACGGAGAACATCCGGCAGATCATTGACCTGGTGCAGACCCTGTTTGACAAGGGCTATGCCTATCCCGCATCCAATGGCGATGTGTATTACCGCACCCTGAAATTCCAGGGCTACGGCAAGCTGTCCCATCAGCCCATTGAGGACCTGATGAGCGGCGCCCGGATCGAGGTCAATGACGTGAAGGAGAACCCCCTGGATTTCGCCCTGTGGAAGGCGGCAAAGCCCGGCGAGCCCTCCTGGGATTCCCCCTGGAGCAAGGGCCGGCCCGGCTGGCACATTGAGTGCTCCGCCATGTCCATCCGCTACCTGGGGAAGACCATTGACATCCATTGCGGAGGGGAGGATTTGCAGTTCCCCCACCATGAGAACGAGATCGCCCAGTCCGAGGCCGTCAACGGCTGCGAATTTGTCCATTACTGGATGCACAACGGCTTCCTGAACATCGACAATAAGAAGATGTCCAAGTCCCTGAACAACTTCTTCACCGTCCGGGAGGCTGCCGCTGCCTATGGCTATGACACCATCCGCTTCTTCATGCTCTCCGCCCACTATCGTTCTCCCCTGAACTATTCCGCCGAGATCCTGAACCAGTGCAAAAACTCCCTGAACCGCCTGCGCCATGCCCGCCGGCGCATGGAAGATTTGGTTGAGAACGGCGCTGAAGGGGCGATCAAGCCAGAGGAGCAGGCAGTGGAGGACAGCTTTGACGGCTACCGCACCCGCTTTGACGAGGCCATGGACGACGACTTTAACACTGCAAACGCCGTGTCCGTGTTCTTCGAGTTGGTCCGCACCATCAACGCGGCCACCCCGGAGAAGAACGCCCCCACCAAGGCCTTTGCGCAGAAGTGCCTGGATATGATGGATGAGTTCAACCATGTTCTGGGCCTGCTGTATGACGCGCCTGTGGTGGGCAGCCAGGAAGGGGAACAGGATACCGCCTGGATTGAAGAGCGGATTGCCGCCCGGGCGGAGGCCAAGAAGGCGAAGAACTGGGCGGAGGCCGACCGCATCCGTGACGAGCTGAAGGAGCGGGGCATCCTGCTGAAGGACTCCAAGCAGGGCACCACCTGGGAGAAGGCGTAATTTTAAGACCCCCGGCCATCTCTATGTGCCGGGGGCGGTTTTTAACCGAAAAAAGTTTGAAAAAATCCCTTGACAAAGGGAAACTTAGCTGATATACTGGCTTAGTAAAACAAAGCAGGATCGGTACCGCCGTCCTCACCTTCCACGAGCAGTGAGTTGGTTAACATTGCACAGGTTCTGCCGGCCATAGGCCGGGGGGTTGTTTTGTCGCGCGGGTACCGGTTCGGTATTCGCGTTTTATGTTGCCTGCACGGCTTTTGTTGTACAGGATTATTTAGGAGGTGCTTGCGTCATTAGCAACATGGATCATCAGATTAACGAAGAGATTCGAGACGCGGAAGTCCGGGTGATTTCCCAAACCGGCGAACAGCTGGGGATTATGTCCGCTCAGGCGGCTCAGAAGCTGGCTGCTGAGCAGGAGCTGGATTTGGTCAAGGTCTCTCCCAATGCAAAGCCCCCTGTCTGCAAAATCATGGACTATGGCAAGTTCCGTTTCGAGCAGACCAAGCGGGAAAAGGAAGCAAAGAAAAATCAGCGCGTGATGGAGATCAAGGAGGTTCGTATGAGCCCCGGCATCGACGTCAATGACTTCAATGTGAAGATGCGTAATGCGAAGAAATTCCTTGCGGAAGGCAACCGCGTCAAGGTCACGGTTCGGTTCCGTGGCCGTGAGATGGCTCATACCGATATCGGCGTTGAGTTGCTGGGCCGCTTTGCCGAAGGCTGCGCTGAGGTATCCAACGTTGATAAGAAACCCAAGCTGGACGGCCGTCACATGACCATGTTCCTGTCGCCCAAGTCCTCCAAGGACAACAAAAAATAACTAGAACCGATAGAATACGGAAGGAGAACCATCATGCCTAAGATGAAAACCCATACCGGCGCCAAGAAGAGATTTAGCCTGACCAAGAATGGTAAGGTTAAGCGCGCCCATGCAAATAAGCGTCACCTGCTGAATGGCCATGGTAAGACCACCAAGCTGAAGAGAGGCCTCCGTAAGGGTGCTTATGCAGACGAGAGCAATGCAAGCACCATCAAGAAAATGATTCCCTACAAATAATACACACGACTACGATTCACTCATATATAGGAGGCTAACAAGACATGGCAAGAGTTAAAAGCGCGATGATGACGCGCAAGAGAAGAAATAAGGTTCTGAAGCTGGCCAAGGGCTACTTTGGCGACAAGTCCAAGCACTTCCGCGTAGCCAATGAGGCCGTTATGAAGTCCCTGTCCTATGCTTACACCGGCCGCCGCCTGAAGAAGCGCGACTTCCGTCAGCTGTGGATTACCCGTATCAGCGCAGGCTGCAAGGCAAACGGCATGAACTACTCCACCTTTATGCACGGCCTGAAGCTGGCTGGCATCGAGATTAACCGCAAGATGCTGGCTGAGATGGCCGTCAACGATAAGGCTGCTTTTGCTCAGCTGGTGGCCATCGCCAAGGAGAAGGTCTGATTCTCTAAATAAGGATATGTAAACCGCCGCCCGAACCGGGCGGCGGTTTTGAGCTTGTCGACTTTATCGACAAGCTCTCTCGAAAATGCAAGCATTTTCTCGAATTACGCCCTGCTGCAGCGCACGCTATCAATAGCGTACGTTTGCAGGGCGAGAAGTGAATTTTTCCAGGCACATGTCCTGAAAAAATTCTGATTTCATTTTATTCCGACAGCAAGCTGACGGAACTCTGCCGAGGGCTTGCAAGCTGATATTTGGAAAGCAGGGTTTTCGACAGTCCGAAACCGCCGCCCGAACCGGGCGGCGGTTTTTTGTGCAGTTCAATGCGTCATGATAATGGCTTTGCAAATCGCATCCCCAAATCCTGATATAGATTCAAGGCAGCTTGATTGAAGGACCAAACCGTCAGATCCAGCCTGACCTGTTCCATGGAGCTTATGCAGCGCCTACCTTTTATTATTGCCCCTTTTCGGGGGAAAGAATCCGCTTGACCCGGCTGATTATAATCTGGACAGCCTTGTTGATGGTGTCTACCATGATATTGGCGGACAGGGAAACCTCAAAGGCCAGCAGCACAAAGACCGCCAGAATCAGCCAAGCGCCGGTGTCCATGGACCAGCTCAAGGTGAAGATCGGGGCAAGGAAGATGGCGGCAAAGAAGAAGGCAATGACGCAGACCACCATCAGAACCTTTCTCAGCAGGTTATAGGGTTTGCAGGTCCTGTGGATCATCAGCAGGCCGACTACGCCCACCACCATGGTGCAGATGGTGCTCAGTTCGCTTTCATCCAGGTGAAAGACCGTAAAGAAGAGAACGACGCCAATGCTCAGGAACAAATCGCTGATGGCGGAGGGCAGCGCCCGATAAACCACGTTGGAGAGGAAGTGGCCGCGAATCAGGCTGTTGTTGGGCTCCATGGCCATGACAAAGGAGGGAAGGCCGATGGTGACGGCTGAGACCAGGGACATCTGGGCGGCGGAGAAGGGATAGGTGAAGGTGAAGATCAGGGAGATAATTGCCAGGCACAGGGAGAAGATATTTTTCACCAGATATAGGGAAGCGGACCGCTCAATGTTGTTGATGACCCGACGGCCCTCCGCCACCACAGAGGGCATGGCGGAGAAATCCGACTCCAGCAGCACGATATGGCTGACCTGGCAGGCAACCTGGCTGCCAGAGGCCATTGCCACAGAGCAATCGGCCTCTTTCAGGGCGAGAACGTCGTTGACGCCGTCGCCGGTCATGGCCACGGTGTGCCCGGCATCGTGCATGGCCCGTACCAGCTTGCGCTTCTGTTCCGGCGTGACGCGGCCAAAGACCGCGTAAGTCTCGGCGGCCTCAATTATGTCCTCGTCGGCTGTCAGGGTGCGGGCGTCCACATATTTCTCGGCGTTGGGAATCCCAGCCCGGCGGGCCACTTCGGAAACCGTCACCGGGTTGTCGCCGGAGATGACCTTGACGGTCACGCCCTGTTCCCGGAAGTAACGGAAGGTTTCAGGGGCCTCGGGGCGGATCTTGTTCGTCAGCAGGATCAGGCCCAGGGGGGTGATCTCGCCGAAGAGGGGGTCGTCATCCAGCTTCCCGCCGTAGCCAGCCAGCAGCAGGACCCGGCAGCCCAGCTCGGAGTAATGCTCGATTACCTCCTGATAGTCCTGGTAATTCTCCGCCAAAATATTCTCCGGCGCACCCAGCAGGTAGGTGCCGTTTTTGGGGAAGGTGGCGCCGCCGTATTTCCGGGAAGAGGTGAAGGGGAGGGTGGCAGAGGCCTTATGGGAGGCCTTGGCGGTGAAGTAGTGCTTCAACGCGGCCATGGTCTCGTTGTCGTTCTGCATGGCATACACATAGTCCGCCATAATGCCCCGAAGCTCCTCTTCGGTGGCAAGCTCCTCATCCAGAACCACCAGATCCTCCACCACCATTTTTGCCTCGGTGATGGTGCCGGTTTTATCCACGCAGAGAGTGTCCACCCGGGCCAACGTTTCGATGCAGCCCATCTCATGGACCAGGGTCTTCTTCTGGGCAAGGCGCAGGACGCCTGCCAGCAGGGCCAGGGAGGTCAACAGATATAACCCCTCGGGAATCATGCCCACCAGGGAGGCCACGGTGGAGACCACACCTTCCGGAATGGTGTTGCCCAGAATGTGGATCTCCTTAATTGCCATCAGAATGCCCAGGGGGATGATAATAATGCCAATCACCATGACCAAGCGGCTCAGGGAGCGCATCATCTCAGACTGAGGCGGCTGCTTCTGCTGCTTAGCCTGGAGGGTCAGCTTGGACATATAAGAGTCCGCGCCCACGGCGGTCAGCCGGGCCTTGCACTGGCCAGAGACCACGAAGGCACCGGAGAGCAGGTTGTCGCCCACGTCCTTGCGCAGTTCGTCTGCCTCGCCGGTCAGCAGGGACTCGTTAGCCAGGACGCTGCCCTCCACCACCACGGCGTCCGCGTAAATCTGATCCCCGGCGGAAAAGACGGCGATGTCATCCCGGACGGCGGAGTGAACGGAGATTTTCCGCAGCTCTTTGTCACGGATTACCTTGCCCTGGGGGTTTGCCAGCAGGTTTAGCTCGTCCAACTTTTTCTTGCTGCGAAGCTCCTGAACAATGCCGATGACGATATTTGCCACCACCACCGCCATAAAGGTCAGGTTGTACCAGGCGCCCACCAGAATGATGCAGATTGCCAGCAGGAAGAAGATCATATTGAAGTAGGTGAACACATTGGAGATGATAATCTCCTTCAGGGTTTTGGAGTTGGAATCCACTTCGGTGTTCTGGTAGCCCTGCTTAATCCGTTCCTTTACTTGAAGGCTGGTCAAGCCCCATTCCGGGTCGGCTTCCACCACAGGGGGAACCGGGCGGTCCTCCGATGACGCATCTGCCGCCGGTTGCCTCTGTTTGCAGGAGGGCTTTTTGGAGGCGATATATTTTCCTTTAGCCAAGGAATCACATCCTTTGTAGATTGTATCTTGCTGTGTCCAGTGTACCACAACTTGGGTGTGGAAACAACGACTTAAATCTGAATTGTTTATGAATTTCCTGATATGATGGAGCAAGCCGATGTGGCGCATTAAAGTTTAAAATTAAGGCTTTACCTTTTTTTGCCCAGGTGGTAAAATGCAGATAACCGGATATTACATAAAGGAGGGGATTTTTATGGCAAAGCCCCAGCGAAGAGCGCGCAGCATGGATATGTACGAGGCCATTTTAAGGCTGAAGGATGTGGACGAATGCTGCCGTTTTTTTGAGGATTTGTGTGCAGTGACCGAGCTGCGCGCCATTGAACAGAGATATGATGTGGCTGTGCTGCTGAGCCGGAACCGGGTCTATACGGATATTATGGAGGCCACCAGCGCCAGCAGCGCCACCATCAGCCGCGTCAACCGCGTGCTCAACTACGGCACCGGATGCCTCGCCAACGTGATCCGGGAGCAATTACAGGAAAAAGAAGCGGATCAAGGGGAATAACGGGAGGGGGCTGAGCTTGTCGCCAAAGGCGACAAGCTCTCGACAATGCAAGCATTTCCTCAAATTTGGCGTGCCCTGCCGCAGCGCACGCTATGAATGCTTATGGCCTTTTATGGGGATCAGATATGCGCCCTTCCGGTCAAGGTACCTTGCGGCCGGTTCCTGTTTTCCAAATATTTTGTGCATCCTGTTTTCCCTCCACTGGCGGCGCAGTCCCCGATTTGATATTCAGATGGCGCCCTTATTTTGGATCAAAGATAAAAAGTTCAAAACATTTCCCGTTGCGTTTTCTGCGTATAGCACCCCATAGGGAAGCTCATAATTCCACGCAACAGGCAGGGTGACCAGGCCCGGATGGACATCCCGCCGGCATTCCAGGGTGAGCATGACATTTTGCCCCCGGGCACAGCGGTTAAATACCTCCATGTCGTAAAACCGGGGGGTATCTTCCATTCGGATCTCCGGATGCTGCTCCATCTGGTCCCGGACGGTATCTATGGTGGCGGAATCTCCCCGTTTGACCATCATCAGCGTCTCGCCGTAGAGATCCTCTATGTGGAGGCGCTCTTTTTGCGCTAACGGGTGTTCCCGGGCAACCGCGCAGCAAATGCGATAGGTTCCAAGCTGATGAAAGTTGCATAACTCAAGCCAATTGGCAGAGTCGCAGGCGGCCACCAGAAAATCATATTTTTCTCCCGGCGCCGAGATTTCTGGCAGAATCCCCTGGTGATCGTCCTCAAAGGGGACGATGTGCAGTTTGTATCCCGGAAACGCTTGATTCACCTGATACCACAGGTCCATAAAGGGCTTGAGGGTGTTGTGCCTGCGTGGGGAGTGATGGTATTACCCAATCTCCCCCCCGGGCAAACCGCCGCACCATTTCGCTGGTGAGAGAGGTGGTGTCCTCCGGGCCACGGTTTCCTCGGCGGTCTCCCTGATCTCCGTAAAGCCCGCAATCAGGACAAAGCGCTCCTGGGCAATAGAGAAGAGGTAGCGGGACTCTGCGCCCTCCAAGCCCTGGAACTGCCGGTAGCTCGGATCGGAATTGTCCGGCAGGAGCCAGGTGTCCCGGCCCTGAATGCAGATGACGCGGTCCTCCGGCTTGGGGCGGCAGTGGATAAATTGGTTGTTCAACTGCTTGGGGTAAATGTCCTGAATCATGGGGGTTCCCCTACAAACGAATCAATTTTTGGTAACGGCAAAACCGGTAGGACAGGTTTTGCCAATCTTTTTTTTCGGATTGCTCCAGCAGCCTCCACCCGGAATCCGGATCCAGGGGGGGGAAGAATACGTTGGCGGGGGGATGGGCGTCTACCAAGGTCAGATAGGCCTCGTCGCACCAGGGGAGCAGCAGCCGGTAGATTTCGCCCCCTCCGGCCACAAATACCGGCTCTGGAATCTGGAGGGAGAGCAGCTCCTCCCTGCTGTGAACGGTGGTCACGCCCTCCTGCTGGTAGTCCGGATTTCTCGACAGCACCACCGTTTTCCGCTGAGGCAGGGGGGCACCGCCGGGCATGGTGTCCATGGTTTTGCGGCCCATCACCAGCGTACCCCCAACGGTCAGCGCCTTGAAGTGGTGCAGATCCTCCGGAATGTGAAAGAGCAGCTGATCATCCAGGCCGATTCCCCAATCCGCGGAAAGGGCGGCGATGAGCTTCATTGGTTCCGCGCCCTCCATTCTTCCAGCAGCCGGGCGGCGGTCCTGTGAAGGAGCGGATGCCAGCACCAGGGAGCCAGCTCCGCCAGAGGAACCAGCACAAAGTCCCGGTTTTGCAGGTCGGGATGGGGGATGGTCAAGGTCTCCGTGTGGATGACCTGCTGGTCATAAAATAGGATATCCAAATCCAGGGTCCGGGGGCCCCAGTGAATCAGACGCTCCCGGTGGGCGGCCTGTTCCAGCCCATGGAGGGTATCCAGCAGCTCCTGGGGGGAGAGCAGAGTTTCCGCCTCCAGCACCCCGTTCAAAAAATTGTCCTGCTCCACGCCGCCGTAGGGCTCGGTCTCCACCAGGGTGGAGCACCGGAGGTTGCGAAGGTCGGGGAGGGCCTGCAACCCGTGGATGGCATCCTGAATATATTTCTCCTTGTCGCCCAAGTTGGAGCCAAGGGCAATATAAACCCGATGCCAGCCCCGGTGGATAGACACGGAAACGTTGTCAAAGGGCAGGGAAATTGGGGCCTGGGGCTTGCACAGCTCAAAATCCACAGACTGCACCAGGGGAAAGGTCAGCAGTAAGGCCCGGGCGGCCTGTTCCGCGGCGGCCTCAATGAGCTTATAGGTGTGCTCCTGCAAAAAACGCGCCAGGAATTGGCAGACCTCCCCATAATTGGTGGAGAGGTCCAGATCGTCCGCCAGCCCGGCGGGGCGGGTATGGGTGTATAAGGTGGCGTTGACGTAAAAATCCTGCCCCAGACGGGTCTCCTCCGGGTATACGCCGTGATTGGCCCGGATACGCAGGCCGGAAATGTGAATCTGATCCATGGGAATCCTCCATTATGCCTTTCTGCCCAGTAAGATGGATTGGGCCATGCGAATCGCCCGGACGTTCTCCTTCACGTCGTGGACCCGGACGAACATACAGCCTTTTAAGACGCCGAATACGGTGGTCACCAGGGTGCCCTCCACCCGCTGGACCGGGGGGAGATCCAGGGTCAGCCCCACCACGGACTTCCGGCTGGTGCCCAGCAGCACCGGGCAGCCCAGGGGAGCCAGCACTTCCAAATGATGGATGATGTCCAGATTGTTCTCGTAGGTCTTGCCAAAGCCCACCCCAGGGTCCAGAATAATCTGAGCCTTGGGGATGCCGCCCGCCTGGGCCAGGGCCAGGGTTTCCCCCAGGTCGTTGACCAAATCGGGGAGATAATCCGTGTAATCCGGCTCCTTCCGGTTGTGCATCAGGCAGCAGGGGACGCCGGCGTCCCCGATGACCTTCGCCATGCCGGCGTCGTATTTCAGGCCCCAAATGTCGTTGATCATATCCGCGCCGGCGGAAAGGCCTGCCTTTGCCACGGCGCTCTTATAGGTGTCCAGGGAGACCGGCACATCAAAGCGGGCTTTCACCGCCTCAATGGCAGGGATAACCCGGTCTATCTCCTCTTGATCCGGGAGGAGGGTGTAGCCAGGGCGGGTGGATTCCCCGCCGATGTCTAAGACGTCCATGCCTTCCTGTAACAGCTCCTCCACATGGAACAAAGCCCGGTCCAAGCGATTCCACTTGCCCCCGTCTGAAAAGGAGTCCGGGGTCACATTGAGTATGCCCATGACATAGGTTTTGCCGGAGGTTTGAAATTCTCGGGTTCCGATTTTCATGGCAAGTTCCTCACTAACGCAAAAGGGTCAAATTTTGTTTTTCAGGCGGCCAGTTGCAGGCCGGCCGGGCCGGGCAGGCGAAGCAGGGGCGGCTTTCCTTGTCGGCCTGGAAGAGCAGCTGCCCCAGGGGGGAGCGCTGCCCCTGCCAGCCGGAACGGTGTTCCCGGACGGCGGTCAGGATGGCCTCTTGCTCTCCGGCGGAGAAGCCGCTTTGGGCCAGGATGGGAGCCGCCAGCTCAGGCCCGGCCTCTTCGTGGCTGCGTCCGCCCCGGTATTCCTCAGCCCGGCCCAGGTCGTGGACCAGCGCCGCGCCGTAGATCAGCGGGCGGGGGATGGATAGCTTTTCCTCGGCGGAGATCAGCGCCATCAGCCGGGCGACGGAGAGCAGATGCTCCATGCCGTGGCCGCAGAAAATGCGGCCCTGCTCCGCCTCCTCCAATTGGGCCGTCAGCCGCCGGAACTCCCTGTGGGCCAGGATCCGGTTGACCCGGTTCATCCCTTCACCATCCGGAAGAAGCGGTTTTGAAGGGCGTCGTTGCCTTCAAAGCTGCCTCTGGCGGCCAGGGTCATGGTCTGGGCCTCGGGATTCTTAATCCCCCGCATGGACATGCACAGGTGCTCTGCCTCCAACATGACCAGCACACCCTGGGGCCGTAGGCACCCCATAATGGCGTCCGCAATCTGGCCGGTCAGCTTTTCCTGGATTTGGGGGCGGCGGGCATAGACCTCCACCGTCCGGGCGATTTTGCTGAGGCCGACCACCTGGCCGTTGGGGATGTAGGCCACATGGGCTTTGCCGAAAAAGGGGAGCAGGTGGTGCTCGCAGACGGAGTAGAAGGTGATGTCCTTCACCAGCACGATCTCATTGTGCTCCACGGTGAAACGCTTGGAAAGGTGTTCCTCCGGGCTTTCCTCCAGCCCTGCAAACAGCTCAGAACACATCCGGGCGATGCGGTCCGGGGTTTCAAGGAGGCCTTCTCGGGTCAAATCCTCCCCAATCCCCTCCAAAAACAGGGCTGCGGCCTGTTTGATTTTATCCTCGTCGATCATAGTTGAAATCTCCCTGTGAAAAGAATCTAAAATAACGCTCCGGAAAGCAAACGTTGGATAATTGTATTCATTAACATATAGTGTACCAGATTGCAAGGAGAAAACGAAGGGCAATTTCCACAAAAATATGAAAAATTTGGGATACTGTGACAGGCGTACTGGCAGCTAACTGGTTGACAAGCCAACGGATTCCCGGTAAAATCGAGTCAATACAATCGGAAGGGATGATGCTCAATGGAGATGAAGGAGCTGGCGCGCATTGTGCTGCAAAATCAGGCCTATCGGGAGGTCGCCAATCTGATGGGGCGGTATCAGTACCTCCACACCGGCGGCCAGATGGACCGCATTGGCCGGGAGCTTTTTGCCTGGCAGCTGCCAGACGCCACCTGCGAATATGGCCCTCTGGGCGTATTTGGCCCGGAAAAGAGCCTGGAGTTTTTTGATATTATGGCGGAGAAGTTCACCGCAGGCACCGGCGAGTGCCTGCCTGGCCTGTTGGAGATCCCCCAGATCACCACCCCGGTCATTGAAGTGGCGGAGGACTGCAAGACTGCCAAGGGCCTGTGGATGTCCACCGGCGTGATTATGATGCGGGAGGACCCTGCGGCGGAGGAGGGCTACTCCTTCACCTGGGACACCGGCAAGTATGCGGTGGACTTTATCAATCTGGAGGGCCAGTGGAAGATCTGGCATCTGCATGTCTGCGATATGTGGCAGGCGGACTTTGACCACGACCCGGTGAAGTATGCCAGGGAGTGGGAATATGGCGTGACGCAGGAGCAGATCGACGCCTATCACGCCCGGGCCGCCGCCACGGGAGAGGATGTGCATCCCTTCGGTTTCCCAATTCCCGATGCACCCACCACCTTCCACTATAAATACGCGAAGGACTCCCACGCCCCCCGCCAGCCGGAACCTCCGCTGCCCTACAAGACCTATCAGGGCTGAATATCATGGAGCGCGCCGCAAAATCTGCGGCGCGCTTTTGCAGATAGAGACAAAGCCTAAAATTGTGAAAAATGGCGCTCCCTGAAAAGGGAGCGCCAAATTTGTGAAGTAAGAGGGGAATTAGCCCTTCTTGGTGGGACGGTAAGGCTTGTAAGCACCGGGGACATCGTTCTTTGCGAAGGGGTTCTCGACCTCGCCGGCTTCCACCTTCTTGAACCACTCAGCGGCCTTCTTGGGCATGCCGACCCAGGACTCAGCAGTCTGAGGCTGCTGCATGTCGGTGGTAGCATAACGCCAGTCGTTGACGCGGGAGATGTACTTCTCATCCTGCTGAGCGGAGTTCTCGTCGCCCAGCTCGCCGGCGGCAATGCGCAGCAGGGAAGCATACTGCTCGGAAACGGTGTGCAGCTTCAGGCTGTCCATCAGCAGGTTCTTCAGAGGACGCTTTGCCAGGTTGGACATGATGCAACGGTTCTCATAGGACATCTTCTTCCACATGTAAGCGATCTCCCATGCGCGCTCCTCAACATGGCCCTTGGGGCAGACCTCGGAAACAAGGCCCCAATCCAGCATCTGCTGAGCGGTGACCTGACGGGTGGTCATCATGTAGTAATTGCCGCGCTTGGTGCCCAGATAGTGCTGGAACATCAGGCCCATTGCGTCGCCGGGAACCAGGCCGCCCTGGGCATGGGGAACCTCGATGACGCAGTCATCCGAAACCAGGGTGACGTCGCTCATGAAAGCGGTATCCCAGTGGAAGCCCTTGCCGGGAACGGCGCCGATGGTGGGGACATCCAGATCGAACACCATGTTCTTGATCAGGTTGGTGTCGTCGAAATACTGATGCTGGAAGCGCTCAGTGGGCAGCTGGGAATAGGTTTCCCAGCCTTCGGGGTCAGACTCGATCATCCAGTGGTCGCCCAGGTGGGTGAAGATGATGATCTCGTTCTTCCAGTCCATGGACAGAATACGAACCAGCTGACCAATCGCACGGTGGGACATACCGGAATGGTGCATGGGCATATCCTTGGTCTTCCAGGTGACCTGCAGAATGCCGTCCTGACGGTACAGGTCAGCAAAGTCCTTAAACCACTCGCCATACTCTTCAAGCTCAGGAAGCTTGGCATAATCAGCCATAGGTGCCATAATAAATTCCTCCTAAAAAATTAAGAAATGTATTAATAAACCTCTATTCCGAGGATTTATCCGGACAAAGCATGCAGAAGGGAAACCGTTCGCGGGATATATCCCTGTTGCATATTCCAATTATACTAAAATGTCCAACCGATTTCTTGTGCGTGACACCAGAATGTCCGGGCTTATTTTGATTATTTTGCCAAACAAATTCCGGAATTTGCACAGGGGAAATCAGTCAGTTTTTATGTATTTGTAATAGCTTAACATCTTATGACTTCTCTGTCAAGACTGAGATTTGCAATCTAAATCAATTGCCACCAGGTGTATTTCGGGGCCTTTACCGGCGAAAACAGCAGGGGCCCCGAATAGAATTCGGAGGGGATCAAGGTGATTGGGCAGGGGTATTTTTAAAACAAACTCCACTTCCGACAGAAAAAGACTTGAATTCTTGGAAGATTTGTGTTATACTACCATCACTGTGCAGGGTTAGTACATCGGTAGTACAGGAGCTTCCCAAGCTTCTGAGGCGGGTTCGACTCCCGTACCCTGCTCCAACAGCCTGCAATGATTGATTGCAGGCTTTCATTTTTCCAAAATTCAGGGGGAATCCGGATGAACCAATACCCGGTGCAGCTTGAGACGGGGGACCTGATCCTTCGGAAGGCAGTCCCGGAGGATGCCAAGGGACTATATTATAATGTGTGGAGCCGGGGGGAGACGGCCCGTTATATGCTCTGGAAGCCTACGGAAAGTTTGGAGGCAGCTGCCATTCGCATGGAGAAAACCATGGCCTGGCAGCGGGACCATCTGGCCTTTAACATTGTGGAGAAGGCCAGCGGCCAGCCCATAGGCTTTGTCGGATTCCTGGAGATAGAGCCGGACGTGTACGACGATACCGGCCTGGCCCTGGGACCGGAGTTCGTGGGGAAGGGCTATGGCTCCCAGGTGCTGCGGGAGATGCTTCGCTGCTGCTTTCAGGACCTGGGGGCAAAGGAAGTGCAATGCAGCTGCCGGGCGGCAAATGAGGCCTCCCGGAGATTGATTCTGGCCTGCGGCCTGAAGCCTTGGCGTACAGAGGAAAAAGAGGAGTATACCATAGAGGTTTACCGCATGAATTCCGCTGAGTATTTTGGCACGCCCTCCCCTTATGAAATTCTGAAAGCTGATTGAACGGGATCCCCCGGAGGTTACTCTCCGGGGGATTTTTGCTCTGTGTGGATAAAAAATCCCCGGCATGATTATGAGCTTGTCGATAAAGTCGACAAGCTCTCTCGAAAATGCAAGCATTTTCTCGAAGGATAGCAGCCCGCAGTAGCGCACGCGATGAATCGCGCACGTTTGCGGGCTGAGCAGACAAAATTCCCAGGCACATGTCCTGGGAATTTTGAAAATTTGACTTTATTTCGCCGTCTGCAGACGGCGAAACTCTGCCGAGGGCTTGCAAGCTTATATTTGGAAAATAGGTTTTTCCACAGACTGATCCCCGGCATGATGAATCATGCCAGGGAGTAAAGAAGTGGGGAAAATTACTTCAGATTGAAGAACGCGTTCATGCCGGGATACTGAGCGGTCTCGTCCAGCTCCTCCTCGATGCGCAGCAGCTGGTTGTACTTGGCAACGCGGTCGGTGCGGCTGGGAGCGCCGGTCTTGATCTGGCCGGCGTTCAGGGCCACAGCCAGGTCGGCGATGGTGGTGTCCTCGGTCTCGCCGGAGCGGTGGGAGACGATGGCGGTGTAGCCGGCGCGGTTCGCCATCTGGATTGCGTCCAGAGTCTCAGTCAGGGAACCGATCTGATTGACCTTGATGAGAATGGCGTTGGCGACCTTCTTTTCAATGCCGGTGGCCAGACGGGAGGTGTTGGTGACGAAGAGGTCGTCGCCCACCAGCTGGACGCGGTCGCCGATGGCGTCGGTCAGCATCTTCCAGCCTTCCCAGTCGGTCTCGCCCATGCCATCCTCCAGGGAGATGATGGGATACTTGTTGGCAAAGTCGGTCCACATGGCCACCATTTCTTCCTTGGTCATGGTCTTGCCGGCCTTGGGCAGGTCATAGCAGCCGGTCTCCTCGTTGTACCACTCGGAAACAGCGGCGTCCATAGCAATGCGGAAATCCTTGCCGGGGACGAAGCCGGCGGCCTCAATGGCCTGAACAATGGCCTTCAGGGCGTCCTCGTCATGGGCCAGGTTGGGGGCATAGCCGCCCTCATCGCCCACACCGGCGGCGGGGGTGCCATTCTGCTTCAGAACGGCCTTCAGAGCGTGGAACACCTGAGCGCACCAGCGCAGCGCCTCGCGGAAGGAGGGGGCGCCAACAGGCATAATCATGAACTCCTGGATGTCAACGTTGTTGGTGGCATGGGCGCCGCCGTTCAGGATGTTCATCATGGGGACAGGCAGGGTCTTGGCGTTGACGCCGCCAATATACTGATACAGAGGCAGGCCCAGAGCCTGTGCGGCGGCCCGGGCGCTGGCCAGGGAAGCGCCCAGGATGGCGTTTGCACCCAGGTTGGTCTTGTTGGGGGTGCCGTCGGCGGCGATCAGGGCCTTGTCAATGGCCACCTGATCCAGAACGTTCAAGCCGATGAGAACCTCAGCGATTTCCTTGTTGACATGGCCAACGGCGGTCAGAACGCCCTTGCCCTCGTAACGGTCCTTATCGTTGTCCCGCAGCTCACAGGCCTCATAGATGCCGGTGGAAGCGCCGGAGGGAACGATTGCGCGGCCCACAGTGCCGTCTTCCAGATAAACCTCAACCTCAACAGTGGGATTGCCGCGGCTGTCCATGGCTTCGCGGCCGAGAACATCAACGATTTCGATAATCTGCTTCATAGTTCAGTCTCCTTTACTTTTGGTTCCCAAAGGCATATTGCACGTTTTTGGTAAAAATATCCCGATGAAAACGTTTGCATCCCGCCATTTGGAAATAATTCAGAGTCAATTTCTTCCAACACCGAGAGTATACGACAGAATGGCCCGATTGTCAATGAAAAAAACGCACAGAAATTATTTTTGTGCCGGGGACAAAGTGGCGGAAGGGGAAGAAACCCGGATTTTGGCGGGAGAACCGCTTGCTTCCGGGCGCCAAATGGGGCATAATAGGGAATATAGAGAATTTTGCGCAATGGCAGGGAGACTATGAAGGAAGAGACAAGGGATCAGAGACAACAAAATTTTTTGCGTTCCCTACTGGTGGAGAAGCTGATCCGGGACCAGCAGCCAGAGCGCATGCTGCGCTCCCGGAGGGTCCGGCAGGCGGGGCTGGAGCTGCCCGGCGAGCAGTTTTTCCTGCTGCGTTCGGAGTTCCTGGACGAGGAGGAGAGCGGCGGGGAGGCGTCCCGGGGACCGAAGCGGAAGCTGTCCTACGAGGACCTGCTGGAGGAGACGGAGCAGATTTTTCTGAGACAGCTGAACAGCCGGGGGCTGACCACCTTCAGCTGTATGATGAATGAGGAGATCTTTTTCCTGGTCTGCCTGGAGCAGCCCATGGATCCGGAGGACGCCGCCCAAGTGCTCCGGGCGGAGGAGCGTATCCGCGCCTGCTGTATGGCGGCCCGGGAAGAGCTTTGGGAGGCGCTTGGCCTGCGGCTACAGCTCTGGGGCTCCGAGCTGATTTTGGGGGCGGAGCAGCTGCACATTGAATATGAGCATATCAGCAATGAGGATTTTTCCCTGCTGACTGCCAAGCCAGTTATGTTTCCCCGGGATATGGCGCCCTACATCGCGGCGCCGTCGGGGCGGACCAGCGCCCTGATGCAGTCCCTGGAGCAGCAGGTGATCCGTGCGGCCGTGGAAAACGATTGGGAGCGCTGCTATCAGGCCTTTGCCCAACTCATTGAACTTGAGGCGGCGCACTATCCCGCCAGCACCCACATCCAGGACCGGGCGGCGGAACGCCTGGCCTCCGTGTTTGGGGTGGCGGGCATTCCCATGAACAATCTGTCCATGCCCGCGTTGAATGCCCACCTGTGGCGGAAAAGTCTGCGCTCCGCCCTGAGCCAGGAGGATGTCTGCAACGTGGTGCAGGAGGTTTTGGCCAACTGCAAGGAATACAGCCAGCCCTCCGGGCCTCCGGTGTCCGCCCGGGTTTCGGAGATTGTGTCCTTTGTGGACGGCCACCTGTTTGAACCGGGACTGTGTGCGGATATGATCTGTGCCCGGTTCAATATCAGCCTGTCCTATCTCTCCCGGATCTTCAAGGAGCGGCAGGATATCAAGCTCATCGATTATATCCACAGCCGCCGGGTGGAGGCCTCCAAGCCGCTGCTGTTGGAGTGCCGGCCCATTTTGAACATCCAGCAGGTGGCCCGGCGGGTGGGCTATACCAGCGCCCTGACCTATACACGGGCCTTCAAGCGCATGGAGGGGATGACTCCCGGCGCATATCGAAAAATCAATGCCAAGGATTGAATGGAAAAAGAGAGGAATGATACCATGCTCATCTACCTGATGCGCCACGGAAAGACCGATTGGAATGTTCAGTATCGGCTGCAAGGCTCCGCGGATATCCCGTTAAATGAAAATGGCCGGGCGTTAGCCCGGCAGACGGCGGCGGCCCTGAGGCAAATTCCCTTTGACGCGGTCTACACCAGCCCGCTGAGCCGGGCCAGGGAGACCGCTGAGATCATTGCGGAGGGCAGAGGGATTCCGGTTATCCTGGAGGATGACCTCCGGGAGATGAATTTCGGCATCTATGAAGGAAACTCTTCCCGGAATTGGCCGGAAATCAAAACCATTTTTGATGATCCGGTGGGCTATGTCCCCAAGGGGGGAGAGACCTTCCGGCAGCTTGACCAGCGGTGCAGGCGCTTTCTGTCCATGCTTACCTCCCGGGAGGGGACCAATCAGCATGTTCTGGTCTGCACCCATGGCACCATGCTCAAGGGGCTGCTGCGGGTCATTGAGCAAAAGCCCTTGGAGCAATTCTGGGAGGGCGTCCCCCAGCCCAATTGCGCAGTCACCCTGGTGGAGTACAGAGACGGTCAGTTCACCCTCCTGGAGCAGGGCAAGGTCTACGGATAAAGGGGCAATGGGAATTGGCCGAAGGGTTATCAGAAAGAATGTTTACATCCCGGGAACGAAGTTCCAAACTTACTTTTTACCTAGGTTCTTCTCGTAGAGAATGACCAAGCCATCCAGCAGCAGGTTTTCGTCATAGATGATCTTCCTGCGGCAATGGGGCACCACAATGCGGGAGAGGCCGCCGGTGATCACGGTGGTGACAGGGCAGCCCAGGGCGTCCTCCACCCGGTCAATCAGACCATCCAGCATGGCGGCGTGCCCATAGATCACCCCGGCCTGCATGCAGTCCACGGTGTTTTTGCCGATGATTTCATTGGGGGTGTCCAGGTTGATATAGGGCAGCTGCGCGGCCCGGGCGGACAGGGCATCCACAGAGAGCCGCATGCCGGGGATAATCATGCCCCCAATGTATTTCCCCTCGGAGTCCAGGACCGAGAGGGTGGTGGCGGTGCCCATGTCGAATATTATCGTGGGCTTTGGATATTTGGCAGAGGCGGCCACGGCGTCCACCACCAGGTCGCTGCCCAGCTTGTCAGGGGCGTCGGTGCGGATGTTCAGGCCGGTTTTCAGGCCAGAGCCAACCGTCAGGAAGGTCTTGCCAGTCAGGCGCTTCACGGTTTCGCTCATGACCTTTTTCAGCTCCGGGACCACGGAGGAGATAATGCCGCCCTCAATCTGGGAGCAGGAGATGCCGTGCATGTCCAAGATCCCCTTTAGCATCAGGGCGTATTCGTCCTCCGTCTTATTGCGGTCGCTGGAAGCCCGGGCGGTGAAGCGCAGCCGCCTGTTCTCCACGCAGCCCAGAACAATATTTGTATTGCCAATGTCGATGACAAGAATCATAGTTAAAATCCTCCATGCGATGCGCGGAGCGCGCCAAATAAAATCTGTCCGGTTGGATCAGAATGAAACAATGGTATTATAGTGTAAAATGCGGAGAATTACAAGTTCTTTTCCACTTGACAAAAGGAGTTTACACTTGGAGGGGAATTTGGTATACTGGAAATGCTCTTTGGAAGTAAAGGAGTCCGCGCAGCGGATTCCAGCAAAAGGAAGGATATACAATGCTTACGGGAAAAACTGTTGTGTTAGGCGTGACTGGCGGAATCGCCTGCTATAAAATCGCGTCTCTGGCCTCGCTCCTGGTGAAGAATCACTGCAATGTGCAGGTCCTTATGACGGAAAACGCGACCCGGTTTATCACGCCGCTGACCTTCGAGGAGTTGACGGGCAACAAGGCTCTGGTGGATACCTTTGACCGCAATTTTCAGCACAAGGTGGAGCACGTGGCAGTGGCTGATATGGCGGACCTGGTGCTGATTGCCCCGGCCACCGCCAATGTGATTGCCAAGCTGGCCCATGGCCTGGCGGATGATATGCTGACCACCACGGTGCTGGCCTGCAATTGTCCCAAGCTGATTGCCCCGGCCATGAACACCAAGATGTACGAGAACCCGGTGACCCAGGATAATCTGGACCTCCTCCGCCACTACGGCTGGGAGGTGATCGAACCCGCCTCTGGCCGCCTGGCCTGCGGCGCCGTGGGGAAGGGGAAGATGCCGGAGCCGGTTGACCTGGAGGAGTCCGTTTTCCATGCCATTTACCATGAGAAGGACCTGGCGGGCAAGAAGCTGCTGGTCACTGCCGGCCCCACCAGGGAGAAAATCGATCCGGTGCGCTACCTGAGCAACCGCTCCACGGGCAAGATGGGCTATTCCATCGCCAAGGCCGCCGCCGCCCGGGGCGCGGAGGTGACCCTAGTCACCGGCCCCACGGCATTGAAGCGCCCCTCTTATATGACCATTGTAGAGGTGGAGTCCGCCGGGGAAATGTATCAGGCCGTGACCAGCCGGAGCGCTGAGCAGGATATCATCATCAAGGCTGCGGCTGTGGCGGATTACAGGCCCGCTGAGGTGGCGGGGGACAAGATCAAGAAGCAGGATGGCGACATGTCCGTCCCCCTGACCCGCACCCGGGACATCCTGGCTTACCTGGGCAGCCACCGCCGGGAGGGGCAGTTCCTCTGCGGGTTCTCCATGGAGACCCGGGATCTGCTGGAAAACTCCCGGAAGAAGCTGGAAAAGAAACACATTGACATGGTGGCGGCAAATAATGTGAAGGTGGAGGGGGCAGGCTTTGGTGTGGACACCAATGTGCTGACCCTGATTACCCGGGAGGAAGAGCTGGAACTGCCCAGGGTGAGCAAGGACGATGTCGCAAACCTTTTGCTGGATCAAATTGTCCGTATGATGGACAAAAAGGAAAACTGAGACTGGAGGAACAAACATGGACGAAAAGGGACTGACCCCCGAGGAGCTGGAGAACCAGGCTGAGATCCTGATCCTGACTGATGAGGACGGCAATGAGGAGGAGTTTGAGTATCTGACCATCATTCCCTACGAGGGCAAGGAGTATATCATCCTCCTGCCTGTGAACGGCGAGGACGATGGGGAGGTGGTCATCCTGCAAATCGAGCCCATCCCCGGCAACGACGAGGAAGAGAACTATGTGGACGTGGAGGATGAGGCCACGCTGGAGGCGGTGTTCAACATCTTCAAGGAGTGGTACGCCGACGAGTACGATTTTGAATAAGCCGTAAAAATGCCCCCGGAACTCATGTTCCGGGGGCGTTTTCCTATTTAGGGGATTAGCCGCACTTTTTCAGATAGCGGTTGATGTAGAACATCAGCAGAGCGGGGATCACGGCGGTGACGGCGCCCATGATGAAGGTGGAAGTCACGTTCTCAACGGTGGCGTGCAGGATACTGCTGGAAACCCAGTTGAAGAAGACGGAGGAGAAGCCCAGGGCCAGCATGGCAACGCCATAGTTGGTGCCGGAGTTCTTGGGGCCAAACAGATCGGTGCACAGAGCGGCGTTCAGCGCGGAGGGGCCGCCGTATGCGAAGGCGATCAGGGCGATGGTGACGAAGTAGCCATAGCCGGTGATGAAGGTCATGAGGATGGCGCCCGCCAGGGTGATGGCGCAGAGGATGTACAGGGTGTTGGAACGGCCGATCTTATCGGAGAGCGTGGCCATGATGAGACGGCCGGCGGCATTGGTGATGCCGGTGAAGGAGACACAGGCGATGGCGGTGGCCTCAAGCAGGCCCCGCTCCATGCCCAGATCCTTGATCAGGGGGACACACAGGTTCCAGGTGCCGTTGATAAAGAAAATGGAGAAGAACAGCGCCCAGAAGACAGGCTTCTTGATGGCCTGGCCCAGGGTGAAGTTGACGGAGCTGGAAGCGGCTGCCTTGGGCAGGTTCAGGCTTGCCAGGTACTCGTCCCCAGGCAGGGAGATGAAGCAAGTGGCGATCAGGCCAAGGACTGCGAACACGATGGCCAGGATCAGAAACACCGGAACAAAGTTGACAATGTCGTTGGCGTCCATGTTCAGATTCATCAGCCAGTTGGAAACAGGGGTGAAGATGACGGTGGACAGGCCGAAGGCGGAGCAGGCCAGGCCGGAGGCCAGGCCGCGCTTGTGGGGCAGCCACTTCTGAATGCAGGAGATGCAGGCGCCATAGGCGAAGCCGGAGCCAAGGCCGGCCATGACGGCATAGGTCAGATAGAACAGGCTGGCGGACTTGACAAAGGCAGTCAGGGCGATGCCCAGGGCGAAGAGGATCACGCCCAGGAAGCAGGTCAGCTTGGGCCCCTTCTTGTCGTTAAGAAAACCGCCGATCAGGTTGCCGAACACGAATGAGAGAATCATGTAGGAGGAAACCATGGTGGCGGCGCTGGTGCTCCAGCCGTAGGCTGCGACGATGTTGCCCTTAAAGGCGCTCCAGAGGTAGAGGATGCCCACACAAAGCTGGACAACCAGACATGCGATAATAGAAATCCAGGGATTTTGCTTTTTCATTGGGAACACATTCCTTTCTCATTATTTTGTAGCCCTATTATGATAGCATATATGCACTGCATTCTGCCATAGCGAGCCGCCTTTCGGCGCCCCCTGTCAGGCGCGGAAAAACGGCTGAATATAGATCCATAGAGTTATTATAACACAATGCGCTTTGTGTGTATAGTTAAAAATAGAACAAATTTAGACCAGATAGTATGGGAAAAATCGGGTAAATAAAAATTCCGAAGGGTTCAAAAAAATTTCTCAGAATAGCCCGGACGGGGGATGGAAATCCCCTTGACGGAGGGCGAATCCCTTGCTATGATATTTTTGATGAGAAGGGGAATGGGGATTCCACTTTAGGAGACGTGAGGAGACGTGAAATGGCGCTTGCGGGGCAGGCGCCGTTTTCCAATTGGAGGGAAATTCATGAGAAAGTATCAGGTGGCTCTGTGCCAGATGGATTCACAGGACAATAAGGGGGAAAATTTGAAAACCGCCTGCGCCCTGCTGGAGGAGGCCGCCGCCAGGGGGGCCGGCCTGGCGGCTTTCCCGGAGGTTTTTAATGTCATCGACCTGGGGGAGGAGCCGCCGGAGGAGATTCCCGGCGGCCCCACCATACGCCTGATGGGGGAGAAGGCCCGGGGGCTGAACCTGTGGATCCTTTGCGGCTCCCTATGGGAGGTGAACCCGGAGGGGGACCGGAAGTTCAATACCTCGGTGCTGCTGAACCCCAAGGGGGAGGTGGTAGCCCGGTATTCCAAGCTCCATATGTTCGATGTCACCCTGCCGGATGGGGGGATCGCCTTTGAATCCCGGAAAGTGAAGCCGGGCAGCCGGATGGTGGTGGCGGAGACCGAGCTGGGAACCTTTGGCTTCTCCATCTGTTATGACGTCCGGTTTCCGGAGCTGTACCGCTGGATGGCCTTGCACGGCGCGCAGCTTTTCTTCGTGCCGGCGGAGTTCAACCTTGGCACCGGGAAAAATCACTGGGAGCCGCTCCTCCGGGCCAGGGCCATAGAAAACAGCTGCTATGTGATTGCCCCCGCCCAAATTGGCACCAAGCGGGCGGAGGGGGGAAGCTACACCTGCTTTGGCTCCTCCATGGTGGTGGACCCCAATGGCGTGGTCATCGCCAGGGCGCCGGAGCGAACCGGCGTGACGCTGGCCGAGATTGATCTGGATTATGTGGAGGAAGTGCGGAGAAACATTCCCTCCCTGAAAAACCGGAGGCGGGATATTTACACAATTAATGGACGATAAACAGAGAAAATAAGAAAAAACTTGAGATTTTCCGGGGATATGATAAAATATCTATTGGTAGAAAAGATAAACTGGAGGAGGTATGGATATGATCAATGAGGTGTCCATCCGCTGTTTCCTGACCCTTGCCAAAACCTTGAGCTTTTCGGAGACGGCCCGGTTGACCTACATGACCCAGCAGTCTGTGAGCAAATATATCGCAAAGCTGGAAGAGGATCTGGGTTTTTCCCTGTTCATCCGCACCCACCACTATGTGATGATGACCCAGGCGGGCGAGAATTTCTATCAGCTGTTCCACCGTTTTGCGGATGATTTCGATGCCACCTTGGAGAAGACTAAGAAGTACTACTCCAACATATATAACTCCCTGCACATTGGATATCTGGAGTGGCTGGAAATTTCCCCTGGGATCAGCAAGGCCCTGAAGCTGATGAAGCGCTCCGGCTCGGACCTGCGGTTTGTGGGTGAGAAGCATCCCCAATATGAGTTGAATGAGCTGTTTCTCAACCACAAGCTGGATTTAATCATTACCTATAAGGAGTTTACGCCTAAGAGCACCAGATTGAAAAAGGTGAAGCTGCTGGAAACCCCGCTGGTGCTGCTGGTCAGCCCGGATAACCCCAAGGCTGTGCCGGGCGCCACGGTAGCGGATTTCAAGACGGAGCCCTTTATCAAGGCCGCATCCAGCCGGGAATCCCTGCCCGAGAGCAAAAACCGCGCCCGCCGCCAGTGCCGGGAGCTGGGCTTCAACCCCAAGGAGCTGGTGATCTCCCCCAACCTGGAATCTGCCTATATGGCAACGGAATTCGACCAGGGGGTGCTGGTTTCCACCATGCTATCCCGCATGAGCCTGCATTCCGAGCTGCTGTGCTATGACATTGGCAAGAATGAGGATCTGCTGTGCTTTTGGCATGAGGACCAGGAGAACCCGGCTGTGGCGGAGTTCGCCACCGCACTGGAGCAGGTGTACCGGGAAGCGGAGGAGGATTCTTGAAAGTTGTCATAATGGCACCCTGTGAAAAATCACGGGGTGCGTTTTATTTGAATATGAAACTCAGGGACCTTGCATTTATAACCCAGGGACATTATAATAAAAGGCAGAGTTTTCCAACTCGAAGCTGAAAGGAACTGATTTGCATGAGAAAAGAATTGATTGCACTGCGGGCCGCCATGGAACAGCGGGGCGTTGACTATTATTTGATTCCTACGGACGATTTCCACTCCTCCGAGTACGTGGGCGACTATTTTGCCGGCCGCAAATATGTCTCCGGCTTCACCGGAAGCGCGGGCACGCTGCTGGTGGGCATGGATTGGGCCGGCCTGTGGACGGACGGCCGCTATTTTATCCAGGCCGCCCGGCAGCTGGGGGACAGCGGAATCGAACTTTGCAAGATGGGGGAACCTGACATTCCCACCATCATCGATTATCTAAAGGAGCACCTGAAGCCGGGGATGACCCTGGGCTTTGACGGCAGGACGGTGAACGCCAAGCTGTATTTGGAGCTGTCCGAGGCCGCGGAGGAGAAGGAAGCCCGGATCAGCAGTGAAATGGACCTGGTGGACGAGATTTGGACGGATCGTCCCGCCCTGTCTGCCCAGCCTGTCTTTGAGCTGCCGGCGGAGCTGACCGGCCGGAGCCGCAGGGAGAAGCTTGGGAACCTGCGGGAGGAACTGAAAAAGGCCGGCGCGGATGTGCTGGTGATGGCTTCCCTGGCTGATATCAACTGGCTGTTGAATATCCGGGGCGGGGATGTGGCCTGCACCCCTGTGGTGCTGTCCTTTGCGGCGGTGACCCGGGAGGAGGTGGTGCTCTTTATCAATGAGAGCACACTCTCTCAGGAGATCCGGGGGAATTTGGAGGCGGACGGAGTCACCTTCTGGCCCTATAACAGTGTGTATGCCTATGTCAAGGGCTTGAAGCCCGGCATGACCGTGATGATGAATCCCCGGGTGATCAATAGCGCCATTCTGGCCAGTGTTCCCTCTGGCGTGGAAGTTCTGAACCGGCCTGACCCCACCGAGTTGCCCAAGGCCATCAAGAACCCCACCGAGGTGGCCAATATGCGCGTGGCCCACATCAAGGACGGCGTGGCTGTGACCCGCTTCATGTATTGGCTGAAGAAGAACGCTGGCAAGCTTCCCATGACCGAGCTCTCCGCTGCTGAGCAGCTGGAGAAGTTCCGCAGCGAGCAGGAGAATTACCTGGGCCGCAGCTTCAATCCCATTATAGCCTGGGGCCCCCACGGCGCCATTGTCCACTATTCCGCCACCCGGGAGAGCAACGCGGTGGTTGAGCCGCGCTCCTTCCTGCTGGCCGACACCGGCGGACATTATTTAGAGGGCACCACGGATATCACCCGCACCTTCGCCATGGGCCCCCTGACTGACGAGGAGAAGAAGTTCTATACCCTGGTGTTGAAGGGGCATCTGAACCTGGCTGCGGCGAAGTTCCGCTATGGCTGCACCGGCCGCAACCTGGACTATCTGGCCAGACGGCCCCTGTGGGAGATCAATATGGACTTTAATCACGGCACCGGCCACGGCGTGGGCTATCTGCTGAGTGTCCACGAGGGCCCCCAGGGCATCCGCTGGAAAAACACCGGCAAGAATGAGGAGGCAGTCCTGGAGCCGGGCATGATCACCAGCAATGAGCCTGGCGTCTATTTGGAGGGCAAGTTTGGCGTCCGCCTGGAAAACCTCATCGTCTGTATGGAGGGCGAGACCAACAGCTATGGCCGGTTCCTGTACTTTGATAACCTGACGCTGGTGCCCTTTGACTTGGACGCGGTGGAGGTCAGCCTGCTGACGGAGGAGGAGAAAAAGCTGCTGAACGACTATCACGTTCTCGTGCGCAATACCCTGTCTCCCCGCCTGACGGAGGAGGAGGGAGCCTGGCTCCGCCGGGCCACCCATGCTATCTAAGCCCGGAGCCTGAACAGTTTCTCTAAAAAGACCCGTGAGATACCAATTCTCACGGGCCTTTCTTTGCAGATTATGGGTCTTTTTCCTCCGGCCAAACAACCTTGGCATCTGGCCGGTAGGGGATATTGCGATAGGTTTCCCGGTGGGGATAGCCCACCATCAGGGCGCAGCGCATCTTGCAGCCGTCGGGGATGCCCAACGCCCTGCGCAGGCCGTCATTGTGGTTGGCCAGCTGATTTAAGTAGCCGCCCCAGCAGGTGGAGAGCCCCCGGCTGAGCAGCAGGATTTCCAGGGTGGCCATGGCCACGGCGGTGTCAATGACCGGGTTCAGGCAGTCCTCCGGCGACCAGCCGATGACCACGCAGGGGGCGTTGCAGGTGATCAGGTTGGTGCCCCGTTGATACAGCTTGATTAGCTCTGGCGCTTCGCCGGTGGATTCACAGATATCCAGCGCCATGCGGGTGAATTTGTCGGTGACCGCCTTGCCCCAGAGCACCGTCCACCGGGTGGCGTGGACATTTTTGCCGCTGGGGGCGTATTCCGCCTTGTCCAGCGCCCATTGAAGAACCGCCTTGTCCGGCGGGGTTTCCTGAAAGTTCCGGACGGAGCGGCGCTGGCAGATCAGGCGTTCTACCGGATTGTCAGGCGCCGGCCGGTAAAGCTGCCCGGCGGACAGGCCGTCAAAGGTGACGGCCTGTTTCGGACAGATGGCGGCGCAGTGCATACACCCAATGCACCGCCGCCGGGGGAGCACTGTGGGACGGTTGTCCTGGCCCTTGCCGATCACGCCCATGGGGCAGGCACGGGCGCATTGCAGGCAGCCGATGCATTTTTCTGATTGGAAGCCGGGCAGCATAGAGATCACATCCATTTGTTGAAAGCTGAGGGGATAACTTATCCCGGTGCAAGAGTTGAAATATGGGGCAAATTGTGCTAAAATAACGAAACTTGACGGATGCAGAGGGGGCGTGCGTGTTGAGCGAAGAAAAGACGGGGGAGGAAAAGGTGTTTTTCGGCGCCGAATCCTATTATCAGTGGCTGAAAGCGGGGGTTTTGGCCGGGGACATGTCTGTCATGGAAAAGATGATCCGGGATGTCAATGCCTATGCGCTGCCTCAGATCTGCAAACGGTTCAATAAGCGGGAGGATGTGGAGGATATCCTCCAGGAGCTGGACCTCACCCTTTGGAAGCAGGTGGCAAAATATGTCCGGGAGTCTGACCAGTACCATCCCTTCCAACGGCAGAGCTGGCTGAAAAAGCTGATCGGCGGCGTGATCGCCAACTACCAGAGAATGGTGCTGGCCCATCAGGCGGCGTCTCTGGAGGAGGAGCGGGAAAATCGCGGCGTGGAACCCGATGACGGGGGCGAAATGGAGGCCGCGATTTATGACAAGCTGTGCAATGAAACTCTGAACCAAATCATTCAGGATATCTGTTCCATGCGCATCAGCCCGGACAAAATGCTGACCTTTTTCTACCATAATATCGTATTTTTCCTGGGAACCGGCAACGGCCGGAATGGAAAGCCCCGGGAGACCATGGAGCGGTTGCAGGGGAAAACCCTTGGGCAGCTGCGGGATGAGCTTCCCCGGGCGCTGCGGCAGGCCACCGGGTGCGATGTGGATGAGGCGCTGTTCCGGAGGCTGGATGAAAAGCTGGGGGGGCACAGGGACGACGTGTATCAGCTCTATGCCAGAGAAATTTCCATCGCCACCAGCAATTCCAGAAAGCGGCTGGCCCGGATGAGGGCCTGGGGGGAGGCCGGGAAAAAGGACAAAGGCCGGGAATAAACCGCCGGGGCAAAACCGTAGCCTTCCCCTGGAAAAGACCATCTTCACTCGGTTTAAAATCCCATGCCGGAGGGCATGGGATTTTGTGAATTTCAGGGATTATAGCGTGGCGGCCATGACAGCCTTGATGGTGTGCATACGGTTCTCCGCCTGGTCAAAGACAATGGACTGGGGGCCTTCAAAGACCTCATCGGAAACCTCCATGGCGTCCCGGCCAAAACGCTGGCCCATCTCCCTGCCGATGGTGGTTTTCAGGTCGTGGAAGGCGGGCAGACAGTGCATAAAGAGGGCCTGGGGGCCTGCGTTGTCCATGAGCCGCTGGTTGACCTGGTAGGGGGATAGATCGTGGATGCGCTGCTCCCAGATCTCGGCGGGTTCGCCCATGGAAACCCAGACATCGGTGTAAAGCACATGGGCGCCCTGGGTGGCCTCCATGGGGTCCTGGCACAGGCGGATGGTGGCGCTGGTCTCAGCGGCAATGGTCTGGCAGGTCTCCACCAGCTTGGGATCCGGGAAATAGCCACTGGGGGCGCAGAGGGTGAAGTTCAGCCCCATTTTGGCGCTGCCCACCATCAGGGAGTTGCCCATGTTGTAGCGGCCATCCCCCAGATAAACCAGGTTGATGCCCTTCAGGTAGCCGAAGTGCTCCCGGATGGTCAGAAAGTCCGCCAGGATTTGGGTGGGGTGAAATTCATTGGTAAGGCCGTTCCATACGGGGACGCCGGCGTACTCCGCCAGGCATTCCACGATCTCCTGACCATAGCCCCGGTATTCGATGCCGTCAAACATGCGGCCCAGAACCCGGGCGGTGTCCGGGATGGACTCCTTCTTGCCAATCTGAGAGCCGGAGGGATCCAGATAGGTCACATGCATGCCCAGATCATGGGCGGCAACCTCGAAGGCGCAGCGAGTGCGGGTGCTGGCCTTTTCGAAAATCAACGCGATATTCTTCCCCCGCAGGGTGTCCTGGGGGATGCCCGCCTTTTTTTGAGCCTTCAGCTCTGCCGCCGAAGCCAGCAGGTGGGAAATTTCCTCAGGGGTAAAGTCAAGCAGCTTGAGAAAGCTCCGGCCCTTTAAATTCATACGCAATCGACCTCCAAAACAGTGTAAAAAACTTCATTACAAAAATTATAAAGCATGCCCGTGAAAATATCAAGGCTTGATTGTCAGAACAG